>NZ_JAIUKE010000293.1 GCF_020176795.1 Streptomyces sp. 8L
GGCGCCTTGGTCTTCAAGTCGGGGAACTCGGCGGCGACCTTCAGGTCGACGGGGAGCACGAACTCCACGCCGCGCTCGTCGGCCCGCTTGAGGTACTCCCGCACCACGGGGATCTGGTCCTCCTGGAGCAGCGAGGAACCGACCTCGTGGCCCTGGGCCTTGAGGAAGGTGAAGGCCATGCCGCCGCCGATGAGGATGCGGTCGGCCTTCTCCAGCAGGTGGTCGATGACGCCGAGCTTGTCGGAGACCTTGGCGCCGCCGAGCACGACCACATAGGGCCGCTCGACGTTCTCGGTGAGCTTCTTGAGGACGCCGACCTCGGTGGCGATGAGGCCGCCCGCGGCGTGCGGGAGGCGCGCCGGGAGGTCGTAGACGGAGGCGTGCTTGCGGTGCACGGCGCCGAAGCCGTCTCCGACGTAGAGGTCCGCGAGGGCGGCGAGCCGGTCGGCGAAGGCGCCGCGCTCCGCGTCGTCCTTGGCGGTCTCGCCGGGGTTGAAGCGCAGGTTCTCCAGGACGGCGACCTGGCCGTCCGCCAGGCCCGCGACGACCGCCCGGGCGGACTCGCCGACCGTGTCGGTCGCGAACTCCGTGTGGATGCCGTGCTGCCCCAGGAGTTCACCGAGGCGGGCGGCGGCGGGCGCGAGGGAGAAGGCGGGGTCCGGGGCGCCCTTGGGGCGGCCGAGGTGCGAGGCGACGATCACGCGCGCGCCGGCCTCGGCGAGGCGCACGACCGTCGGCAGGACGGCCCGGATGCGGCCGTCGTCGGTGATGGTGGTGCCGGACAGGGGCACGTTCAGGTCGGCGCGTACGAAGACGCGCTTGCCGCGTACGCCGTCGCCGTCCGCCAGAAGTTCATCGATCGTCTTCATGAGTTTCCGTGACTCCTCAGGGCTGCCGACAGGCCACAGGGCCCGTACGCCGCGACGATGCGCGGGCCGGGCCCTGGGCTCATGCCGTACGGATCAGAGCTGGTCGCCGACGAAGACCGTGAGGTCGACAAGGCGGTTGGAGTAACCCCACTCATTGTCGTACCAGCCGATGATCTTCACGCTCTTGCCCTGGACCATGGTCAGGGAGGAGTCGAACGTGCAGGACGCCGGCCAGTTGACGATGTCCGAGGAGACGATCGGGTCCTCGGTGTACGAGAGCAGGCCCTTGAGCTGGCCCTCGGCGGCCTTCTGGAAGGCGGCGTTGACCTCTTCCTTGGTCACCTCGCGCTCGACCTCGACCACGAGGTCGGTGACGGAGCCCGTGGGCACCGGCACGCGCATCGCGATGCCGTCGAGCTTGCCCGCCAGCTCCGGGATGACCAGCGCGGTGGCCTTCGCGGCGCCCGTGGTGGTCGGGATGATGTTCTCGGCCGCGGCGCGGGCGCGACGCAGGTCCTTGTGCGGGAAGTCCAGGATGCGCTGGTCGTTCGTGTACGCGTGCACCGTCGTCATCAGGCCCTTGACGATGCCGAAGTTCTCCAGGAGGACCTTGGCCATCGGCGCCACGCAGTTGGTGGTACACGACGCGTTGGAGATGACGTTGTGCTTCGCCGGGTCGTACTTGTCCTGGTTGACGCCCATCACGATCGTGATGTCCTCGTCCTTGGCCGGAGCCGAGATGAGGACCTTCTTGGCGCCGCCCGCGATGTGCTTCTCGGCGTCGGCCTTCTTCGTGAAGATGCCGGTCGACTCGATGACGATGTCGACGCCCAGCTCGCCCCACGGGATGTCGGCGGGGTTGCGCTCGGAAAGGACCTTGATGACGTGCCCGTCGACGGTGATGGTGTCGGCGGTGTGGCTGACCTCGGCCTTGAGGCGGCCCAGGATCGTGTCGTACTTGAGCAGGTGCGCCGTGGTCGCGGTGTCACCCAGGTCGTTGACAGCCACGATCTCGATGTCCGCACCCTGCTCCAGCAACGCGCGGAAGTAGTTACGCCCGATGCGGCCAAAGCCGTTGATGCCTACGCGGATCGTCACGAACCGATCTCCTCGTTGGTACGCCGTGCGTCCGACGCCCGGCGAGCTGTATGGGATGTCCCCGACCGTCTACGACCCTACCGCCCCCGGGCGGCGGCCGTGACATCAGAGGGCCCCTCGACGCCGGCCGGCCGCGAGGCGCTCACCTGGGCGGGCAACCGGTCGGATGTGCCGGGTCCCGCCAGGGTCCTTGCGGGACGCCTGAGGGCGCCGCGAGCGGGGCCGCACACCTGCGCCGGGTGGCGTCCCGGACGGGCCGGGGCCCGCGCCGGGCCCCTTCCGACGGGGTCCGGGGCGCGGGCCCCGTGCGGTGCGCGACGCCCGGGTCAGACCGCCAGTCCGTCCGCCAGCTCCTCGCTCAGACCGGAATCCGTGCCCGGGATGCCCAGGTCCTGGGCCCGCTTGTCGGCCATGGCGAGCAGACGCCTGATCCGGCCCGCGACCGCGTCCTTGGTCAGCGGTGGGTCCGCGAGCGCGCCCAGCTCCTCCAGGGACGCCTGCTTGTGCTCCATGCGCAGGCGGCCCGCCGCCGCGAGGTGCTCGGGCACCTCGTCTGCGAGGATCTCCAGCGCGCGCTGCACCCGGGCGCCCGCCGCGACGGCGGCCCGCGCGGAGCGGCGCAGGTTCGCGTCGTCGAAGTTCGCCAGGCGGTTCGCCGTCGCGCGGACCTCGCGGCGCATCCGCCGCTCCTCCCACGCGAGCACCGACTCGTGCGCCCCGAGGCGCGTCAGCAGCGCGCCGATCGCGTCACCGTCGCGTACGACCACCCGGTCGACGCCCCGTACTTCGCGGGCCTTCGCGGGGATCTGGAGCCGGCGTGCCGCGCCGACCAGGGCGAGGGCGGCCTCGGGGCCCGGGCAGGTGACCTCCAGCGAGGAGGACCGGCCCGGCTCCGTCAGCGAGCCGTGGGCGAGGAAGGCGCCGCGCCACGCGGCCTCCGCGTCGCACGTCGCCCCCGAGACGACCTGCGGCGGCAGGCCGCGGATGGGCCGGCCGCGACCGTCCACCAGGCCCGTCTGCCGGGCGAGCTGATCGCCGCCCGTGATCACCCGTACGACGTAACGGCTGCCGCGCCGCAGCCCGCCAGGCGCCATCACGACCAGCTCGGAGTTGTGCCCGAAGATCTCCAGGATGTCCTTGCGCAGGCGCCGCGCCGCGATGCTCGTGTCGAGCTCCGCCTCGATCACGATGCGGCCGCTGACCAGATGCAGCCCGCCGGCGAACCGGAGGATCGCGGAGACCTCGGCCTTCCTGCAGCACGTCCGGGTGACCGGTAGCCGGGCGATCTCGTCCTTCACCGCTGGCGTCATCGCCATGGGCCGATCCTTCCATGCATGCGAAAAATACGGTCGTACGCGGCGGCGAGCAGCTCCGGGTCGTGCTTCGCGGAGCTGTCGCGGGTGGCGACCGGCGCCAGCTCGACGGCGGCACCGAAGCGCTTGGCGGCATCGGCGAGGGAGTCGCTGTCGGGCACGGCGGCCCGGTCGGCCAGCACCACGTCCAGGGCGAGTTTAGGGGCGTGTCGCGCCAAAACCTCCAAATGACGCTGCGGTGAGAACCCCTCGGTTTCGCCGGGCTGGGGGGCGAGGTTCAGCGAGAGGACCCGGCGCGCCCTGGTCTCGATCAGGGCCGTGAGCAGCTCGGGAACGAGCAGGTGGGGTATGACCGAGGAGAACCACGATCCGGGGCCGAGAACCACCCAGTCGGCGTCCATGACGGCCTGTACGGCCTCCGGCACGGCCGGCGGGTCGGGCGGCACGAGGTGGACGGACTGGACCTCGCCGCGGGTCAGCGCGACCGTCGCCTGGCCGCGCACCGTCTCGATCTCGTCCGGGCGCGCCGGGTCGTGGCCGCGCACGAGCGCCTGGAGCTCCAGCGGCACCGCGGACATCGGCAGGACGCGGCCGTGCGCGCCGAGCAGCTTGCCGACGAGGTCGAGCGCCTTGACGTGGTCGCCGAGCTGTTCCCAGAGGGCGACGATCAGCAGGTTCCCCACGGCGTGGTCGTGCAGGTCGCCCTGGGACTCGAAGCGGTGCTGGATGACGTGGGACCAGGTCTGGCCCCACTCGTCGTCGCCGCACAGCGCGGCGAGCGCCTTGCGCAGGTCGCCCGGCGGCAGCACGCCGAGTTCCTCGCGCAGCCGGCCGCTGGAGCCGCCGTCGTCCGCGACGGTGACGACGGCCGTGAGGTCGCCGGTGATCCTGCGCAGCGAGGTGAGCGACGCGGACAGGCCGTGCCCGCCGCCGAGGGCGACGACCTTGGGCTGCGCGCCGCGCCCCCGCGCGGAGAGCACGGGGTTGCCGGTGCGCAGCCTGCGGAGTCTGAACGTACGGCCGGTCACTCGCGCCCCAGGTCGCGGTGGACGGTGACCGTCTCGATGCCCGCGTCGGCGAGGCGCGCGGCGAGGCGCTCGGACATGGCCACCGAGCGGTGCTTGCCGCCCGTGCAGCCGATGGCGATGGTCACGTAGCGCTTGCCCTCTCGGCGGTAGCCGGAGGCGACCAGCTCAAGGAGCTCGGTGTAGCGGTCCAGGAACTCCTTCGCGCCTGGCTGGTTGAAGACGTAGCCCGATACCTCCTCGTTGAGCCCCGTGTACGGGCGCAGCTCGGGCACCCAGTGCGGGTTGGGCAGGAACCGGCAGTCCGCGACGAGGTCGGCGTCCACGGGGAGGCCGTACTTGTAGCCGAACGACATGACCGTGGCCCGCAGTTCGGGCTCCTCCTCGCCGGCGAACCCGGCGTCGAGCTTGGCGCGCAGCTCGTGCACGTTGAGGCTGGAGGTGTCGATCACCAGGTCGGCGTCGCCGCGCAGTTCGCGCAGCAGGTCGCGCTCGGCGACGATCCCGTCGAGCGTCCGGCCGTCGCCCTGGAGCGGGTGCGGGCGCCGTACGGACTCGAAGCGGCGCACCAGCGCCTCGTCGGAGGACTCCAGGAAGACGATCCTGCGGGTGACGCCCTTGGCCTCCAGGTCGGCGAGCGACTCGCGCAGATTGTCGAAGAAGCGCCGGCCGCGCACGTCGACGACGACGGCGATCCGCGCCACGTTGCCCTGCGAGCGGGCGCCGAGCTCGACCATCGTCGGGATCAGCGCGGGCGGGAGGTTGTCCACGACGAACCAGCCGAGGTCCTCCAGGCACTTGGCGGCGGTGCTGCGGCCCGCCCCCGACATGCCGGAGATGATCACCAGTTCGGGGATGCCGGGCTCGTGGCCGGCCGGTTCGGACGGGACGCTCTCGCCGCCCCCGCCGCTCGTGTGCGTGCCGCCCGTACTCATCTGCCGCGCTCCGTCCCGGTGGTGCTCGCTGTGCCGGTCGTCCTCAGTCATGCCCGCTGCCCCCGCTGTCCCCGTTGTCCCGGTTATCCCGGTCGTCCCGGTCGTCTTCGATGATCTCTCCTGTGGCCGTGTTCACGGCGGGTGCGGCCGGGGCCGCCCCGGCGAGGGCCACCACCACGGACTCGGCCGTCTTGCGGCCGAACCCGGGCACCTCGCAGATCTGCTCGATTGTGGCCTGCCGGAGCCTTTTCACCGAGCCGAAATGCTTGACGAGCAGCTGTTTCCTCGCCTCCCCCAGGCCGGGGACGTCGTCCAGCGGGCCCGACCTGATGCGCTTGGCCCGCTTGGCGCGCTGGTAGGTGATGGCGAAGCGGTGCGCCTCGTCGCGCACCCGCTGGAGCAGGTACAGGCCCTCGCTGGAGCGCGGCAGGACGACCGGGTCGTCGTCGTCCGGCAGCCACACCTCTTCGAGGCGCTTGGCGAGGCCGCAGACGGCGACGTCGTCGATGCCCAGCTCGTCCAGGGCCCGCTTGGCCGCCGCGACCTGCGGCTGCCCGCCGTCCACGACGAGGAGCTGGGGCGGGTAGGCGAACCGCCTGGGGCGCCCGTCGTCGTCCTTGAGGCCCGCGCCGCCGTCCGCGGCGGGGCCCGCGCCTGCGTCCCGGGCAGGTCCCGCGTCCGTGGCGGGGCCCGTGCCCGCGGGTGCCATGGTGCGCGTGGACTCCGCGCGCACCATCACGCGCTCCGGCCGCGCGCGGGCGGCGCCGTCCGCGCTCCCGGCCTCCTGCTGGTCCCGCGCGCCGGCCGCCTCGCCGTCGCCGGGCTCCGGCGCCTCCTCCCGGCCCTCGGGCCACTCGCCCGTGCGCTCCTTCTCCTGGAGGTAGCGGCGGAAGCGGCGGCTGATCACCTCGTGCATGGACCTGACGTCGTCCTGGCCGGCGAAGGTCTTGATCTGGAACCTGCGGTACTCGCTCTTGCGGGCGAGGCCGTCCTCGAAGACGACCATGGAGGCCACCACGTCGTCGCCCTGGAAGTGCGAGATGTCGAAGCACTCGATCCGCAGGGGCGCGCTGTCGAGGCCGAGCGCCGCCGCGATCTCCTCCAGGGCTCGCGAGCGGGTGGTCAGGTCGCTGGCGCGCTTGGTCTTGTGCAGGCCGAGGGCCTGCTGCGCGTTGCGCGCGACCGTCTCCATCAGGTCCTTCTTGTCACCGCGCTGCGGGATGCGCAGGGACACGTGCGCACCGCGCCGGTCGCTGAGCCACTGCGTGACGGCGGCGGTGGCCGCCTCGTCGTCGCCGGGCAGCGCGGGGACCAGGACCTCCTTGGGCACGGCGTCGCCGCGCTCCTCGCCGTAGAGCTGCTGGAGCGCGTGCTCGACCAGTTCGCCGGTGCCGACCGCCTCGACCTTGTCCGTGACCCAGCCGCGCTGTCCGCGCACGCGGCCGCCGCGCACGTGGAAGATCTGCACGGCCGCCTCCAGCTCGTCCTCGGCGACGGCGATGAGGTCCGCGTCGGTGGCGTCGGCGAGCACCACCGCGTTCTTCTCCATGGCCCGCCGCAGCGCGCCTATGTCGTCGCGCAGGCGCGCGGCGCGCTCGTACTCCATCTCCTCGGCGGCCTCCGCCATCCGCCGCTCCAGGCGGCGCAGGTACGCGCCGGTCCTGCCCGCCATGAAGTCGCAGAACTCGTCGGCGAGTTCGCGGTGCTCCTCGGGGGTGACCCGGCCCACGCACGGCGCCGAGCACTTGCCGATGTACCCGAGGAGGCAGGGGCGTCCTGTGCGCTCCGCGTTCTTGAACACCCCGGCGGAGCAGGTCCGTACGGGGAAGACGCGCAGCATCAGGTCGACGGTCTCGCGGATCGCCCACGCGTGGCCGTAGGGACCGAAGTAGCGCACGCCCTTCCGCTTGGCGCCGCGCATCACCTGGACGCGCGGGAACTTCTCGTTCAGCGTGACCGCGAGGTACGGATAGGACTTGTCGTCGCGGTACTTGACGTTGAACCGGGGGTCGAACTCCTTGATCCAGGAGTATTCGAGCTGGAGCGCCTCGACCTCGGTGGACACGACCGTCCACTCCACGGAGGCGGCCGTGGTGACCATCGTGCGCGTGCGCGGATGGAGCCCCGACAGGTCCTGGAAGTAGTTGGCGAGACGCTGCCGCAGGCTCTTCGCCTTGCCCACGTAGATCACCCGGCGGTGGTCGTCGCGGAACTTGTAGACCCCCGGCGAGTCGGGGATCTCTCCCGGCTTGGGGCGGTAGCTGGAGGGGTCGGCCATACGGCCACCCTACTGGCGGGGACGGACAGTCAGCGTTGCGGCGGGAGGGTCGCCGGGCGGGTCGCGGTGGAGCTCCGGCCGCCGCGCGGGGACCGGCCCTCAGGCGCCGGCGGACGCTCCGGTGGACGCCTTCCCCGCCGCCGTGTCCGGGCCCGCGACGAGCCTGCCGCCCTCGGCCCTGACCGGCACGGGCGGCAGCGGCGCCTGCGCGGGTCCCTGGACGACCTTGCCCGTGGTGACGTCGAAGCGGCTGCCGTGGCAGGGACACTCGCCGGTCGTCCCGACGATCTCGGTGAGCACGCATCCCTGGTGGGTGCAGACGGCGCTGAAGCCCTTGTAGCTGCCCTTGGCGGGGCAGTACACGACGACCTTGTCGTCGCGGTAGAGCCGCGCGCCGCCGACCGGTACGGCGCCGGGCGACCCGAGATCGACGGGCGCCGTCGGGGTGGGGCTCGCCGCCGCCTTCTTGCCGGGGCCGCAGGCGGCGGCGCCGAGGGCCGTGGCCCCGGCGAGCGCGGCGCCCTTGAGGAGCGCGCGGCGGTTGGCGAAGCGGGCGGACAGGCCGGGCATGGAGGCGCTCCACGGGTGACGGGGCGGACGGTACGGACGAGACGCTACCGGGACGGACCGGACGCCCCGGCACCGGCCCGGGCCGCCCGGCACAGGACGTCCGGGCCGGGGCGCGCCTCGCACCGGGCCCGGGCCGCCCCGGACCTCCCCGTGCGCCCGGGGCCGGCCGCACGGGCCGCTCCAGCCGCGCGCTCCACCGGCGCGCGCCGCCCGCCCGGCGCCTTCCGCCGCTACCAGCCGCGCTCGCGCCACTCCGGCAGGTGCGGCCGCTCGGCGCCGAGGGTCGTGTCGTTGCCGTGGCCCGGGTAGACCCAGGTCTCGTCGGGGAGCCGGCCGAAGAGCTTGGTCTCGACGTCGTTCAGGAGGCTCGCGAAGGCCACCGGGTCCTCGTTCGTGTTGCCGACGCCGCCGGGGAAGAGGCAGTCGCCGGTGAACAGGTGCGGGTGGCCGTGCGGGTCGTCGTAGACGAGGGCGATCGAGCCCGGCGTGTGGCCGACGATGTGGCGGGCGGTGAGCGTGATCTCACCGAACCCGATGGTGTCGCCGTCCTCGACCTCCACGTCGGTGGGCACGGGGATGTCCTCGGCGTCGTACCGCCCGGCGTAGGTGCGTGCTCCGGTCGCCTTCACGACCTCGGCGAGCGCGCCCCAGTGGTCGCCGTGCGAGTGGGTGGTGACGACGGCGGCGACGCCGTCCTCGCCGATGAGGCCGATCAGGGTGCCGGGGTCGGCCGCCGCGTCGATGAGCAGCTGAACACCGGTGGCCCGGCAGCGCAGCAGGTAGGCGTTGTTGTTCATGGGTCCGACCGCGACCTTCGAGATCATCAGGTCGGGCAGTTCGTGTACATCGGCAGGCCCGCCGACCTGCACCTCTCCGCTGTAGGTCATGGGCGCCACTGTACGGGGGCACGTGATCCGCGCCACCCGTTCGGGTGAATCCAGGGGTTGGGGTCCGAAGTCCCCCGTAAATCGAATGCGCGTGCTATAGGCTCGGGAAGGGCCGCGGAAGAGGCATCCTGGTATGCGCACCTCGCGCACACCCGCGCGGGGGCCTCCGCCGCGACGCCTCGTACCGATGCCTCCGCGACGGATGCGTCCGTCCAGGCGTGCGCCCCCGCAGCACCGTGCACACCACTGTGCACACCCGCAGATCCCGTAAGCAGTCCGTGTACAGCAAGTCCATGTACAGCAGTCCGTGTACAGCAAGTCCGTGTACAGCAGTCCATCGCTCTGGCGGCCCCCGGCATTCCGCTGAGGGGGCTCCGCCCCTGCATCCCCCATACGAAAGGTGCGGACCGGCGTGGCCGACCGTCTCATCGTCCGTGGCGCTCGCGAGCACAATCTCCGCAATGTCTCGCTGGACCTGCCCCGCGATTCACTCATCGTCTTCACCGGGCTCTCCGGATCGGGCAAGTCCTCGCTCGCGTTCGACACGATCTTCGCGGAGGGGCAGCGCCGCTACGTGGAGTCGCTGTCCTCGTACGCCCGGCAGTTCCTCGGACAGATGGACAAGCCGGACGTCGACTTCATCGAGGGCCTCTCCCCGGCCGTCTCGATCGACCAGAAGTCGACCTCGCGCAACCCGCGCTCGACGGTCGGCACCATCACCGAGGTCTACGACTACCTGCGCCTGCTGTTCGCGCGCATCGGCAAGCCGCACTGCCCCGAGTGCGGCCGGCCGATCACGCGGCAGTCGCCGCAGGCGATCGTGGACAAGGTGCTCGAGCTGCCGGAGGGCAGCAGGTTCCAGGTCCTCTCGCCGCTGGTGCGCGAGCGCAAGGGCGAGTTCGTGGACCTGTTCTCCGACCTCCAGACCAAGGGCTACAGCCGGGCCCGGGTCGACGGCGCCACGATCCAGCTGACCGACCCGCCGAAGCTGAAGAAGCAGGAGAAGCACACGATCGAGGTGGTCGTCGACCGCCTGACCGTCAAGGACTCCGCCAAGCGCCGGCTGACCGACTCCGTGGAGACCGCGCTCGGGCTGTCCGGCGGCATGGTCGTGCTCGACTTCGTCGACCTCCCCGAGGACGACCCCGAGCGCGAGCGGATGTACTCGGAGCACCTCTACTGCCCGTACGACGACCTCTCGTTCGAGGAGCTGGAGCCGCGTTCCTTCTCCTTCAACTCGCCCTTCGGCGCCTGCCCCGACTGCACCGGCATCGGCACGCGGATGGAGGTCGACGCGGAGCTGATCGTCCCCGACGAGGACAAGTCGCTGGACGAGGGCGCGATCCACCCGTGGTCGCACGGGCACACCCGGGAGTACTTCGGCCGGATGATCGGAGGTCTCGCGGACGCGCTGGGCTTCCGTACGGACATCCCCTGGGCGGGGCTGCCGCAGCGGGCCAAGAAGGCGCTGCTGTACGGCCACAAGACGCAGGTCGAGGTCCGCTACCGCAACCGGTACGGGCGCGAGCGCGCCTATGTGACGCCCTCCTTCGAGGGCGCCGTCTCGTATGTGAAGCGGCGCCACCAGGAGGCCGAGAGCGACTCCAGCAGGGAGCGCTTCGAGGGGTACATGCGCGAGGTGCCCTGCCCCACCTGCGAGGGCACGCGCCTGAAGCCGATCGTGCTCGCGGTGACGGTGATGGACAAGTCCATCGCCGAGGTCTCCGCGATGTCGATCAGCGACTGCGCGGAGTTCCTGGCGAAGCTCACGCTGAACGCGCGCGACAAGAAGATCGCCGAGCGGGTGCTCAAGGAGGTCAACGAGCGGCTGCGGTTCCTGGTCGACGTCGGCCTCGACTACCTGTCGCTGAACCGGGCGGCGGGCACGCTCTCCGGCGGCGAGGCGCAGCGCATCCGGCTGGCGACGCAGATCGGTTCCGGCCTGGTCGGTGTGTTGTACGTGCTGGACGAGCCGTCCATCGGCCTGCACCAGCGCGACAACCACCGGCTGATCGAGACGCTGGTGCGGCTGCGGGACATGGGCAACACCCTGATCGTGGTCGAGCACGACGAGGACACGATCAAGGTCGCGGACTGGATCGTGGACATCGGCCCCGGCGCGGGCGAGCACGGCGGCAAGGTCGTCCACTCGGGCCCGCTGAAGGAGCTGCTGGCCAACAAGGAGTCGCTGACCGGGCAGTACCTGGTGGGCAAGCGGTCCATCCCGACGCCGGACATCCGCAGGCCGGTCGACCCGGCGCGCCGGCTGACGGTGCACGGGGCGCGGGAGAACAACCTCCAGGACATCGACGTGTCGTTCCCGCTCGGGGTGCTCACGGCCGTCACCGGCGTCTCCGGGTCCGGGAAGTCGACCCTGGTCAACGACATCCTGTACACGCACCTGGCGCGGGAGCTGAACGGCGCGAAGTCGGTGCCCGGACGGCACACGCGCGTCGACGGCGACGACCTCGTCGACAAGGTCGTGCATGTCGACCAGTCCCCGATCGGACGGACGCCCCGGTCCAACCCGGCGACGTACACGGGCGTGTTCGACCACGTCCGCAAGCTGTTCGCGGAGACGACCGAGGCGAAGGTGCGCGGGTACCTCCAGGGACGCTTCTCGTTCAATGTGAAGGGCGGCCGCTGCGAGAACTGCGCGGGCGACGGCACCATCAAGATCGAGATGAACTTCCTGCCGGACGTGTACGTGCCCTGCGAGGTGTGCCACGGCGCCCGGTACAACCGGGAGACGCTGGAGGTCCACTACAAGGGCAAGAACATCGCCGAGGTGCTGGACATGCCGATCGAGGAGGCGCTGGACTTCTTCGGGGCCGTGCCCACGATCTCGCGCCACCTGAAGACGCTCAACGAGGTGGGTCTCGGCTATGTCCGGCTCGGCCAGCCGGCGCCGACGCTCTCGGGCGGCGAGGCCCAGCGCGTCAAGCTCTCCAGCGAACTCCAGAAGCGGTCCACCGGCCGCACGGTCTACGTTCTGGACGAGCCGACGACAGGTCTGCACTTCGAGGACATCAGCAAGCTGATCTCGGTGCTGTCCGGTCTGGTCGACAAGGGCAACACGGTGATCGTGATCGAGCACAACCTGGACGTCGTGAAGACGGCGGACTGGGTGGTCGACATGGGGCCCGAGGGCGGCAACGGCGGCGGTCTGGTGGTCGCGGAGGGCACCCCGGAGCAGATCGCGGGCGTGGCCACCAGCCACACCGGCAAGTTCCTGCGGGACATCCTCGACACGGAGCGCGTCAGCGAGGCGGCCATGCCGGGGAAGAAGGCGCCCGTCCGCAAGGCGGGGGCCAGGAAGACGACGGCGAAGAAGACGGTGGCGAAGGCCGCCGCGAAGAAGGCCGGTATCCAGCAGACCGCCGAGAAGAAGGCGGCGGCCACGACGAGGTCCCGGACACCGCGCGCGAAGTAGCGCGGGGCGGCCGGGAGCCGCGCGAGGGGTCGCGGATCAAATCGCGTGCGGCAGCGGTCCGTGACCCGGCAAGATCCCCGTCATGGCGACGAGCGGGCGGGCACAGGACGGGCACGGCGGCAGCGGCGGGGGCGGCGTCGGCGTGGTGGCGGACGACGGCGTCCGGCTGTGGGCCGTCCGCGAGACGGACGGCCCGGCCGCGCCGGTGATCCTGTGCCACGGCGGCCCCGGCCTCTGGGACACCCTCCAGGCACCGGCCGCGCGCCTCGGGGCGCGGCCGGTGGTGCGCTGGGACCAGCGGGGCTGCGGCCGTTCACAGCGCCGGGGCCCGTACACGGTGGCCCGGTCGGTGGCCGACCTCGACGCCGTACGGCGCGGGTTCGGACTGGAGCGGACCGTGTTGGTCGGTCACTCGTGGGGCGCGCAGCTCGCCCTGTTCTACGCGCTGGCGCACCCGGACCGGGTGAGTGCGCTGGTGTACGTGGCCGGGGTCGGCGTGGACGCCGAAGCGGCCTGGCACCCCGGCTACGAGGCAGGGCTCCGCCGGGCGCTCGGCCCGCGCCTGGCGCGCTGGCGGGAGCTGCGCGACCGGCCGGCGGCCCAGCTGACCCGGGCCGAGGAGCGCGAGATGTGCGTACTCCAGTGGTCGGCGGACTTCCCGGGCCCGGACGCCCTGGCGTCGGCCGAGGCCATGGCGACGCCGTGGTTCGGCGTCAACCAGGAGTGCAACAGGACCCTCAACGGGGAGGCCAGGTCGCTGGTCGCCTCGGGCGGACCGCTGGAGCGCTGCGCGGCGCTCACGGTCCCGGTCCTGATCGTGGACGGCGCCCGGGACATCCGCCCGCGCTCGGCGGTCGACTCCCTGGAGCGCGCGCTCCCCCACGTCACGAGGACCGTTCTGCCGGAAGGGGGCCACCTGCCGTGGACGGAGGACCCGGAGGGTTTCGCGGCAGCGGTCGGCGCGTTCCTGGACGGCGTCGCGGCCGTCTAGGCGGCCGCTGTGCCGGGCGATGGGCGAGGACGGGCCGGATGTCGGCGGAGCCGCGCCCGGCCGGTCGCAGGCCAGGACGGACCGGATATCGGCGGAGCCGCGCCCTGCCGGACGGTGGGCCAGGAGCTGGCCGAGTCACTCGCCGGCCAGCTCCGAGGCGTACGGCGGGTCCGCGCCCGGCCGCGAGCAGGTCACCGCCGCGGCCCTGGCGGCGAGGGAGAGCACCTCGCGCCAGCCGCGCTCGCCCAGGCCGCCGAGTGCCCGCGGTGTCAGGGCGTCGTGCGCGGCGAGCCCGTGCAGCAGCGCCGCGTTGACCGTGTCGCCCGCGCCGATCGTGTCCGCGACCTCGACGGGCACCGACGGCACCGACACCTCGCCGCCCGCCGCCGTGAAGGCGCTGAGCCCGCCCCCGCCCCGGGTGAGCACCACCGCGGCGGGTCCGCTCCCGAGCCAGTCGCCGGGGGTGCCGCCGAGCCACTGAGCGTCCTGCTCGGACAGCTTCAGCAGGGACACCGACGGCAGCCAGGACCGGAACCGGGCCCGGTACGCCGCCGCGTCCGGGACGAGGCCCGCCCGGATGTTCGGATCGAGCAGGGTGAGGACGCCCCGGGCCGCCTCGCGGCGCAGCAGCGCCTCGTACGCGGTGGCGCCGGGTTCGAGGACGAGGGAACACGTACCGAACGCGATCGCCCGTACGGACGGCGGCAGGGCGGGCGGGACCTCGAAGAGGCGGTCGGCGCTGCCCTCCGCGTAGAAGCCGAATCCGGCGGAACCGTCCTCGGACAGCGTCGCCACGGCGAGCGTCGTGGGTTCGGGTCCGCGCTGCACGAACGCCATCTCGACGCCCGCCTCGCGCAGCCCCTCGACGAGGGACTCCCCGAACACGTCCGTGGAGATCCGGGAGCAGAAGGCGGTGCGCTCACCGAGGCGGCCGAGGGCGACGGCCGTGTTGTACGGGCCGCCGCCGCGCCTGGGCGTCAGGGGCGCGAGGGGGCCGCCCGCGCGGTCGGCGGGGACCAGGTCGATCAGGGACTCTCCGGCGACGACGATCACGGCCCGACCGTAGCCCACGGGCCGTGGTTGCCGCACGGGTGCCGCGGGCGGCCCGGCGCGGGCCCGTCAGCGGGTCCGGCGCATCCGCTGGCCGACCTCTCCGCCGTCGGTCTCCCACCAGGGGCGCACCCGTTCGGACTCCGCGGACGCGGCCGGGGCGGAGTCCGCGGACGCCGCTCCGGACGCCGCGACGACAGCGCCCGCCGTGGCCGGGACGACGGGAGTCAGCTCCGCGTCGAGCCGGGCGTCGAGTTCCGCGGTGCGGTCCCGCTCGCTGTGCCACCACTGGAAGAACACCGCGATGAGGAACGGCAGGGCGACGAGTTCCGCGAGCGTCAGCATCAGGCCGCCGCCGAGCATCTGGTCGAACTGGAGCGTGGGGCCCCAGGTCCGGGGGTGCGCCTTGTACCAGGGTCCGGCGATCAGGGCCCCGCTCGTCATCACGACGATGCCGGGGATCGAGTCGAAGAGCCCGTCGAAGAACACCAGCGCGGCCCTGACCGGGTGCGTGCACCAGCGGGGCAGCAGCTCCTGCCCGGTCAGCATCGGCAGGACGAACAGGCAGCCGGTGAGCAGCAGTTGCGCGTGCATCAGCTGCCGCACCGGATCGTTGTGCAGGGCCGTGGGGAAGTACGGCGTGAAGTAGATGGTCAGCTCCGACACCAGCACGAACAACGAGCTGACGAGCGGGAACGTCAGCAGCCGCACGGGCCGCGAGGTCATCACGCGGCGCAGCCCGCCGTCCGGGGACGCGAGGCCCAGCGGATCGCCGAGGGCGAGGCCGAGCGGCGCGAGCAGGTCGAGCAGGATGTTCTGCACGGCGGCCGGCCAGAAGAGCACCCGGTCGTAGACGGCGAGCGAGGACATGGTGGCGACGACGATCATGCCGAGGCCGAGCACCGCGAACGACGCGGCCCGCAGCACCGACCAGCCCTGGCCGGACCGGACGCGCCGCGTGACGCCGTACGCGTAGAGGCCGCCGAGCAGGACCACGGCGACCAGCGCCGCCGGGTCGAGCGTCCAGGACGTGAAGCCCCGGCTCAACGTCAGTTCCGGCAGCACGCCGCACCTTCCTTCGGGTACCGGTCTCGCCCACCGGGTCGGTGCCGCCCGGTGCCGGCCGGGTTCCGACATGCGCCCGGCCGTCGGTATTCGCCCATCACGCTAGACCGCGGGGTAATTCGCTCGTACGTCGGGTCGGCCGTCGCTAGCGTCGCCGCCATGCCGACACCACGCCGCCCACGCCCGGCCGGGGGGGCCCCCCCCCCCCCCCCCCCGGGGGGGCCGCGCCCCCCCCCCCGGGGCGGCGCCCCCCCCGCCCCCCCCCCCCCCCCCGGGGGGGGGGCCCCCCCCGGGCGCCCCCGGCGCGGGGAG
>NZ_JAIUKE010000294.1 GCF_020176795.1 Streptomyces sp. 8L
GACGTCTCCATGACCGCCGACGAAAGCCTGCTTGTGACCGCTACGGACCGCGCCATCCAGCTTGTCCAGACCGCCGCCCCGGCGGCCCCCCCCCCCCGGGCGCCCCCCCCCCCCCCCGCGGGGGGCCTCCCACCCGGCCACGGCACTCCGGGCGGCCACCGGCACGGCGTCGGGCACCGCAGGACGCGCCGACGGCCGCAGCCGCGCGGTCGGCGCCGCCTCCGCCGACACCCCAAGCCTCTCGGCTCCCAGGCTTCACGCCCGGGAGGCAGGGCACCACGAGCGCCGCCAAGCGCTACGACTACAGTCCGTGCGGCGTACGCGACGCAAACCTCCCCGCCAGGGGTGATCCGTCCGGCCCACGTGACACCGGGCAAGTCCGGCCCACGCGACCGCGTCCGCACGGTCCGTCACGGAATGCGCGAAGTTCCGGCGGACGGATTCGTCTCCGCGCCTGAATCCTCTCGTCCTGGCAGAGGAGAGAGAGTCGGCCACTGCGCGAACCGTCCATGTCCGGTGTGACTTTCCCGGAGGGCTCCCGCGTTCCCGCACCAACCCGGCCGGAGCCCGACTCAGGAATGCGGCACTCATCGCAGATGGACGGCCTCGTCGGCCGTCGCGGCCCGCCGGGGTCCCGCCGCCGGACCGTCGCCCGCGCCGAGCCTCCCCGGTCTGCACGCCGTCCCTTTTCGCAGGGTCCGATCCGCCCCAACACCCCCTGAAGCAGGCTGGATTCGAGCGGTGGACAAGTGGTGAATCACTCCCTCAAAGACTCCTCTGATCCGCTTCCACCCGGTCTTACAGGTTTTCCGGGAACTTCATCCGTGAAGTGACCGCATTTCACGCATCAGTAACATCGGACGTATTGACCGGCGCAGCGGAACAGCTCATTAATTGATTCCCGGTGAATGCTTCCATTCGCCGTCGCCCCAGGACCGTTACGGGTCGACCCCTGCTCGCAGCATGGGAGTCACACGGTGCGCACCTCGGAAAGACAGAACAGATCCCACAGATCCGCCAGATCCTCCCGATCCATAAGATCCAAGAGATCCGACCGGTCCGACAGATCCAAGAGATCCAAGAGATCCGCGGGACCGTCGTCGCGCGCCTGGCGGAGAGCCGGAGCGGCGCTCGCCGTCGTGAGCGCGGCGGCGATGGCGGTACTGGGCCTGCAGGGCCCGGCTCTCGCCGCCGCTCCTGCGCACGCGGCCACCTCGGCGCCGTCCACCGCCTCCGGCACGGGCCGTATGTCCTACGAGTCGGCCTGCGCCACCCCGAAGCCGGGTGACGCCACCTGCTATTCCCTGCGCCGCACCGACATCAAGGCCGCCAAGGGCCTCCGCCCCGCCGACGACACACCGGCCGGGGTGGGCGCGAGCGACCTGCGCAGTGCGTACAGCCTGCCCGCCGACGGCGGCGCGGGGCAGACGGTCGCCATCGTCGACGCGTACGACGATCCCAACGCCGAGAGCGATCTGGCCGTCTACCGCGCCCAGTACGGGCTTCCGGCGTGCACCTCCGCGGACGGCTGCCTGACCAAGGTGAGCCAGCGCGGCGGCACCGACTACCCGGCCCCCGACTCCGGTTGGGCCGGCGAGATATCCCTCGACCTCGACATGGTGTCCGCCGCCGCCCCCGACGCGCACATCCTGCTGGTCGAGGCGGACGACCCCAGCTTCGAGAACCTCGGCGCGGCCGTCGACGAGGCGGTCGCCCTCGGTGCGAAGTTCGTGTCCAATTCCTACGGCACCGACTACCGCGGTGGCGGGGGCGAGGACCCGTCCGAGACGACGGAGCTGGACGCCCACTACAACCACCCCGGGGTCGCGGTGGTCGCCTCCACCGGCGACTACGGCTACGGAGTGGGCTACCCCGCCGCGTCGCAGTACGTCACCGCGGCCGGCGGCACCTCGCTGACCCGCGACGCGGACTCCGCGCGCGGCTGGACCGAGAGCGCGTGGGACGGCGCGGGGTCCGGCTGCTCCGCCTACGAGCCCAAGCCGGCCTTCCAGAAGGACACGGGGTGCGCCAACCGCGCCCTCGCCGACGTCTCGGCCGACTCCGACCCGGCCACCGGCGTCTCCGTCTACCAGACCTACGGCAGCGGCGGCTGGTCCGTCTACGGCGGTACGAGTGCGGCGTCACCGCTGATCGCCGCCACGTACGCGAGCGCGGGCACACCGGTGGCGGGCACGTATCCCAACGCCTACCCCTACGCGGCCGACGGCGCCGGGCTCAACGACGTGACGGGCGGCAGCAACGGCTCGTGCAGTCCGAGCTACCTGTGCACGGGTGGCGCGGGCTACGACGGCCCGACGGGACTCGGCAGCCCGAACGGGCTGGAGGCGTTCCGCAGCGGCCCGCACGGCGAGCTGTCCGGCAAGGTCACCGACTCCGCGACCGGCAAGGCCGTGCCGGGGGCGACCGTCAGCGCCGGCTCCAACGTCGCGACGACCGGGGCCGACGGCGGCTACGAACTCACCGTCCCCGCCGGGACGTACGACATCGCCGTCGACGCCTTCGGGTACACCTCCGGCGGCGCCTCCTCCGTCGACATCGCGGACGGCGCCGCGCTGACCAAGGACTTCTCCCTCGATCCCGTCCCGAGCCAGAGCGTCTCGGGGAAGGTCACCGACGGCTCGGGCCACGGCTGGCCCCTCTACGCGAAGATCACCGTCGACGGTGCGCCGGGCGCCCCCGTATGGACGGACCCGGCCACCGGCGCCTACGACCTCTCGCTGCCGGAGGGCCACGACTACACCCTGCACGTCGCCGCCGCCACGCCCGGCTACCACGAGGCCACCAGGACGGTCACCGTGGGCGACGCACCGGTGAGCGCGGGCCTGAGCCTGAAGGCCGATCCGTTCGGGGGCGCGACACCGGGATACACCTCCAAGGACAGCGGAACGACCGAGCCCTTCGACTCCACCACGTCGGCTCCGGACGGATGGAAGGTCGTCAGCGCGGGAGACGGCGGCGGCTGGACGTTCGACGACGCGGGCAAGCGCGGCAACACCACCGGCGGTTCCGGGGCCTTCGCCATCGCCGACAGCGACCACCTGGGCAGCGGAAAGTCCCAGGACACCCAACTCATCAGCCCTGCGTACGACTTCAGCGGGCAGGACAATCCGCTGGTGTCGTTCGCCACCGACTACAAGTCGGCCGCGGGACAGACGGCGTCCGTCGACGCGTCCACGGACGGCGGAGCGACCTGGAAGACCGTGTGGTCCACCGTCGCCTCCGTCAGCGCCCCGGCGCGGATCACCGTCCCGCTGGACGCGTATGCGGACGCCAAGAGCGTCACACTGCGCTTCCACTTCACCGGTTCCTGGGGCTGGTGGTGGGAGGTGGACGACGTCCTGGTCGGACAGCGGGCGCTGACGGCGACCCCCGGCGGCCTGCTCACGGGCACCGTGAGCGACGCGAACACGGGAGCCGGCCTGGCGGATGCCACGGTCAGCGGCGACGACGACCCCGCCGTGCGGACGACGACGGTCGCCACCCCCGACGACCCCGCCCTCAAGGACGGCTTCTACTCCGTCTTCTCGCCCGACCTCGGCAAGCATCCCCTCACCGCGGCGAAGGGGCACTACACGAGCCTGTCGAAGTCCGCGAAGACAGCGGCCGACAGCGTGGTGTCCGCGAACTTCAAGCTCGCCGCCGGTGAACTGAAGGTGACGCCCGGCAGCGTCGGCAAGACCGTCGGCTGGGGCGCCCAGGCCACCCAGAAGCTGACCGTGAAGAACACCGGCGGCGCAGCCGCCACCCTCAAGGTGGGCGAGCAGTCGGGGACGTTCGAGCCCCGGAGCACGCAACAGGGGGCGCCGTTGCAGAAGATCAGGGGAGACTACTCGCCGGAGATGAGCAAGGCCCGTACGGGGCCGTCGCGTTCCGTGGAGAACCCGTCCGCGAAACCGGCCGACAGCCCCTGGCAGAGCGCGCCCGACTCGCCCGAGACGACGATGGGCAATGTCGTCGCCGTCAACGACGGCACGGTCTACTCCGGGTTCGGCTTCACCGGAAGTGACGATTCGAGCAGCCTGTTCGCCCTGGACCCGGCGGCCGGTTCCTGGACGAAGAAGGCGTCTGCCGCCGACAAGCGCGAAGCGCCCGCGGGCGGGTTCATCGACGGCAAGCTCTATGTCGTCGGCGGCTGGGCGACCACGGGGGCCACCGACCCGAAACTGGAGGTCTACGACCCGGGGGCGGACAGCTGGAGCACCGGCGCACCCACTCCGCAGCCCTACGCGGGCGCCGGCAACGCCGTCCTCGACGGGAAGCTGTATGTGATCGGCGGCTGCACCGTCAGCTGCGGCACCACCGACGCCAGTGTGTACGACCCCTCGTCCGACAGCTGGTCAGGGATCGCGGCCTACCCGGAGCCGGTGGCGTGGGAGTCGTGCGGCGGGATCGGCAGCACGCTGTACTGCGCCGGCGGGACCAACGGCACCAGTGACATCAAGCACGCCTACTCCTACGACCCGGGCAGCGACAGCTGGTCCCCGGTCGCCGATGTGCCGACCGCGTTGTGGGGTTCGGCGTACGCGGCGGCCAACGGGCAGCTCGTCGTCTCCGGAGGCGTCAGCCAGAACACCCTCACCAACCGGAGCTATGCCTTCGACCCCTCGGCCGGCGCCTGGAGTGCCCTGCCGAACTCCAACGTCGCGACGTACCGCGGTGGCGGCGGCATCGGCTTCTACAAGATCGGCGGCGGCAACGCTCCCAACACCCCTTCCTCCGTCGCCGAGTTCCTGCCCGGCTACGACCAGGGGGACGCGACAGACGTGACCTGGCTGGGTGAGAGCGCCACTCAGCTGACCGTCAAGCCGGGCGCCAGCGCGACTCTCACGGTCACACTCGACGCGTCGGTCCCCGAGATCACCCAGCCGGGCACTTACCAGGCAGGACTCTCGCTCGCCACCGACACGCCGTACACGGCGCCGAAGATCCCCGTCACCCTCCAGGTGAACCCCCCGAAGACGTGGGGGAAGATCACCGGCACGGTCCTCGGCACGACCGCCGCCGGCAGCGCACCGCTCGCCGGGGCGACCGTCCAGATCGACAGCTGGGCGTCCGGCTACACGCTCAAGACAGCCGCGGACGGTACGTACGCCCTGTGGCTCGACACCCGCAACAACCCCCTGACCGTAATCGTGGCCAAGGACGGCTACCAGCCGACCACCACGACGGTGAAGATCAGCAAGGGGGCCACCGTGACGCGTGACTTCACGCTCAAGAAGCAGTAGCGCGGACCCGCAGGTGTGACGAGGGCGGGCCGCTCCCCCGAGGGGTGCGGCCCGTCTCCGGCGTTTCGTGCGGAGGAGGCCGCACCGCCCGCGGAGGAGGCAGCCGCGCTGCCGTGCCCCCGCCCTGCGCCCGCGCGCCCCTGGTTCTCAGGTCATCGGGTCCCGGCCGGCTTCGGCAGTGCGCAGCCAGCTGCCGCGAGGTCGAGTTTGTTGCCCGTGGTGAAACAGGCCGGGATGCCGTAGGTCTCCTCGGCGTAGCCGGTGCCCTCGTGGATGGTGACGGTGCCCTGTTCGTCCACCTCGCAGGGGTTGTCGAGGGTGCAGCGTTCGCCGTTCTCGTTCGTGGTGTTGTTGACCGCCGTGATCTGCCCCGTCGTCGTGTCGATGACCGGAGAGCCGGAGGTGCCGCCGATGACCTGGCACTCCGGGGTGTAGCGGACCGAGTCCTTCCAGGTCCACTGGTCTTCCTTGAGGCGGTACGCGAACCCGTCGACCGAGCAGTTGTAGGTCTGCTTCCAGTAGCCGGACACCACACTGATCGCGTGGCCCTGCACGGGGTGGGTGGCGGACAGCGTCAGCGGGGCGATCCCGGTAGACTGCTGTATCTGGGCGTAGGTCTGGGTCAGGCGGTACAGCGTGACGTCGGTGTCGGTCATCGTCGAGTAGACGACCTCGTTCGCCTTGAGTGTTCCGGCGCTGCCCGCCGAGGCGTTCAGCAGCGTGAAGGTGCGTGTGGAGGACTGGCCGGTGATGACCTGGCCCGCACTGGGGAAGCCCGTTTCGATGCAGTGGCCGTTCGTCATGACCAGCGCGGGGTCGCCTGCTTGCGAGTTCGGCATACGGACCAGGGAGCCCGAACAGTTGCTGAGTGCGACGGTGCCGGCGAAGGAAGCTGCCCGCGGCGCCGGCGTGCCGCTGTCCGGGGGCGCGCTCGCCGCCGTGGCGGCGTGGGCGGACGGGCCGCCCCCGGCCGGGGCCGCGGCCGCCGTGCCGGTGGTGGTGGCCAGTGCCGCCGCACCGAGGGCCAGGGTGGTCAGGGTGACGAGGAGAGGCTTGCGCATAAAGGGTCGATCCTCTCGGGTCGGCCCGGGAGCCGACCGGCACCCGGACAGCGAAGGGTCGATGCATTGTCTGCACACCGACAATGCACTCGCTACCCCACCGCCCCGTAGTGACGTGTTTCGCACTCTTGACAACTGCCGTGTGCGGCACGGCTGTCCGGGAGGTACGCCCTGGCGGTCGCCGTGCCGCACACCGCACGCGGACCTACAGCTCCGATCCGCGAGGCCGGTTACTTCTCCCAGCCGACCGTCTCCGGGAGGGGGTTGTAGAAGATGGTCGCACCGACGTTGGCGAGACCCTTCTTGACGCCATAGGTCGAGGGGCCGCTGTACAGCGGCAGGAAGGCGTACTGCTTCAGAGCCGTGCGCTCGACCTTGTTGACCGCGGTGATCTGCCGGCCGAGGTCGGCGATCTGGGTGGTGGCCCGGATCTGCTTGTCCAGCGCGGGCGTTCCCGCGCCGGTGATGTTGGAGTCACGGTCCGAGCAGTAGAAGTCGCAGAGGTAGCGGGCACCGAACGGGTCCATGGAGCGGTTGCCCGAGACGAACAGGTCGAAGGTGCGGTCGCTGAGGATCTTGGAGAAGTCGGCCTCGTCGGCCTTCCTGATGTCGAGCTTGATCCCGACGGGCTTCAGCATGGCGGCGAAGGCTCCGGCGGTGGCCTTGGCCAGCGGGTTGTCCCCGAGGAGCGTGTAACCGACTTCGAGCCGCTTGCCGTTCTTGACGCGGATGCCGTCCGCACCCGGCTTCCAGCCGGCCGCGTCGAGCGTCTTGCGTGCGTCATCCGGCGCGTACTTCAGCACGGCCGACACATTGTCCTCGTAGCCCTTCTGGAAGCTGTAGAGCACCGCGGAGCCGGGCAGGGGCTCCTTGTAGTCGAGGCCCTGGAACTGGATCTTCGCGATCTGCGGGCGGTCGACGCTCTCCTCGATCGCCCTGCGGACGTCCTTGTCCGCGAGGACGGGTGACTTCGTGTTGAAGTAGAGCGAGTACTCGAAGGGGCTGCCCCCGCTGCGGATCTCGGTGCCCTTCAGCCCCTTGATCTGCTTGAGGCTCTCCGCGTCGACGGCGGAGGTGTAGTCGATCTGGCCGTTCTTGAACGCGTTGACCGCCGCCGTGGACTCCAGATTGACGTAGACGCGCTTGTCGAGCTTGCCCTTCTTCCCCCACCACTTCGGGTTGCGCACGAAGGTGATGTCGCCCGAGTGCGTGTCCCACGTGGCGACCGTGTACGGGCCCGCGCCCCACTGCGCGTTGGCCTTCTTGACGTACGCGTTGTTGAAGTTGGCGACCGTCGCGGCCTTGGGGTTGAGGAAGGTGGTGAACAGGGTCGACCAGGAGGCGTTGACCCCCTTGAAGGTGATGACGGCCTGCTTGGCGTCCGTGCCCCGCTCGACCGAGGTGATCTGGTCGTAGCCGTCCGTGGACGAGGCGTTGTAGGCCTTGTTGGAGCCGTTGTTGGCCTTCCAGGTCGCCCGGATCGCCCTCCAGTCGATCGGTGTGCCGTCGTTGAAGACCGCCTTCGGGTTGATCGTCAGGGTGACCTTCTGGTTGCCGCCGGCGACCGCGACCTTCACGTCGCTGTAGTAGTCCGGGTTGTACTGCACCGCGCCGGTCGGGGAGTACGTGATCGCGTCGGCGTTGTACCAGGACCAGACCCGGGACGCGGTCAGTGTGGCGTTGACGTTGAAGGGGTTGCCCTGGTCGTCGAAGGTGCCGACGGTGGTGTACGTGCCGCCGTCCTTGATGTTGTCGTACGGCTGGGGGTTGTAGTCGACGGCGGCCGAAGCGGCCTTGGGGGCGTCCTTTCCGGCCTCGTGGCCCGCGTTCTTCCCGGAGGAGGACTGGCACGCGGTGGCGGTGACGGCGAGGGCCGCGACGAGGGCGACGGGCAGGGGCAGTCGTGCGCGCATGGCGAAGGGCTTCCTTCTGGTTCGGTGGGACGGCCGGGGTCCGTGGCGGGCCCGGCCAGGGGCAGGGGGCCGCCGGACGCACGGCCGGGGGTGCTCTCAGACCGCGTGGCAGGTGTACTGGTGGCCGGGGTCCTCGGCCGCGCGGGCCGGCGCGGGGGGCTCCGTACGACAGCGCTCGCGCGTCCCCTCGTCGAGGAGTCGGTGCAGTGGGCAGCGGTCGACGAAGGCGCAGCCGGCGGGCACCTGTGCGGCGCTCGGCTGTTCGCCGTCCAGCACGACGCGTTCGCGCGTGCGTTCCCGCCCGGGGTCGGGCACGGGGATCGCCGACAGCAGGGCCCTGGTGTAGGGGTGCCGCGGATCGGCGAAGACCGCCTCGGTGTCACCGGTCTCGACGATGCGCCCCAGGTACATCACCGCGACGTGGTCGGCGATGTATCTGACCACCGCGAGGTCGTGGGCGACCACGAGGTAGGCCAGGGCGAGTTCGCGTTTGAGCCGGGCGAGCAGGTTGATGACCCCGGCCTGCACCGACACGTCGAGGGCGGAGAGCGGCTCGTCGAGGACGAGGAGTCTCGGCTCCGTGGCCAGGGCGCGGGCGATGCCGATCCGCTGGCGCTGCCCTCCGGACAGCGCGGTGGGGAAGCGGTCGCTCACCGAGGCGTCGAGACCGACCAGTGCCAGCAGCTCGCCGACGCGCGCACGGACCGTGTCGCGGTCCGCGCCGATGGCGCGCAGGGGTTCGGCGAGGAGCTGGTGGACGGGCAGCCGCGGGTCGAGGGAGGCGAGCGGGTCCTGCATGACGATCTGTACGTCGCGCCGCAGCTCCCGTATCCGTGTGGCGGAGGCGGCCGGGCCGACCGCGGTGCCCGCGATCTCGATCCGGCCGCCCTCGGGCCGCCGGAGCCGGAGGATCTCCAGCAGCGTCGTGGTCTTGCCGCTGCCCGACTCGCCCACCAGGCCCAGGGTCTGTCCCGCGCGCAGCTCGAAGCTGACGCCGTTGACGGCGTGCAGGGTCCCGACCCTGCGCTTGAGGACGGCGCCCTTGGTGAGGGGGAAGGTCTTCACGAGGTCGTCGACACGGAGCACCACCTCGCCGCCCGGGGCGCGTGCCGCGCCGGTGTCCCGGTCCTCGTGTGCGGCGGGCCCCGCGGGGTCCAATGTGCCGTCGGCCACTTCACCGGCGCGCAGGCAGGCCGCGTCGCCGTGCCCCGCGACGGGGCGCAGTGCGGGTTCCTCGGTGCGGCAGGCGTCGAGGGCGACCGCGCAGCGGGCCGCGAAGGGGCAGCCGGCCGGGAGGTCCACGAGCGACGGCGGCTCCCCGCCGATCGGAACCAGGGGTGCGCGGACCCCGCCGGCCACGGTCGGCACGGCGGCGAGCAGCCTCGCCGTGTACGGCATGGCGGGCCGGCGGAACAGTGCCTCGACGCCCGCCCGTTCCACGAGGCGGCCCGCGTACATGACGGCGACGTCGTCCGCGTGCCCGGCGACGACTCCGAGGTCGTGGGTGATCAGCAGGAGGCCGGCCCCGGTCTCCCGCTGCGCCCGTCGCAGCACGTCGAGGATCTGCGCCTGCACGGTGACGTCGAGCGCGGTGGTGGGTTCGTCGGCGACCAGGACGGACGGTTTGCCGGCGATGGCCAGCGCGATGACGACGCGTTGGCGCATGCCGCCGGAGAACTCGTGCGGGAAGGCTCTGGCCCGCTCGCGCGGGTCGGGGATGCCGACGAGGTCGAGCAGCTCGACGGCCTGCTCCCAGGCGGCGCGCTTCGTCAGGTCCTGGTGGACGCGGAGGGCGTCGGCGAGCAGCCTCCCGACCGGGAAGATCGGTGTGAGCGCGGAGAGCGGGTCCTGGAAGACCATGCCGATGGAGTCGCCCCGTACCCGGGAGAGCGCCTTGTCGTCGAGGCCGACGAGGTCGCGCCCGCCCAGCAGCACCCGCCCGCGCAGAGCAGCGGAGGGCGGCAGCAGGCCCATGATGCCCATCGCCGTGACGGACTTGCCGGAGCCGGACTCGCCGACGATACCGAGGGTCCTGCCGGGCAGGAGGTCGAAGCTGACGCCGCGCACCACCTCGACGGGCCCGGCCTCCGAGGGGAAGGAGATCCGCAGGTCCCGGACCGAGAGCACGGGGGCGGCGGCGCCGGTGGGCCCGGGCGTGGCGGGCAGGGTGGTGGTGGAGGTCATCGTCTGGCTCCTGCCGCGCCGGTCACGGACGTGGGGTCGAGTGCGTCGCGGAGCCCGTCGCCGATGAAGGTCATCGAGACGGTGAGCAGGACGACGAGGCCGGCGGGGAAGGCGAAGAGCCAGGGTGCGCTGGTGACAGTACCGGCGCCGTCGGCGAGCATCGTGCCGAGGGAGACGTCCGGGGTCTGGACGCCGAACCCGAGGAAGGACAGGGCCGTTTCGCTCAGTACGGTCGCCACGACGCCGAGCGTCAGGTTGACGATCAGGAGCGAGCCGAGGTTGGGGATGATGTGGCGCAGGATGATCCGCGGCGCGCTGACCCCCATGAACTCGGCCGCGGTCACGTAGTCCCTCTCGCGCAGCGAGGTCGAGACGGACCAGATCACCCGCGCGGTGGACATCCAGCCGAACACCGTCAGCACGACGATGAGGACGCGCCAGTCGCCGGCGAGGCGGTTGGAGACCAGGGCGAGGATGAGGAACGAGGGGACGATCAGCAGGAAGTGGATGACGGCGAGTGTCGCCTTCTCGACGCGGCCTTGGAAGTAGGCGGCGCTGGAGCCGATGACGGCGGCCACGACGACGGTCAGGACGGAGACGGACACCGCGATGACGAGGGAGCGCTGGAGTCCGTGCACGGCGGAGGCGTAGATGTCGTTGCCGCCCTGGTTGGTGCCGAACCAGTGGGTGGCGCTGGGCGGTTGGGTGAGAGCGGCGAAGTCGGTGCCGGAATAGGTGTAGGGGGTGAACAGGCCGCCGAACACACTGAACAGCACGAGCAGGACGAAGATCACCACACCGACGAGGGCAAGGCGGTTGCGGAGGAAGCGCCGGAGGTAGAGCCGGCCGAGGCCGAGTTCGCGGTCGGTGCGCCGGGCGGGGGCAGCAGCTTCGGGGCCCTGGTCGGGGGCGGGAAGGACCGGGGTGCCGGTCGTCGCGTCGCTCGCCACGTCAGCTCACTCTCACGCGCGGGTCGAGGAAGACCGTGGCGATGTCCGCGAGGATCGCGCCGACCGCGGTCAGGGCGGCGGCGAACGCGGCCGTCGCGACCGTGCCGTGCACGTCGTTCTTGCTGATGGTCTGGATGAAGTACTGGCCCATGCCGTTCCAGCCGAAGATCGTCTCCGTGATGACGGCCCCGGTGAAGATCGCCGGGACGCTGAACGCGACGGTGGTGGCCGTCGGGATGAGCGCGGTGCGCAGGGCGTGCCTGCGGATCGCCTGGGTCCGGGTGAGTCCGGTGGCCCGGGCGGTGCGTACGAAGTCGGCGTTGATCGTGTCGAGCAGCAGCGACCGCTGCGTCAGGTGGTAGCCGACGTATCCCATCAGGGTCAGGGTCAGGGTCGGCAGGATCAGGTGCAGAAGGCGGTCGCCGATCGTGGGCAGCAGCCCCTGGACGTTCGGGGAGTTCTCACCCGCTACGTAGAGGAAGCGCAGCCCGAGGTGCTGGTTCAGCCAGATGGCGGCGAAGACCACGGCGAGCGCGGCGACCGGCGCCGGGATGTTGAAGACCACGATGGACACGGCCTGCGACACACGGTCCGTCCAGCGGTACTGCCGCGACGCCGTGTACACGCCCAGCGTGACACCGACCACCACGGAGAGGATGGTCGCGAAGACGACCAACTCCGCGCTGACGAGGGCGCGGTAGCCGATCTCGCCGTTGACGGAGACACCGGTGGGGGACTTCCCCCAGTCGAAGCGCAGGACCACGGAGCTGAGCCAGTCCCACCACCGCTCCACCAGCGGCACCCGCGGGTCCAGGTTGTACGGTGCGAGAGCCCGGTCGATCTGTGCCTCACTGCGTACGGGCCGCAGCTCCTTGAAGTTGGAGCGCGGATCGAGGAACCAACTCGCCAGGAAATAGGTCGCGTTGGTCGCCACGACGATCATCAGGAGCCAGCCGGCAGCCTTGCGTGTCACATGGCGCAGCACGCGAGGCACCTCCTCGTCGCACCCGGGAGGTGCGCCTCGGAGGCGTTGGGTCTGTGGGACGTATGCATGTGCCGTGTGGCTTTCTGGGGAACGGGATACGAGCAGCGATGTGCGAGTGCCACAGTCTTGCTCCCGCTCCGGCGCCCCCACCAGGTCTCGGCCGGTCTCGCCACGAGACTGACATGCCGTCGCAGCAAACGGCATGGAATGATCATGGTTTGCGCCTCTCTGCCCTCCGCGCCGCGTCACACCCGTTCACATCGCCGCAATACCGGGATCGGGTCCGGCGCCCCGAGCACCGGGAGAGCGGGCAGACGCAGACGGCGCCACAGCCGGTACGGACCGGCACGGCGCGGTGTCCTCGAAGGACACGGACCGGGAGCGGCGGGACCGACGCCGGCGGGCGGGCGGTGTGCCCAAACCGCCGTCCCCGCCGTCACGTCGAGCCGGAGAGTCGAGCCGGAGCGGCGGCCCGGAAAAGAGACCCGCTCTCACCGCCTGGTCAGGGGATCTGTGTACGCTGGAGGGCGTGCAGACGTCGCCAAAACCGGGTGGAGCGGGGGCGGCCCCGGCCGTCCGGCCGAAGGGGTCATCCCCCGGCGTCGCGTGGGTGACGGCGAACGAGGCCAACAGGGTGCGGGTCCTCCAGCTGCTCTACGACGTGGGCCCGTTGTCCCGCGCCGACTTGGCGAAGCTGACCGGTGTGACGCGTACGACCATCGGCTCCATCGTCCAGCCCATGATCGACAACGGGGTGCTGGTGGAGGGCGCGCCGCGCTCCAGCGGTGCGGTGGGCGGCAAGCCGGCCCGGCCTCTGTGGTTCTCCCGAGACGGACAGCCGATCGGGGCCGTGCACCTCATGCCAGGGCGTGTCCAGGCCGCGGCGGTGAGCCCGGTGGGCGAGGTCCTCGCGACGTCGAGCGGTGTGTTCAGGGCCGAGGCCGCGAACGGCTCGGCCGCCGTCGATCTCGTGGTCGACTGCCTCAGGCGCGTGCTGCCGCCGGGCGGACGCCGCCCGCTGGGGGTGGGCGTCGCCATCGGCGGCATGGTCGACACGGACAGCGGCACCATCGTCGAGGCCAGTCTGGCGCCCGCGCTGTCCGGGCTGCCGCTGGCTCCGCTCGTGTCGCGGCGCCTCGGGCTGCCGGTGCACATCGACCACCACCCCCGCGCGCAGGCGCTCGGCGACCGCTGGTTCGGCCAGGCGCGCGGGGTGCGCTCCTTCGCCTCGCTCTACCTGGCGGACGTGCTGGGGGTGGGCCTGGTCCTCGACGGTGTCGTACAGCGCGGCAGGTCGGGCGCCGGGGGCGAGATCGGGCACAGCGTCGTCGCCCTCGACGGTGACGTGTGCAACTGCGGGCGTCGCGGCTGCTGGGAGACCGTCGCCACGGGGCGGTGGCTGCGCCGGGAGGCGGCACGCAGGGGCCTGCCGGGAGCGGATGGCATGACGCCCGGCCGGCTCACCGCCCTGGTGGGCGAGGGCCGTCCGGCCGCCGGGGAACTCCTCGACCGCTACGCGCGCAACATCGCCGTCGGGATCGTCAATCTCCAGCACGCCCTGGCCCCGGGCCTGTTCCTCCTGCACGGCGATGTGGTGGCGGGCGGCGAGGCGCTGCGCGAGGCGATCGAACGCCACGTCACCGCAGGCGTACTGCCGCACCCCGGCGGCCCGCCGGACATCAGGTTCGCGCGGGACGACGACCACGCCACCCTCCTGGGAGCGGCAGGCATCGTGCTCTCCCAGTCGCTGGGGCTGGTCCACTGACGGGTGGCCCGGACGGACCGACGGTGGCCGGGACGCGCCCGTACTCCGCGTAGGTGAGGGAACACACCGGCCCCGCGTACAGGTGAACGAACACACCGCCGCCACGTACGGGCAGGCGAACACGCCGACATCGCAAACGGGCAGGAGAACACACCGGCCCTACGTACGGGCAGGCGAACACGCCGACATCGCAAACGGGCAGGAGAACATACCGCCCCCTGCCTCGCGCGGCAGGGGGCGGTGCCCGGTCTCAGCCGTGGCGGCCCGGTGCCACGGCCGGCCAGCGGCCGCCGTTGTCCCAGTAGCCGCGGATCTCCTCCAGCGAACGCCCCTTCGTCTCCGGGGCCATCCGGTACAGGAAGACCAGGGCGAGCAGCGACAGGACGCCGAACGCGCCGAAGCCCACCGAGCCGCCCAGGTCGGACAGGACACCGGGGAAGGCGAACGTGGCGATGAGGTTCGCCACGAAGTCGGAGAGCAGCAGGGCCGCTGCGCCGACACTGCGCAGTCGCGCGGGGAACGCCTCACCGGTGTAGACCCAGATCAGCGAACCTATGCCGAAGTAGAAGCCGATGTAGAAGATCCCGATGCCCGCGACGGCGGCGTATCCCGCTCCGGTCGTGATGGTGGACCGCGCGAACACCAGGGCCATCACCAGGTGGCCCGCGACCATGGCCACGGTCCCGATCAGCAGCGGTGGCCGCCTCCCCCAGCGGTCCACCACGAGCATGGACAGCACGACACCGACCGCGGCGACGAGTTGGACCAGCGCGGAGAGCAGGATCGACTCCGACTGGTCGGCGATGCCGGCCTTGTCGAAGATCATCGGGCTGTAGTAGAGGATCGTGTTGGTGCCGGTGATCTGGACGAAGAATCCGAAGGCGATGACGAAGAACGTCGCGCGGGCGTAGCGGCGGGTGAAGATCTCCCGGAAGGTGCCCTGTTCGCCCTGCGCCAGGTCGGCGCGGATCGCCTCCAGTTGGGCGTCCGTGTCCCCGTCGGGCTCCACCCGGCGCAGGGTCGCGCGCGCGTCGTCGTACCGTCCCCGCATCGCGTACCAGCGCGGGCTGTCGGGGAACCGCAGCAGGGCGAGGAGTACCGCGACGGCGGGGACGGCGGAGATGCCGAGCAGCGCCTCCCAGGAGCCGCCGCGGGACAGGGCCCATGCCACGACCAGCGAGATGATCACGCCCGCGCAGGTGAAGAACTGGTAGGCGGTGCCGAGTCTGCCGCGGTTGTGCTCCGAGGCGAACTCGGAGATGAACACCGGGGCGACGACCGTCGACAGGCCGATGGTGACGCCGAGGAAGAGCCGGACGACGGTCAGCCACCAGACCCCGAGCGGCGCCGCGCTCAGCGCCGCGAACAGGGCGAAGCCGCCCGCGACCAGGAGCATCGTCTGCTTCCTGCCGAGCCGGTTGGCGGCCTTCGGCCCCACGGCCGCCCCCACGATGCTGCCGAAGACCACGATGGACGTGATCACGGAGACCCAGAGGGTGCTGAGGTGGTAGTCCTTCTTGAGGAAGACGAGCGCGCCGCTGATCGAGCCGGAGTCGTAGCCGTAGATGAGGCCGAGCGCCGCGGCGACGACGGCGACCTTCGTACCGAGCGGCCTGGCGGTGCCGGCGGGCTCCGCGCCGAGCGCTGCCGCGGTGGCGGCGGATCGGGTCAACGTACGCTCCTCAACTCGGACTTGACGGGGGCGGGGG
>NZ_JAIUKE010000295.1 GCF_020176795.1 Streptomyces sp. 8L
GGCGTGCTGGGAGCGGGGCGTGCGCCCGTGCTCAGCCGCCGTCAGCCGCGGCCGCCGTCGGGGCGGAAAAGGAATTGCCCCTGCTCACCGGGACAGCCAAGCTTGCACGCCTTGGCCGCCCACGAGTCATGGGACATCATGCAGATTCGCGATCTTCCGTACACGGACCCCGGCGTCCCCGACGCGAGATCGGGCGACCGGTTCCTGTGGTGGCTGTTCCGGGGGCAGTTGGGCGGGCAGCTGAAGGCGCTCGGCTGGGGTGTCTTCGAGCAGGCCGGTATCGCGGCACTGCCGTTCGGCTCCGGGCTCGCGGTGCAGGCCGTCGTGGACCGCGCGGGCGGCCGGCTCGCGCTCGCGGGCGGACTGGTCGCGCTGTGCGCCGTCGCGCTCGCCGTGGGCGAGACGATGGTGCACCGGGTCTCCGTCACCAACTGGATCACCGCGGCCGCGCGCCTCCAGCAGATCCTGGCGCGGAAGGCGGTCGAACTGGGCTCCGCGCTGTCGCGCCGCGTCGCGGCGGGCGAGATCGTCACGGTGTCGACCGGTGACATCGAGAAGATCGGCTGGTTCGTCGAGGCGCTGTCCCGTTTCCTCGCCGCGGCCCTCGCCGTCGTGGGCATCGCGGTGGGTCTCCTGCTGTACGTGCCTTCGCTCGGTCTGCTCGTCGCGATCGGCGTGCCCGTGCTCGCGCTCGCCGTGCTGCCGCTGCTCGCACCGGCGACGCGGCGCGCCGACGTACAGCGGGAGAAGGCGGGCAGGGCCACGGAGCTGGCCTCGGACACGGTCGCGGGCCTGCGCGTGCTGCGCGGCATCGGAGGCGAGGAGCTGTTCCTGGGCCGCTATCGCGAGGTCTCGCAGGAGGTACGGGCGGCGGCGGTGCGCAGCGCGCGCATGTGGTCGCTGATCTCCGCGGTCCAGGTGCTGCTGCCGGGGCTGATGCTGATCTCGGTGGTCTGGTACGGGGCGCGGCTGGCGCTCGACGGCCGGATCAGCCCCGGTGAACTGGTGACCGTGTACAGCGCGGTGACGCTGCTGCTGGTGCCGCTCCAGCGGTTCGAGGAGATCGCCATCGCGTACTCGGTCTCGCGTCCGTCCGCGAAACGCGCGGCGCGCGTCATGTCGCTCGTCCGGACGGACGCCGCGGCCCCGGACCCGGAGCGGGCGGCGGCGCCCACCGGGGATCTGTACGACCCGGTCAGCGGACTGCGCGCGCCCGCCGGGGAGTTGACCGCCGTGGTGTGCGGCGATCCGGACGCCGCGGGGCGGCTCGCGGAGCACCTGGGCGGGCACGGCCCGGGTTCGGCGGCGGACCGGGCGGACGACCGGGCCGAGGAGGGGACGGGCGGTGCGGCAGGGCCGGGTACGGACGCGGTGCCGTCCGCGCTGCTCGGCGGCGTGGCGCTCGACGAGGTGCCGCTCGCCGTGGCCCGTACGAGCGTCCTGGTCCAGGACAAGGACCCCGTGCTGCTGTCGGGGACACTCGCCGAACTGCTCGACGTCCCGTCGTCGGGTGCCGTGGCGCCGCGGGACGCGCTGGCCGCCGCGCAGTGCGAGGACGTACTGGAGGCGCTGGTCAGATCGTCCCCGCCGGCGGCGGAGGACGGCGCGCGTGCCGCGCACCGGCACGGCGATCCTATGGCGGCGCGGATCACCGAGCGCGGCAGGTCGCTGTCGGGCGGGCAGCGCCAGCGCCTCGCCCTGGCACGTTCGCTGGTCGCCGATCCGGAGGTGCTCGTGCTCGACGAGCCGACGTCCGCGGTCGACTCGCACACCGAGGCACGGATCGCCGACGGTGTGAAACGGCTGCGGTCGGGGCGTACGACAGTGGTGTTCGCCTCGTCCCCGCTGCTGCTCGACCGTGCGGACCGGGTGGTCTTCGTCCACGAGGGGAAGGCCGTGGCCGAGGGCGTGCACCGCGAGCTGCTCCGCTCGGACACCCGTTACCGGGCCGTCGTCACGCGCGAGTCGGAGCCCGCGCCCGGCACCGCGGCGGAGGGGGCGGGTGCGCCGCGCCCGGCGCGCGGCCGGGCTCCGGCAGGCGCCGCACACCACCATCTCACCCGTCTGAGCGAGTCGGAGGAACCGGCATGATCGGCGCCGCGCCACCCCAACACGATCCGGCCGCCCCCGAGTCGGCGACGATCCTGCCCGTCGGCTCGTCGGCGACCGTACGCGCCTACGTGGGCGGCCTGTTGCGGCGTCACCGCCGCGCCTTCACGGTGCTGGTCTCCGTCAACGCGGGCTCCGTGCTGGCCTCGATGGTGGGCCCGTACCTGCTGGGCACGGTCGTCCAGCGGCTCGCGGACGGCGTCCGCTCCGCCGCCGGGCTCCATCTGCCGCTGATCACCGCTGTGTTCGCGTGCGCGCTCGTCCTGCAGACCGTCTTCACCCGTACGGTGCGGCTGCGCGGCGCGGTCCTCGGCGAGGAGATGCTCGCGGACCTGCGCGAGGACTTCCTCGTCCGGTCGGTGGGGCTGCCTCCCGGGGTGCTGGAGCGGGCCGGTACGGGCGACCTGCTCTCCCGCATCACCACGGACATCGACCGGCTCGCGGACGCGATGCGCGAGGCCGTGCCGCAACTGGCCATCGGTGTGGTGTGGGTGGCGCTGCTGGTGGGCGCCATCACGGTCACTGCGCCGCCGCTCGGCCTCGCGGTGCTGCTCGCGGTCCCGGTGCTGGTCGTGGGGTGCCGCTGGTACTTCCGGCGCGCGCCGTCGGCGTACCGCTCGGAGGCGGCCGGTTACGCGGCGGTCGCCGCGTCGCTGACGGAGACGGTGGACGCGGGCCGCACGATCGAGTCGTACCGTCTGGGCGGGCGGCGCGTGGCGCTCTCCGACCTGCGGGTGGCCCGCTGGACGGCGTGGGAGCGCTACACGCTGTGGCTGCGCACCGTGCTGTTCCCCGTCATCAACGCCGCCACCTCCACCGTCTTCCTCGCCACTCTGGTGCTCGGTGGTGTGTTCGTGCTCCAGGGCTGGATCGACGTCGGACAGCTCACGACGGGCGCCCTGTTCGCGCAGATGCTGGTGGACCCGGTGGGACTCATCCTCCGCTGGTACGACGAACTCCAGGTCGCCCAGGTCTCGATCGCCCGCCTGGTCGGGGTGCGCGACATCGAGCCGGACGGCGGGGAGGCGGCCCTCTCCCCCGACGGCCGCGACGTGAGCGCGGACGACGTCCACTTCGGCTATGTGGACGGCGTGGACGTCCTGCACAAGGTGTCGCTCGGCGTCGCACCGGGCACCCGACTCGCGCTGGTCGGTCCTTCCGGGGCCGGCAAGTCCACGCTGGGCCGGCTGCTCGCCGGGATCTACGGGCCCCGGCGCGGTTCGGTCACGCTCGGCGGCGCCGAGCTGTCCCGCATGCCCGCGGAGTCGGTGCGGCGGCATGTGGCGCTGGTCAACCAGGAGCACCACGTCTTCACGGGTTCGCTGCGCGACAACCTGCGCCTCGCGCGGATGGACGCGGCGGACGCCGAACTGTGGGCGGCGCTGGGGGCGGTCGACGCCGCCGCCTGGGCGACGGGCCTGGCCGAGGGCCTGGACACGCGGGTCGGTTCCGGCGCCACGGCGCTGACCCCGGCGCAGGCGCAGCAGATCGCGCTGGCCCGGCTGGTCCTCGCCGATCCGCACACCCTGGTCCTGGACGAGGCGACCTCGCTGCTCGACCCCCGGGCGGCCCGCCATCTGGAGCGGTCGCTGGCGCGGGTGCTCCAGGGCCGTACGGTGATCGCGATCGCGCACCGCCTGCACACGGCGCACGACGCCGATGTGATCGCGGTGGTGGAGGACGGCCGGATCACCGAACTGGGCCCGCACGAAGAGCTGGTGGCGGCCGACGGGGCGTACGCGGCGCTCTGGCGTTCCTGGCACGGCTGACGGGCGCTCGCCCCGGCCGGGCGCCTCAAGGCGGGCACCCCGGCCGGCCCCCCGATGGCAGGCGCCGCGTCCCGCCTCGCACGCCTCGCGGGGCAGGCTCGCGAACGCCCCGCCCCGGGCCCCTGAGGGCGATCGCCGTCCGGGCCGGGGGCGGCGCCTGACCAGCGCCGCGGGGCCGTCAGATCACGCCCAGTGCCGCTATCCCGCCGATGCCTCCGAGGATCATGAACAGCGGCATCAGTATCTTGAGCTCGACCCAGCTGCCCGCGCGGAACCTCATCGGCTTCGGCGTGCCCACGGCGTACCAGCGCTTGCGGCCGATCGGGATGGGCCACAGGATCGGGCAGCCGGAGATCGTGATCGCGTCGCCCAGGTCATGGACGAGCGCGCCGAGCACGATGGGCAGCCCCAGCCACATGTACTCCTGGCCGGGCTGGGTGAACAGCCATCCCGCGCCGTTGCCCGGCTCGTCCAGGATGCCGCCGAGCGTCCAGGCCGAGAAGGCCCCGAGCAGCCAGACCAGGACGTCGCTGGAGACGCGCGCGGCCCGCCACAGCAGCCCCTCGACCGCCAGCACCATGTGCACGAAGAGGATGGCGAGCACCGCCCAGTGGCCGCCGTACACGGCGAGCGCCGACGCGCCCGCGCCGATCAGCGCGGCCCACAGCCAGGTGTGGGTGAGCGTGCGGTGGCCGCCGCTGCGGCTGCTCGGGTCGCCCTTGAGGCGGGTGTGCCGGTAGGCGAAGTGGGAGAGGACGTCGACGATCGCGCACAGCCCGCGCGAGAGGGGCCCGAAGGCGCGGGAGATCGTGGCCGCCTGGTGGTCGAGGTCGGGCGCGAGCGCCGCGCCCGACGAGATCAGGGCCCCCACCACGAGGACCGGCCAGGGCATGCCGTAGCCGAGCGCCGATGCGGCGGCACCCACCCCCAGCCACGCGGCCGCCCCCGAGAGTGAGTGTGCAGGTCCCATCATGGTCGTCCCCGTCTCCCTGTGGAGTTGTCGTTGCGTTCGGTCCCGCCCGGCCCGGCGCCGGGCGCCGTGCGGCTCCGCGCGGCGGCGCCGGCGATCATGCGTGCCGGGACCCGCAGCGTACAGTCCGTGATCTTCCTCGGACCGTCCGGTTCCCGGATCGGGACCGGGAGCGGGCAAGATGGTGGCGTGACCCTTATCGATCAGCTGCCAAAGGACGCCGACCCCGATGCCCTCTTCGAGGCCTTCTCGGCCTGGGCCGAGGGGGAGGGCATCTCCCTCTACCCGGCGCAGGAGGAAGCGCTGATCGAGGTGGTGTCGGGGAACAACGTGATCCTGTCCACGCCGACCGGCTCCGGGAAGAGCCTGGTGGCCGCGGGTGCGCACTTCGCGGCGCTCGCGCGCGACGAGGTCACGTTCTACACGGCGCCGATCAAGGCGCTGGTCTCGGAGAAGTTCTTCGACCTGTGCAAGCTGTTCGGTACGGAGAACGTCGGCATGCTGACGGGCGACGCGTCCGTCAACGCGGACGCGCCGGTGATCTGCTGCACGGCCGAGGTGCTCGCGGCCATCGCGCTGCGCGACGGCAGGCACGCGGACATCGGCCAGGTCGTGATGGACGAGTTCCACTTCTACGCGGAGCCGGACCGCGGCTGGGCGTGGCAGATCCCGCTGCTCGAACTGCCGCAGGCGCAGTTCGTGCTGATGTCGGCGACGCTCGGCGACGTGCGCCGGTTCGAGGAGGACCTGACCCGCCGCACGGGCCGTGAGACCACCGTCGTGCGGTCGGCGACACGGCCCGTACCGCTGTCGTACGAGTACCGGACGACGCCCATCACGGAGACGCTGACGGAGCTGCTTGAGACGCACCAGGCGCCCGTCTACATCGTGCACTTCACCCAGGCGGCAGCCGTCGAGCGGGCGCAGTCGCTGATGAGCATCAACATGTGCAGCCGGGAGGAGAAGGACAGGATCGCCGACCTGATCGGCAACTTCCGCTTCACCACCACCTTCGGCCGCAACCTCTCGCGCTACGTGCGGCACGGCATCGGCGTGCACCACGCGGGCATGCTGCCCAAGTACCGGCGCCTGGTGGAGAAGCTGGCGCAGGCCGGTCTGCTCAAGGTCATCTGCGGTACGGACACCCTGGGCGTGGGCGTCAACGTGCCCATCCGCACGGTGCTGTTCACCGCGCTCACCAAGTACGACGGCAGCCGTGTCAGGACGCTGCGCGCGCGGGAGTTCCACCAGATCGCGGGCCGCGCGGGCCGCGCGGGGTTCGACACGGCGGGCCTGGTGGTCGCGCAGGCCCCGGAGCACGTGGTGGAGAACGAGAAGGCGCTCGCGAAGGCGGGCGACGATCCGAAGAAGCGCCGCAAGGTGGTGCGCAAGAAGGCCCCCGAGGGGTTCGTCGCCTGGTCGGAGCAGTCGTTCGAGAAGCTGATCGCGGCCGACCCGGAGCCGCTGACCTCCCGCTTCCGGGTCACGCACACGATGCTGCTCTCGGTGATCGCCCGGCCGGGCAACGCGTTCGACGCGATGCGCCATCTGCTGGAGGACAACCACGAGCCGCGCAAGCAGCAGTTGCGGCACATCCGGCGCGCCATCGCGATCTACCGTTCGCTGCTGGACGGCGGGGTGGTGGAGCGGCTCCGGACGCCGGACGCGGAGGGCAGGATCGTCCGGCTGACGGTCGACCTCCAGCAGGACTTCGCGCTGAACCAGCCGCTGTCGACGTTCGCGCTGGCCGCGTTCGAGCTGCTGGACCCCGAATCGCCGTCGTACGCGCTGGACATGGTGTCGGTGGTGGAGTCGACGCTCGACGACCCGCGGCAGATCCTCGGGGCGCAGCAGAACAAGGCGCGGGGCGAGGCCGTCGCGGAGATGAAGGCGGACGGCGTTGAGTACGAGGAGCGCATGGAGCGGCTCCAGGAGGTCTCGTACCCGAAGCCGCTCGAAGAGCTGCTGTGGCACGCGTACGACGTGTACCGCAGGAGCCACCCGTGGGTCGGCGACCACCCGGTGTCGCCGAAGTCCGTGATCCGGGACATGTACGAACGGGCCATGTCCTTCGCCGAGTTCACGTCGTTCTACGAGTTGGCGCGGACCGAGGGCATCGTCCTGCGCTATCTCGCGGGCGCCTACAAGGCCCTGGAACACACCATTCCGGAACATCTGAAGTCCGAGGACCTGGAGGACCTGACGGCGTGGCTCGGCGAGCTGGTGCGGCAGGTCGACTCCAGCCTGCTGGACGAGTGGGAGCAGCTCGCCAACCCGGAGGAGGAGACGGCTGAGGAGGCCCAGGAGAAGGCCGACCAGGTGCGCCCCGTGACGGCGAACGCGCGCGCGTTCCGGGTCCTCGTACGCAACGCGATGTTCCGCAGGGTCGAGCTGGCCGCCCTGGACAAGGTCGGTGAACTGGGCGCGATGGACGCCGAGTCGGGCTTCGACGAGGACGCGTGGGCGGACGCGCTGGACGCGTACTGGGACGAGTACGAGGAGATCGGCACGGGTCCGGACGCGCGCGGCCCGAAGCTCCTGTCGATCGAGGAGGACGCGCCGCACGGGCTGTGGCGCGTACGGCAGACCTTCGCGGACCCGAACGGCGACCACGACTGGGGTATCAGCGCGGAGGTCGACCTCGCCGCCTCGGACGAGCAGGGCCTCGCCGTGCTGCGGGCGGCGGTCCGCGGGGCGGGACTGTTCGTCATCTCGCTGGCGGGGTCGATCGTGCTCTTCGTCCTCTCCGTGCTGTCCATCGCGTTCATCGTTCTCGGCGTCGGCCTGTTCACCACTCCGGCAGTCCTGTCCGCCCTGAGGCGGCACGCGAACCGCCGCAGGGCATGGGCGTCCGAGTGGTCGGGGGTGCGTATCCCCGACCCGTACCGGCCGTTCCCGCCCGACCTGCGGAGCGGGTTCGTCGGGCAGGTCGAGCGGACCTCGCTGCTGCTGAAGGACCCCGCCACCTGGCGCGACCTGCGCTGGCTGCCGGTGGACATGACCGCGGGGTGCGTCAGCGCCTTCCTCGCGCCCGTCCCGTTCGCGTACGCGTTGCAGGGGTTCGTGCTGCTCGCCGGCGGGTGGACCGCCTTCCGGCACGATCCGTACTGGTACGCCTTCATCCCCGTCTCCGGACCGGTGTCGGCGCTGGGGGCCGCGGCGCTCGGTGTTGTCCTGCTCGGCGCCGGCGTCCGGTTCGCACCGGCGGCACTGCGCGGCCACTTCCTGCTCACCCGGTCGGTGCTCGACCCGGGGCACGACGAGGAGCTGGCCCGGCGGGTGGAGCGCCTCACCGAGACACGGCACGACGCCGTCGACTCCTCCGCGAGCGAGCTGCGGCGCATCGAGCGGGATCTGCACGACGGCGCGCAGGCCCGGCTCGTCGCGGTCGGCATGGACCTGGGCACCATCGAGGCACTCATGGAGAAGGACCCCGCCAGGGCCAAGGAGTTGGTCGGCCAGGCTCGCCGCTCCTCCGCCGAAGCGCTGACGGAGCTGCGCGACCTGGTGCGCGGCATCCATCCGCCGGTGCTCGCGGAGCGCGGCCTCGGCGACGCGGTGCGTGCCCTCGCCCTGCGCATACCGGTCGAGGCGGAGGTCACGGTGGACCTGCCGGGCCGGGCGGAGGCCCCCGTCGAGTCCGCGGCGTACTTCACGGTCAGCGAGGCCCTGACCAATGCTGCCAAGCACTCGGGCGCCGACCGGATATGGGTCGACCTCTCCCACTCGGGCGGCATGCTGCGCGCCTCGGTCACCGACAACGGCCGGGGCGGTGCGCGGAGCGGAAAGGGCTCGGGCCTGAGCGGACTTGAGCGCAGGCTCGGTACCTTCGACGGCATACTGGCCGTCAGCAGCCCGGCAGGCGGTCCCACGATGGTGACCATGGAGATCCCTTGCGAGTTGTCCTAGCCGAAGATCTCTTCCTCCTGAGGGACGGCCTGGTCAGGATGTTTGAGGCGTACGACTTCGAGATCCTCGCCGCGGTGGAGACCGGGCCGGAACTGACCAGGGCATTCGCCGAGTTGGAGCCGGATGTGGCGGTGGTGGACGTCCGGCTGCCGCCGTCCCACACGGACGAGGGCCTCCAGTGCGCACTCGCGGCGCGCAGGGAGCGCCCCGGACTGCCCGTGCTCGTGCTCTCCCAGCATGTCGAACGTCTCTACGCACGGGAGTTGCTCGCGGACGGCAACGGCGGTGTGGGATACCTCCTGAAGGACCGGGTGTTCGACGCAGACCAGTTCATCGACGCGGTGCGCCGTGTCGCGGGCGGTGGTACGGCCATGGACCCGCAGGTCATCCAGCAGTTGCTGAGCCGGCGTTCGCGGGACGCCACGGTCGGGGCGCTCACTCCGCGGGAGCGCGACGTGATGGGCCTGATGGCGCAGGGACGGTCCAATGCGGCCATCGCGGCACAACTGAGCGTCACCGAGCGGGCGGTGGCGAAACACACCTCGAACATCTTCGGAAAGCTGGGCCTTCCGGTGTCGGACGACGACAACCGCCGCGTCCTCGCCGTACTGGCCTACCTCGACCACGGCAACGACAACGGGCCGGCCTGACGCGCCACGGCCCGGCAACCACCGCCCCGACATGACCCGCCGACGCCAACCGGCCTCTCACAACTCGCCTGACACGACACGACACGGCCCGGCGTCCGCCGGCCCGCCAAGTGACCATCCGGCGGTGGGCTCGTTGTGCTCCACGTGCGTTCCCACGATGCCGTCACCACCCCGTCCGTCACACCCGGCTCCTCCGGCTCCGCGGCCGACCCAGCGCATCCGCTGTCCGCGGTCGGTATCGGCCAGGCGGAGGCCGCCCTCGCCGAGCACTACCCGCGCTTGGTGCGCCTCGCTTATCTCGTGCTGCCGCCGTCACTCGGCCGCGGTCGCCGGGTGCTCAGCGCGCACGCGATCGCCCAGCGTTCGCTGCCGCGCGGCCGGGACAAGAACGCGCAGGCGGCCCTGCCCGCGCCGCGCCGCACCTCCTCGGGCGGCACCGAGGAGCCGGGTTACGCGCTGCTGCGTGCCCGGGTCGTGCGTCAGGCGCTCGACGCGGAGTTGCCGCTGCTGCGGTTCGCCCTGCCGAAGCGGTCGCAGCTGCCGCCCGTCCTGCCGCGCGTCTGGGGCCTGCGCCTCTCGCCCCGCCGGGGCGGCGCGGGCCAACTCGCGCTGGACCAGCGGCTGGCGAAGATGCCGGGAGCGGTGCGGGCGGCGCTCGTGCTGCGTGGACTGGAGCGGCTGCCGGAGGCGGAGGTGCGGCGCGTGCTCGCCGCCGCGGGGGTCGCGGACCCGGCCGCGGCGGTGGCGTCGGCGGCACGAGCCACGGGGGACGGCGCGGGCGCGGCGGGCGTTGACGTGTCGCTGCTGCGGTCGCCCGAGTTCGATCCGTGCGCCCTGGAGGCGCGGCCCACGGACCTGATGCGCCGCCGCCAGCACGGGAAGGCCGCGCTGGCGGCCGTGGGCGCGCTTGTGGTGTGCGGGGCGCTGCTCGGGCTGCCCGGCGACGGGTGGGGGCCCGACGGCCCCGCGGCCCCCTCGTACGCGCTCAACGCGGCGGCCCAGGCCGCGCTCGACCCGGCGAAGGTCGTCCGCGTGGCGCCGACCGCATGGCACGACGCGTCCCGTGCGGACTTCTCGGTGTGGCCCGCGCGCGGTCCGCTCGTCAAGGACACCGAGCTGCTGCGCAGGGCGCTCGCGGTCTGGGCGCGCCCCGGTGCGTCCGTCCACGTGTCGGCCACGCCGGGCACACCCTCGGGGCCTCCGATGGGCCCGCCGCAACTGCTGTACGCGGGGACGGTGGACCGGGCGCGTGTCGTGCTGTTCTACGACGGCCTGCGGGTCGTGCGGTACGCGGAGCCCGTCCAGGGCACCTCGGCCGCGGCGATCGACTTCGCGCGGGTGGACGACGCGGGCGGCGGTGTGTCCGACGCGGTCGTGGTGGACCGCTCCGACGGCAACGTGCGCTACCTGACGGCGCCTTGGGTGACCCGCACGACCACCCGCGACCTGCTGGCACCGGACGCGGACGCGCTGCCGCTGCACCGCTCGGCGGACGGGGTGACGGACGCGTTGCGCAGCCCGGCCATGGCGAGTACCTGCACGTCCTGGGACACGCTGGACGTGCGGGACAAGAGTGACGGCAGTGACGGCAGTGACGGCAGTGACAACAGCGGCGGCACGGGCCACGAGCGGCTGCTCACCGATCTCGGCGAGTTGACCCCTGCCCGGCTGACGACGGGGTCGCCGACGTCGCCGAAGGACGTCACGTCCGGGGCAGCCCGGGCGTCGTGGGCCCGTACGGCATGCCTGCTCCCGGCCATGCGCGGGCAGGGCGTGAAGTCGGTCAACTCCTGGCGGTACGCGGAACAGGCTTTGCCGGAAGGCGAGGGCACCGCGAACTGGGTGTGCACGCGCGGCGAGACGTGGCGGGGCACGCGCAGCAAGGTCATGGCGCAGTTCCAGGCGCCGGTTCCGGCTTCCGCGTCGGGCTCGTCCGCCTCGGCGGGTAACGGCAACCCCGGCGCGATCACGGCGACGGCGACCGGCTCCCCTGCGTGCGGCCCGAAGGAGCCCGAGGCGCTGGCGGGCGCCCTGTGGAAGTCGAAGGCCGGCAACTGGTATCTGCTGGGGGCGGGCAGCGATCAGGTCACCTCGCTGACGGCGTCGGGCGGCGTCCGGGCCACCGTGCCGGGCCGCCTGATGGCCGTACCGGCGAAGGAGGGCAGCCAGACGAGCCTGAAGGGCAGGCTGGAGAACGGCAGGACGCTGAACACCCTGCACTGAGGACCGCCATCAGGCGCCCGGGGCCGCTTCGGGTCATCGCGCCCCCTAAGCGACCCGAGGCCAACCCCCGCGCGCCGCGCGGCCTGAGCCAACCCCGACGCCCCGGGCTCCACGTACTGGGGCCCCCTGCCCCCGGCCTACGGAAGCAGCCAGTCCGCGCCCAGGGCCGCTACCAGGACCACGACCAGCAGGTAGGTACCGAGCCGTGTCCTGCCGTGCCGGCTGAGCTCGATCACGACCCCGCACAGCAGGATCGCCAGCCCGTACACCCCCATCACGAGTACCGACTGGCTCTGTTCCAGGCGGAGCCAGAGCAGGGTGGCCATTCCCGCCAGGACCACCCACCCCATCGTGACCCGGATGATGCGCGCCTGACGGGGCGTCAGTCCCACTGGGACGGCCTCTTCGTCCGGGGCCGCCTGCATATCCTCGTGGTCTGATGAGCTCATGAACCGGGAGCGTAACGGACATCCACGCCGGCCCGCCCGTTAGGCTGGTCATATGACCACGGTGATGACCCCGCCGCCCCGGGCGCGGCGCAGGATGGGCGTCGAGGAGCGCAGGCGGCAGCTGATCGGGGTGGCCCTCGAACTGCTCGGCCGCCGCGCTCCCGACGACGTCTCCATCGACGACATCGCGACCGCCGCCGGGATCTCCCGACCGCTGGTCTACCACTACTTCCCCGGTAAGCAGAGCCTGTACGACGCCGCGTTGCGCCGGGCCGCCGACGATCTGGCGCTGCGTTTCGAGGAGCCCCGCACGGGTCCGCTGGGCGCCCGGCTGATGCGCGCCATGGGCCGGTTCTTCGACTTCGTGGAGGAGCACGGGCCCGGCTTCGCCGCCCTCATGCACGCCTCGTCCGCCGCCGGCACGGGCCCCGGCGGTCCCGGCGGGTCCGGCGGTTCCGGTGCCGTCGTGGACGAGCTGCGAGACGCCGCGTACGCGCAGGTCCTCGCCCATCTCGACGCCGCGGAGAACCCGCCGGCGCGCCTGCGGATCGTCGTCAGGTCATGGGTGTCGCTCGTCGAGTCGACGGCTCTGACCTGGCTCGACGGGCGTGAAGTCCCGCGCGCGGAGCTGGAGCTCCAGCTCGTGCACGACTTCGCCGCGCTGGCCGCCGTCAGCGCGGCGCACGACGAGGGGATGGCGGCTCTCCTGCGCCGCGCCCTCGCGGACGAGCCGTCCGACGGCCCCTTCGCGGACCTCGTGGCGCGCCTGGGCCGGCTGGATCTCGGACGGCCGTCGCGACCGGGCCCCGGGGGTGCCGCCGCACCGCCCGAGCACCCCGCCGAACCGTTCCGTCACGCGTAGCTCACGCTCACAGTCGTGAAACCGAGGGAGTGCAGCAGCCCCTCCAGCATCGCCGTGGTGTTCGTCTCGGCCCGCTTGGTCAGTTCGCTGTCCTTCGCCGCGTCGGTGATGTGCTGCGCGGCAAGTTTGGTCACGGCCTGCTCGCTGTCCGGGTTGTCGGAGAACAGGTCGCCGAGCCGGTCGAGCAGCCCGCGCTGCTTGTCGACGGTGTACGAACGGTCCGGGTCGAGCGCGGGCTTGCCGAGCTGGGCGTGCGGCAGCCGGATCGTCGCGGCGGTGCGGTCCGCGTTCGTCTTCACGTCGTTCTTCCCGATTCCGCTGAAGTCGACGTACGAGCCGACGGTGCCGGCCCCCACGTACAGCGTGCGGGTGCCGCGGATGGCGTCCGGGAGGAACTTGGCGTCCTTCTGGAAGTCGACCACGACCTGGAAGTTGCCCTCCGCGGCCTCGTAGCGGTTGAGGTCCTGGATGGACTGGAGCAGCGTCGGTCCCGTCCTGTCATGGCTCTGCTCCCCCAGCAGGTCGCCGAATCCGGGCAGCAGATGGATGCGGGTGCCGAGGAAGAGCAGGGCGAGTACGGCGACGACGGCGATGAGCGCCGTGCGCCACCTGTGCGTACGCGGCGGGCGCGTACCGTTCCTGTCGTCTTCCGGGTGCACGTCTGTGGACGTCATGTCTGTCAGATGTCCCGTCGGGCGGTCTTCACGCCGCCGAACCGGTGCCGGTTCCGCTTCTGTTCTGCAACAGCCCTGCGCACGAGCCCCGTTGGGGGCCTGGCGAGGCCCGCCCGGCCGGGTGGCCGCCCCCGCCGGGGGGGGCCCCCGGGGCCCCCGGGGGCGGGGGGGGGCGGCGGCGCGGCCCGTGGGGCCGTCGGGGCCGGACGGCCGTGCGCCGTCCGTCGCGCGCCGCG
>NZ_JAIUKE010000296.1 GCF_020176795.1 Streptomyces sp. 8L
CGCCCTGCTCGTCGAGGCCGACGGCCCGGCCGCCCGCCCGGGCCGGGTGGACGCCCGTGCGGTGGGCCGGGCCCGCGCGGGCGGGCGCGCCGGGCAGGGCCGGGCGGGGGGGCCGGGGGCCCCCCCCGGGGCCGTAGGGACGGACCGCGCATCATCCCCGCAACGGGCCTCCTGGCGCCGTCCCGCCGCGGGCCGCCGTCGCCCCGGCGTCCCGCCTCGCTCCGTCGCCCGGCTGTCCGGGCCTGTCGGCGTCGTCCGGCAGAAGCGTCCACCACACCGTCGTGTCCGGCGGGATCACGGTGCCGGGCGCGCCTCCTTCGCCTTCGCCGAGGGCCTCCCCGCTGGTCAGCAGCACCCGGCCGGGGGCGCCGAACCGTACGGGATCGCCGGTGGTGTTGGCCGCGCAGACGAAGCCGGGCCTGGCGAACGCCACGACGCCCGCCGGGGCCTCGAGCCACTGGACGCCGTCGCCCGCGCCGAGCCCCGGGTGGGTCCTGCGCACGGCGAGCGCGCTCCGGTACATCTCCAGCGTCGAGCCGGGGTCGCCGGTCTGCGCCTCGACGCTCAGCCCGGACCAGGAGGGCGGCTGCGGCAGCCAGCTGCCGCCCGCGCCGAACCCGTACGAACTCCCCCGCCGGGTCCAGGGGATCGGGACCCGGCAGCCGTCGCGCAGGCCCTCCTGCCCGTCACCGCGGAAGTACGAGGGGTCCTGCCGCACCTCGTCGGGCAGGTCGGTGACGTCGGGCAGGCCGAGTTCCTCGCCCTGGTAGACGTAGGCGGAGCCGGGCAGGGCCAGCATCAGCAGCGTCGCCGCCCTCGCCCGGCGCAGGCCGAGCACGCGGTCGCCGGGCTCGCGGGTCTGCGGGCCCGCGCCGGGCGGGCCCGCGAAGCGGGTGGCGTGGCGGGTCACGTCGTGGTTGGAGAGCACCCAGGTGGCGGGGGCGCCGACGGTGCCCATGGCGGCGAGCGAGCGCTCCACGACGGCCCGCAGCTCCGCGCCGTCCCAGGAGGTCTCCAGGTACGGGAAGTTGAACGCCTGGTGCAGTTCGTCGGGTCGTACGTATCCGGTGGCGCGCTCGATCGTCGGGGTCCACGCCTCGGCGACGGCGATGCGCTCGCCCGCGTACGAGTCGAGGAGGGTGCGCCACTCGCGGTAGATCTCGTGCACGCCGTCCTGGTCGAAGTACGGCACGACATCGCCGGAGAGCAGGCGCGTCCGGCCGCTGCCGCCGATGTCGGGCAGGCCGGGGGCCTTCACGAGGCCGTGTGCGACGTCGACGCGGAAGCCGTCGGCGCCGAGGTCGAGCCAGAAGCGCAGAACGGACCTGAACTCCTCGGCGACGGCGGGGTGTTCCCAGTTGAAGTCGGGCTGCTCGGGTGCGAACAGGTGCAGGTACCAGTCGCCGGGCGCGCCGTCGGGGTCCGTCGTACGGGTCCAGGCGGGGCCGCCGAAGACGGATTCCCAGTCGTTGGGCGGCAGGGCCCCCCCCGGGCCCCTGCCGGGCCGGAAGTGGTAGCGGTCGCGCGGCGCGGACCCGGGCCCCTCGGCGAGGGCCCGCCGGAACCACTCGTGTTCCACGGAGGAGTGGTTGGGGACGAGGTCGACGATCACGCGCAGCCCGAGCGCGTGCGCCTCTCGGATGAGTGTGTCGGCGTCGTGCAGGGTGCCGAAGGCGGGGTCGACGGCACGGTAGTCGGCGACGTCGTACCCGGCGTCCGCCTGCGGCGACGCGTAGAACGGGCTGAACCACACGGCGTCCACGCCGAGGTCCCTGAGGTACGGCAACCGGGCGCGGGCGCCCGCGAGGTCGCCCATGCCGTCGCCGTTCCCGTCGGCGAAGCTGCGCGGGTACACCTGGTAGATCACGGCGCCGCGCCACCAGTCGGTGGCCGGCTCCCGGGCCGGTGCGGCGGGCGGGGCCGATGTCGTGGTCATCGTGAGGACCATGT
>NZ_JAIUKE010000297.1 GCF_020176795.1 Streptomyces sp. 8L
CCGCCCGGAAGCATCTAGTCCTTGCCCCCTTCCTCCTCCAACAGCAACACCGTCGGATACGACCTGGTCCTGCGTCTCCTGCTCGGCGTACTCGCCGTCGTCATCCCCCTCGCCCACCTGGCCTGGCTGTCCGGCAACATCACCGCATACCTCACCGGCACCAACTGGGCCCCCTACCAGCCAACCAAGGCACTGCTCCACCCCCAGCAGGTCTGGCCCACCCAAGGCGAAACGTCCCTGCTGATCGGCGCCCGCATCGTCCCCGTTCTCCTGTTCCTCGCCCTCGGCACGGGAGCGGGCGTCCTATGGGCCCGCCACAAGAACCGAAGCGGCGGGCAAAAGAAGATCACCGACATGGCCAAGGCCCGCGACGTCGAGCCGCTGTTGGCCAAAGCGATCACCGACAAGGCCCGCTCCCTGCGCCCCAGTCTGAAGGACAGCAAGCACATCGACGCGAAGGACACCGGCATCCTTCTCGGCAACCTGCAGGGCACCCGCCACGAAGTACGCATGAACTACGAGGACGTCGCCGTCGCGATCATGGCGCCCCGCTCCGGCAAGACCACCTCGCTCGCCATCCCGTCCATGCTCGCCGCGCCGGGTCCGGTGCTGCTGACGTCGAATAAATCCGCCGGCGACGCCTTCACCACCGCCTACGAGGCCAGGGCCCGGGCGGGGACGGTGTGGACCATGGATCCGCAGCAGATCGCGCACGCCGCACGTGAGATGTGGTGGAACCCGCTCGCCGGCGCGAGGACCCTGGACGGGGCGAACCGGCTCGCCGGACACTTCCTTTCCGCGAGTGTCGATGCCTCCCAGCAGGGCGACTTCTGGTCGAAGGCCGGCAGCAACATCCTGTCCCAACTGCTGCTGGCCGCGGCGCTCGACGAGCGGCCGATCACGGACATCATGCAGTGGCTCGCCTTCCCCGCCGACCGCACGCCGCTCGACATCCTCCGCGACCATGACTTCGCCGCCGTCGCAGCGCAGCTCAAGGGAACCGTCGAGGGACCACCCGAGACGCGCGACGGCATCTACGAGACGGCCCGGCAATACGCCTCCGCGCTCCTGAACGCCGAGATCTCCGCGTGGGTGACCCCGCAAAGGGACGTCCCGGAATTCCGGCCGGATCAGTTCGTCACGTCCACCGACACCCTGTTCCTGCTCAGCAAGGACGGCGGAGGCGGAGCCTCGGCGCTGATCGCCGCATGCGCGGACTCCGTGATGCGAGCCGCGACCGCGCAGGCCGAACGCGCCGGCGGACGCCTCGATCCGCCCATGCTCGGGATCCTCGACGAGGCCGCAAACGTGTGCAAGATCAGCGACTTGCCCGATCTGTACTCCCACCTCGGCAGCCGCGGCATCATCCCGATCACCATCCTCCAGTCCTACCGCCAGGGCCAGAAGGTCTGGGGCGAGGCGGGCATGGACGCCATGTGGTCCGCCTCCACCGTCAAGGTCATCGGCAGCGGCATCGACGACCCCGACTTCGCCGACAAGCTCAGCCGCCTCATCGGCGACCACGATGTGGAGACCACCTCCACCTCGCACTCCGAGTCCGGCAAGAGCACGTCGGTGTCGATGCGGCAGGAGCGGATCCTGCCCGCCGACGCGATTCGCGCCCTTCCCAAGGGCACCGCGCTCTGCTTCGCCACCGGCATGCGCGCCGCCATGCTCGACCTGCGGCCCTGGTACCGGGAGCCCGGCGCGGAGGAACTGTCCGCGGCGTCCGCCCGCGCCTCCCGGGCGATCACCGCCCGCGCCGTCGCGAAGCACACACCGACGCAGTCCGACTTCGGGAAGGCCGCGTGAGCAACACCCCGCTGCACCTGGTACCGGTCCGCTCACGCCAGGCGAAGGAATTCGTACGAACCTGGCACCGCCACCACCCGCCTCCCGCAGGACAGATCTTCGCGGTCGGCGCCGCAGACGAGAACGGCATCCTGCGCGCGGTCGCGATCGTCGGCCGGCCCGTGGCCCGCCATCTCGACGACGGCACCACCCTCGAAGTCACCCGGACCGCCGGCGACGGTACCCGCAACGCCAACTCCCTCCTCTACGGCGCATCGTGGCGTGCGGCCAAGGCCCTCGGATACCGGCGCCTGATCACGTTCACCCAGGAGAGCGAGAGCGGCGCCTCCCTGCGCGGCGCGGGCTGGCACCTGATCGCCAGCCGCCCGCCCCGGCCCGGATGGCACACCCCCTCCCGGCCCCGGACCGGCCACGGCAACGACCACGTCGCCCGCTTCCTGTGGCAAGCCCCGTGACGTCGGCGGACATCCCGCACAGCAACTGCCCCAGCCCTGCGCCGCGTTTTCAGCGCGCCCGACCGGATGGGACGAGCCCTGGGTGCATGGCCCCTGCCCCGGAGGAGCCGTCTGCCGAGGCCAGGCATGGCGTCACGTTGCGCAGCGGAGCCGAGTCCCCGCTGCGGCAGAGCGGTTCGGCCCCACGGCAGACGGCACACGACTGGTCCAGCCGGCCGCGCAACGGCCCGGACGAGCACGTACCACACACACCTGGAGATGACCTGCACACCTACGAACCTCGCGACCTCGAAGACATGACCGCCCTGGATGCCGTGGACGCCGTGACCGCGGACATTCGCGACCACCGCATCACCCTGGACGATGCCGGTGTGTTCAACGTCATGCGGCACATCGACCTGCTGTGCCACCTCACCGCCCGCATGGCTGCCGATGCCGAATACCAGCTCGCCCCGAACATCGCCGATCTCCCGCCCGCCGAGGGCCTCGGCCGGAGCACCGGCCACCTGGGGCGAGCCGTCGCCCATTACGCACAGACCCTCAGCCCGCTCGTCACCGCGGCACAGAACACGCTCCCTCCCACGGTCGGCTCACTTGACGACCACCGCACGCGAGCCCACCTCGACGCCGCAGAGCAAGCCCTGGCAGCAGCCCGCACCGCGCTGGACACGCCGCGGCCCCCCGCTGCATCGAGCGCACTCGTTCCGGCGCCGCCGCACGCCCCTGCCGTCCGGCGTCTGGCATGACAGCGCCGCACGCTGACGGCCTGTTCGACCTGGCCACTCCAGGGACAGCAGTCGAACGGCTGATCCTGCTCGCAGACCAGTACGTCCAACACAACGATCGGCTTGACCTCCTGTTGCGCCCTGGGTCGGTTCCCGAGCCGGACGCCCACGTCGCCTCCGCGCACAGCCTCGCTTCCGAGACCCGCGCCGCCATCGCCGCCGTGGCCGAGGAGCGCCTCTACAACAGTCTGGACCTGTCGGAGACGGTGGCCCGTCTGAAGCAACTCGCCTACCTGAGCGATGCCTCCACAAACCACGGCCTGGCAACAGCCCGCGATCTGACCGCCCTGGCCCCCGAGGCCGCCGTGGACGGCGCCGCCCTCGTCGCCGGGGAGATCCGGCGCCGGCGCCCGGCGCAGGCCAACGGCCCGGACCCCCAGCTGAACACCGTGCACTACACGGCCCTGTGGGAGATCAGCCGCGGTCACGTCGTGACCACCGAGTCCCTGGGACGTCGTTACGTCCACTACCGCGACACCCGGGTACTGATCAACACGCTGCGGCAGCTGGAGACAAGAAACCTCATCGAGCGCGTCCCGAAGACCGCACCCTCCGCCTACGTACGCGGACCGCTTCAAGACCGTGTCCGCCTCACCCAGGCCGGCACCACAGCCCTCGCCGCTTCCATCAGCCTCCCGCCGGCCGGCACCACCCCCGGTAAGACACTCCCGCCCATGCCCACCTCCTCACAGTCGGCCAAACGAAGCCGCTGACCCCAATTCCTGCGGAGCACACGACCATTTCCGGTCAGCCCCGATTCCGCGCCCTGTCCCTGGGCGCAGGTCTGTACCGAGTTCAGCGCGTTGCCCGCGGCCCACGGCTCCTGCGCCGGCAAACGCCGGGAGCACAGTCCCGGCCGCCGAAGCGATACCTGCCCCGTCCGCCTCAGAACGGCTTCAGACCTACGACACAGCCTAAGCCGACCCCGGGGAGAGCTTCCGCTCCACGACCACTGAGAAGGACGACGTTGACAAGCGAACCCCGACACATCCGTCTCCAACCCGAGATTCATCAGCAAGTGGAACTCCTCGCCCGCGCACTGGGGATAACCACCAGCGAGACCATCGCGCACCTCCTCCACCTCTACGCTCAGCCCGCGCCCGAGACGCCGGCCCCCACAAACACACACATCCCCGTCTACGCCATTTACCAGCGCAGTCGTATCGAGGGGAAATTCGACCGCTCCACCGGCGCCTTGCACATACCCACAGGCCCTGGAGCAGGGCAGTACAAGACCCCCAGCGGCGCCGCTCGCGCAGTCATCACCTCACTTCGCCCACAGGTCTCACCCATCCGTACCGGATGGACGTTCTGGCGCCTTGCCGAAACCGGCGCTTACCTCGCAGTCCTCCGCGGCACCACCGCGGCCACGCCGCGCCGCTGACGCGGATCCAGCGTCGGTACATCCCGAAGGCGCGGGTCCTCCGGAATCCGTAACCCGGCGATTGGCGAAGTCACGCCTCCGCCTTGACACATCCCGGATTCCTCTTCACCGCGCAGATCACCACCCTCACCCAGGAATTCCGTGAACACCCCCACACTGAAAATCCTTTCGCTAGGCGCAGGAGTCCAGTCCACCACCCTGCTCGCCCTGTCAGCCAACGGCATCCTCCCGAAGGTCGATTACGCGATTTTCGCCGACACCGGCTGGGAACCCGAAGCGGTCTACAGGCATCTCGACCGCATAGAGAAAGAGATAGCCCGCCCGGCCGGTATTCCAGTCGTGCGCGTATCCTCCGGGAACATTCGCCGCGATGCCTTGGACCCGGATCACCGGTTCGCATCCATGCCGCTCCACATCCTCAATCAGGACGGGCGCCCCGGGATGACGCGACGACAGTGCACCGGCGAGTACAAGGTGAAGCCGATAAAGCAGAAGGTCCGCGAACTGCTCGGACACCCCTACCCCGCACGCATCCCGAAGGGGGTGTTCGTCGAACAGTGGGTAGGAATATCGACCGATGAATTCCATCGAGCGAAGGACGCGGACGTCAAGTACATGCGCAACCGGCATCCGCTTCTGGACATGTCGTGGAGCAGGGCCGACTGCGTACGCTACCTGACCGAACTCGGTCTCGCCGACACACCGAAATCGAGCTGCCTGGGATGCCCCTTCCACGGAAACGCCCAGTGGAGGCATATCCGGGATACCTCTCCGTCCGAGTGGGCGGACGTCGTCGAATTCGACGCGGCCATCCGGAAGGGCAATGCCCGTGCCAACGCGTCGGGCAGCCGACTGCTCGGCGAGGCGTTCTTGCACCGTTCCCGCGTCCCGCTGAGCCAGGCACCGATCGACCACGTCACCCCTGCCGAGCGGGCCGCCCAGCAGATCAGTCTCGACGAGGCCGACGTCCTGGAGAACGGTGTCGAGGACGGCTGCTCGCCCTGGACATGTCGCGGCGACGCCGACACGCTGACGCAGGACGACTTCGGTCTGGCCACGTGATACTCGACCTGTTCGCAGGGCCGGGCGGCTGGAGCCAGGCACTGCACGTCCTGGGCGTACGGGACATCGGGCTGGAGTGGGACCCGTGGGCGTGCAAGACCCGCTCGGCGGCGGGGCAGTTGACCATCCGCACCGATGTGGCCATGTATCCGGCCTGGCCGTTCGTTGGCCGCACCCGCGGCGTGATCGCTTCCCCGCCGTGCCAGGCATGGAGCATGGCCGGCAAACGCCTCGGCCTGCTCGACCAGCCTTTGGTGCACGCGGCGGTCGAGGATCTGGCCGCCGGTCGCGACACCCGCGAACGCCTCCTGGCCGCGTGCCGCGACCAGCGCTCCCTGCTCGCCGCCGAGCCGATGCGCTACCTGTACGCGCTCAACGCGGTCGGCGAGCCCGACTGGGTCGCCATGGAGGAGGTACCTGACGTCCTGCCGTTGTGGAAGCAGTACGCGGCCGTCCTGCGCGGGTGGGGATTCTCGGTCTGGTACGGGATCCTCAACGCGGCCGACTTCGGCGTTCCGCAGACCAGGCGACGGGCGATTCTGCTCGCCTCCCGGGTCCGTACCGCTCAGCCTCCCCCGCCCACGCACGCCCAACTCGCCGAGGGGGAGTCGCTGTTCGGTCCGGGCCGCGACCGTTGGGTCAGCATGGCCGAAGCCCTGGGATGGGGCGCGACCGACCGGCCCGTCCCCACCGTCTGTGCGGGCGGCGGGCCCGGAGGCGGTCCCGAGCCGTTCCCGTCCGGCTCCCGCAAGACACTGTCCGACGCCCGGGCGCGCGGCACCTGGTTGCCCCGGCCGGACGGAGTGCTCGCGCAGCCCCGTCGTGACGACGCGGAGCGAGCTGCCCGGCGCGGCGCACGCGGGAAGTGTGCCGCAGACGCTCCTGCGCCGACGTCCACCGCCGAATCCCCGCGCTGGTCCTGGTCCCTGCGCAGCAACAACCAGGCCAACGGCACCGTCCGTTCGCTGTCCGAACCGGCCGGCACCCTGTTCTTCGGGCACCGCGCGAACGAGTGCACCTGGGTCGCCGAGCCTGCCTTTCCACAGGCCGTGGAAGCCGGCGTGCCGACCGTCCCCGAGCCGATCCGGATCACCGCCCGCGAGGCCGGCCTCCTGCAGACCTTTCCCGCCGACTATCCCTGGGCCGGCAACAAGGGCCAGGTCTTCAGGCAGATCGGCGACGCTGTACCGCCGCTGCTCGCCGGCCACCTCCTCGCCCCCCACCTCGGCACCGCCCTCAACCCGGACGACTTCACCCTGGCCGCGTAATGCCCCACCTCCCCGAACCCGACGAGGACGACCTCGACGCCGTTCCACCGCCTCTGCCGGTCTTCCACGTTGAGAAGGCCCTCCTCGGCGCCCTGCTGATCGAACCGCAGCGCCTGCATGACGTGGCCCGGATCGGCCCGAGCGCGTTCTCCACCACCGAGCACGCAGCCGTCTTCACCGCGATCCACTCCCTGCCGGCCCCCGATCCGGCCGAACACGCCCAGACCACCACGTGGTTCAACGCCGTCCTCACAGCAGCACGCGAGCGGACGCCCGGACTGTCGGCTCCCTACCTGCACAGCCTGATCCAGACCTGCCCACGACCCCGGCACGCCGCCGTGTATGCCCGGATGATCGAGGCCGAGCACTGCCGACGCCGTCTGTCCGCCGCCGCCCAGCGCCTCGTGCACAGCGCCCAGGACACCTCACTCCCCCAGCGCCTACTCACCACCCTGGAGGAAGCCGACGCCCTGGCCGGCGTCGTGGCCGACATCGCCGCCCGCTTCCCACCCCACGCCGGCCCCCTGCCCAGCAGACCTCAACCACCGCCCGAGCTGCTCCAGGACCAGGAGGCAGTCGACGACGAGAGGTGCGCGATCGCGACCGCCACCGCGTATCCGAGCAGTATCGAGCAGATGCGATGGCTGACACCCCGCGACTTCAGCCAGCCTCTGCACGCCGGGCTGTGGCAATGCCTGAACACCCTGGCCCGCCGCGGCACCCCCGTCGATGCCGTCACGGTGATGTGGGAAGCACAGCACCGCGAACTCCTGGCGCGGGAGGCCGATCCACAGCAGATATTGAATCTCCTCGACGCCGCGGTCGGCTCACCGCAGGACGCGGGCGAACGCGTCCTGGCGCACTCCCTCCTCGCCACCGCGTACGACACCGGCCGGCTCGTCCGGGCGTTCGCCGACGACCCGGCCACCACGCCCGGCCAACTCGTCGCCGGCAGCCGCCGCGCACTCGCCGACCTCAACGCCGTACGAACCCGGTGGCAGCACGCCACCTCACCGCCATCCGCACCCACCGAGCGGCCCGGACCCCCCCCGGCCCCGCCCGCCCCCCCCCCCCCCCCGGCCCGGCCCCCCCGCCCCCCCCCGCCCCCCCCCGCGCCCAACACCCCCTCACCCCCCCCCAGACCCCCCGCCACCAAAA
>NZ_JAIUKE010000298.1 GCF_020176795.1 Streptomyces sp. 8L
CGTCGTGGCACGCGCTGCTCCACCCCCCCCCCCCCCCCCCCCCCCCCCCCCCCGCCGGGGGGGCCCCCCCGGCCCCCCCCCCGCCAGCCACCAGCACGCCCCGGGCCGGGCCGCCACGAACCACGCCTCCCCGCGCCGCGCACAACTCCCGCTCACCCGCCCGCTGACCGCCGGACTCCTACAAGGCGACGACCAGCAGAAGAGAGTCCCCTTCGTGACGAACCCTTCCCTCGACGCGCACGTCCGCTTCGATCTCCACCCCACCCACCCCAGCGCGGTGACAGCCATTCTGACCGGCTCACAGGCTCACATCCCCCACGTGGGCCTGGAGGCGGGCAACTGGAGCGTCGTGGCCCCGAACACCCTGGTGCTCGCCCGCATTGACCACGAGGAGCCCTACTACGCCGAGCAGGCAGCCCGGGAACTGACCGCGGGAGGGAGCACCGTCGAGATCACCCCGCGCCTGCGGGAAGCCATGGACGAGGAATGGACCTGGGCCACCTACCCCATGCCCTGGTGCACCCGCAGCGAGATCCGCGAGGTCTCCGACCAGGCCCAGAAAATCTACGACGACATCCGCCACGGCCACCTCCTCATCCACGCCCACGCCCACGACGGCCACACCACCGTCGCCGTCGGCACCTACCTCCACCGCGGCGGCACGTCCGTCTACCTGCACGGCGAGGACCACCTGCGCCAGATCGCCGACACCTTCGACTCGCCCGCCAAGGCCCTGAGCGCCTTCGAAAAGGTCCACGGCAGCGAGATGCGCCCCGGCCCAGCGCTTCCAACCGACACCGAACGCGCCGCTGCCGAAGCCCGTAAGCCCCTCACCCTCCCCGCCGCGATACCCCCCACAGAAGAGACCGTCCCCGCATACGCGGCCGACGCCGGCAACCACGATGCCCTCCTCGACAGGTTCCTCGCCGCCCACGGCGACTGGCAGCGATGGCGAACCTGGTCCGACGAAACTACCCACGCCATCCACGAATCCCAGACCCTGCGCATCGAGCGCATCCACGAAGCCCGCGCAGGCCAGATAGCGTGGATCGTGGCGGCGTACGAGACTCCCGTCTCCGAGCGGATCTGGGCCCTCACTGCGACCGGTGCCACCCCCGAAGCGATACTGCAGAACCTTCTGGAAGACCTCAGCGACGGCCACCGCCGGGACAGGGCCACCGGTGCCTCGTTGGACGAGGAAACGGTCAACACCGCCACACGCCCCCTCATCGACGCCGGGTGGCACCCCGCCATAGAAGGACGCTGCATTCGCTGGACAGCTCCAGGCGCAGACGCCGGAGTCCAACTCGACGCATTCACCGCCCAGCGCGCCAACGACAATCTCGATACCTGGACCGTGTGGGCGGGCCCCAGCCTCGAAGAGGCGACCTGGACCCTCACCGCCTCGCCACACACCCCCAGCTCACTCCTGGCGACTCTCACCGAGAACCTCACCCAGAAGGCCGGCACTCACGGCAGCGACCGCACAGCACGGCCCAACAGCATCCCGCTGCGGCCCTCTCCCCCGGCCACAGCCCCGCCAGCCGAACGCACGTCCAGCCGCCGTCGCTGAAGACAACCACCAAGGAGACACCCCACCTCACACATGGACGAGCCCACCCAGCCACTCCACCCTACGAGGACCGTCCAACAGACCGATCGTGTCGCCATCCCGCAAGCCAACCCGTGCGAGGAAACGAGCAAAGGGATGGAGCCCGCCGCCAGCGCCGCCGCGCCTGACTCACCCCGGTCGCCCCTCAGCAATCCGGCCGGAGCAGCACGCCGACAGCGGACCAGGGGCAGACAGCAGCGCGGGCCCATACTGCACCTCGCGTGCCGTCCAGGCCCGCCAACCCGACAGGAACAACCCGCCATGACCAGCAGCAACCCTGGCCAGAACAAGAAGCCCTCCCCGCCCGCAGCCGGCAGCCGGCCCTCGCTGCGCATCGACGACGCACTCGCCGCCGACCTCGCCGACCTGATGAGCACCGGGCCCAACTTCACCGACGCCGTCCGACAGGCCGTCGGACAGCTCGCCGCCATGTACCGAACCGCATGGGAACACGGCATCGTGTCACCCGGCACCGCACCGGTCCTCGCGGCCTACCAGTTCGCCCCACCTGCCCCGCTCCCGCCCGCGAGCAGCGGGTATGACACGACGTCCGACACGCGCCCGCCCCGACCCATCGGCCAGCGCCTACCGAGCGCGCCGCCAGGCCCCCACGTCCGACTCCCGCAGGCCAAGCCGTGCCTCACCCGTCGGACACCAGCCGCTCCCCCAGGAAGAAGACCATGACCGCCACTGTCCTCGCCGTCATAGGAACGCTCCTCGGATCAATCGTCACCGGAACATTCCAACACCTGGCAGCAGGGCGCGCCGAACGGGCCGCCGCCTCCGCACAGTTACGCCGCGACCGCCTCGATGCGGTGACCGCCTTGGCCTCGGCAGGTTCCGACCATCGTCGGGCCTTATGGATGCGCGGGGAGGCTCGGCTGCGCGGCGCCAGCAACGACGTGCTGGAAGAACTACGAACCGAATCTCACGGGACCCGCTCCGCCATCACGCGCCCCCTGGTTGCCCTGCGCCTCCTCGTGCCCGACGCAGCCATCCACGCCGCGGCACAGGCGATGGTCGTCGCCACCTATGACATGGTCGACGCCGCCAGTATCGGAGAACTCACCTCGGCACAGGATACCGCGCGAGCCGCACACGACCGCTTTATCGACGCCGCCGCGCGTATCGAAGAACTCCCCTCGGCGACGGCCTGGGTGAACGGCCGTCTCCCCCACGGATGCCCTCGCTTCAGACACCGTGCACGTAGGCGGCGCTGAGGGGAGGAGGGCTGCTACGGCGTGGTGCCGCCGGAACCAGGCGTGCAGGGCCCGGGTCTGCACGGGGTGTTTCAGGCTGAGGTTGACGGGTCTTCGAAGTTAACCGGGGCCGTGGCTGCTGATGGCATGTCGGCTGTCACGGACGGTGAGCGTCAGGTGAGTTGGCCCTGGATGCAGGATGCCCGTGGTCGTGGGTGATCATGATGGTTCTCTACGCAGCTTGATCACTTGGACACACGGGCTTGGACAACAATACGACGTTGCTGCTGGACCTGGACGGCTTGGCCGTGACCAGAGTCGAGCGGCTCGCTGACGGCACCCGGCGGGTGCACCTGGCCACGGCCGACGAGGCAGCGCGGGCATGTCCCACCTGCGGGGTGTTCGCCAGGCGGAGCGAGGGTTTCGCGCATACCCGGCCGCGGGATCTGCCCTACGGCGAGCGGAAGCTGGAGCTGGTGTGGCGCAAACGCCGCTGGTACTGCACCGAGCCCGCCTGCCCGCACCGGACTTTCACCGAGCAGGTGAGCCAGGTCCCGGCCGGGGCGAGGATCACCGAGCGGCTGCGCAACGCCGCCGGGCATCGGGTGCGTGACGCCGGGTCCACCGTTGTCCAGGCGGCCCGGGACCTTCGGCTGTCGTGGCCCACGGTGATGGACGTCACCGACACCCAGTTCAGCACCATGTGGAACGCGCTGATCGACGCCGGGACGATCGGGATGACACTGCTGACCGCCTGGATCGCCAAGGAACGGCTGCGAGACCTGCTCGCCTGCGCCCGCACCGGGGCCGGCCACGACCGCATCGGCCGCCTGCGCTACAAGTTCCTCACCTGGTGCGCCGACTCCGAGATCCCCGAAGTCCGCCAGCTCGTCACCACCGTCGATCGCTGGTGGCCCGAGAGCGCCGCGTTCATCGCCACCGGGCGCAGCAACGCCAAAAGCGAAGGAATCAACCGCGTGATCAAGCTCGTTGCCCGAACCGCCCACGGCTTCCGCAACCCCGCCAACCAACGCCTACGCACACGCTGCGTCACCACCCGCCGAGCCCGCGGACACCTCCACCCCGCCTAAATTCGAAGACCCATCATGCGGGGGGAGAGATCCGCCCCGGACACGTCGAGCCCGCGTTCGGCGAGGTACGCGGTCACCGTTCCGGGGCCGCAGCCGACGTCGAGGACAGGGCCGAGATCCCCCACGGTGTCAGCGAAAGCGTCGATGGACGCCTTGAGCCAAGGATGACGACGGATGTCGCCGATTCCCTTCGTCACCACCATGTCGGCGTAGTTGTCGGCTACGCGGTCATAGGACTCACGAACGAGGTCGAGGTCGGCCGGGCGGTCAACAGGGTGTGCACGCATCAGCCAACCATAGGGCTGTGGCGCGGACTTGGGGCTGGAGAAGCGGTTGATGCCAAGCCGTTGATCACGCCCGGGCTGTACTCGTGAAGGTGCTGACAGGGTTCTCGTACGCGCGACGGGCCTTTCTCCGGGCTGGAACCGCCGGGGCGCCCTTCGACCGCCACGCGCGAGCCGGAGTCAGGCCCCGCCCGCGATCGAGGGCGACCCCGCGGTCTCTCGCGAGCCGGCAGCCGACAGTCACGACCATGCGCACTACCCGACCGGAGCAGGGCGTCAGCTCGGCGCGACGGTGGACGGAGTCCAGGGCGGCCCCAGCGGCGGCCGACGCGCCGCGGACCTGGTGCCCGGGGCGAAGCTCCGGCTGATCCCGGCATGGGCCACGATCGGCCCCGCGAGCCCCGGCCCGAGATCATCGACGCCCTGGAAACGCACTCCGGCTGAGTGCCGACCGCGCGGCGCCCCGGGGGCGAGAAGCCAAGACGCTCGGCGCCGGAGGCGGGACCTCACCTCGCTGATGGTGGACGGCGTCCAGGGCGACCCCACCGGTCGCCAGTCCAACCACGCTGTTCTCCGGCGCGGTTCGATGATGCCTGCCACCAACCACCCCGGGGTGTGGTCAGTTGGGAAGCAACGGCGGCAGATCCGCCAGATCCGCCGCGTCGGCGACGGCGTCGACACGGCTCAGCAGATCGGCGGCCTCCTGTGGGCCGGCCGTCGAGTTGGACAGGAACTTCTCCCGTACCTCGGCGCGGTGGAGAGGGCGGCCGATTCCGCCCCTGGGGCCAGCCACGGTGGCCCGTGCGTGGTGGCCGTCCACGTGCTCGATGTCGAGCACGGCCCGCAGCCGGGTCGACATGGGATCCGCCACGACCTGGACGCGGGACAGCCAGTCGGTCCAGGCGGGGCCGTGCGTGAGCACGCCGGCCCGCCCGGCGCGGGTGAACGTGCCGATCCCTATCGTGTCACCGGTCAGCGCGGCCAGCAGGCAGTAGCGAAGGCTGAACTTGGCCTCAAGTTCGGAATCCGCGCTCGTCTTGTCGGCAAGTTCCGTCGCGATGGGGTGCACCGTGAGCCGCGCCGACCGGATGTCGTGCCCTGTCCTGATGCCGAGCCGGTCGCGCACTTGAGTCGCGGCGTCGATGGCCGAGTGCGTCAGGTAGCAGGACGGGTAGGCCTTCACGGCCACGTTCGTGATCGCCTGATCGCCCGCCGCCTTCCAGTCGAGGCGGTCGGCGGCCTGCGGGCCGAGCAGCAGGGGGATCACGCCCGTAGGACCCAGCAGTGCCTGCGCCGGGTACGTCAGGCCGTGGCGAGCGAGCGAAGCGGCCCGCACACCCGCCTCCGCCGCCCGCCCGGCCTGCAGCGGCTTCATCTCCGAGCCGAAGGCCGCGCACAGGCCCGCGGCCATGGTCGCGGCGATCTCGACAGCGGCCGTCACGACCGGCGGTTCGCCGCCGAGCAGCACGGCGTCGGCGACGGCCGCACCGAGCGTGCCGACGATGCCGGTGGAGTGCAGTCCGCGCTGGTTGAGCAGCGGCCCCAGGGGCGCGATCAGGTCGACGAAACGCAGCCCCGCGGCGAACGCCGTGAATACGTCGCGGCCTGACCGGTGCGTGGCCGCGGCCAGGCCGAGCAGGCCGGGCACCATGACCGCGCCCGTGTGGCACAGGGACGGTTCGTGGGTGTCGTCGAAGTCGAGCGCATGGATCGCCGCCCCGTTGAGATAGGCGCGCAGCTCGACGGTATCCGCCTGACCGAGAGCGGCACCCGCCTTGCGTACCGGCTCCGTTGGCTGCCCGAGCCATGCGAGCCCGACAGCGTCGGTCAGGAGGTCCACGAGCCGGTCGGCCTCGTCGGGGCCGGGTGGCGCGATCAGTGCCGTGATCGCGGCGGTCAGCTGCTCCAGCTCGGTCATGCCGGCGCACCTCCCGCGTCGACCCGCCGCGCTGCCCGGATCAACGCGCAACAGCCGCGCCGGCCCCTACCGGCCATGGAATCGCCCATCTCGCAACCTCACTCTCATCCGCTCACCACCTACCGCGGCGGAACCAACCGCCGGATCAGTGAAGGAACATCGTGGCGGAAGACACCGGTTCCGTGATCCTTCCGATCGGGACGGCGTTGGCCGCCATCGCGGCAAGGAGGTCGACGTACGTCCAGCCGATCACCTCGGCGGCCAGGGCCGACAAGTTGGTCATCCGCTCCCGTCCCGGCCGTCCCGGGCCGGTCATGCTGGGCTTCATATTGATGTCAATAGCCTTGATGGAATCATTGACGTCTCCTCGGCAGTCAATCCGGATCGGCGCGGTGATCCTCAGGAATCGTGCGATTTCTATACACGCCTGCTTGAAGTCCCGCAACCGGCCGAGGTCTTCGACGGGCGCACTGTTCGACTCGACGGGTACGATCCCACTGAACGGCATGACCCCCTCCCGGTGGTCAGTCCTCAGAACCGGCGGGAGAGGCCACGGGTCAGATTCGGAGAAAACACCGTCGCGCGTCTCATAGGTACCTGGCGGCATGACAGTCACCGCCCACTCTTCGCCGGGCAGGTACTCCTCGATGAGGAACTTGCTGCCGAATTTCGGCCCCCGCAGGGACTCGATGTGCTCTGCCGCCGCAGCGACGGAATCGACGAGTTTCACACCGGCGCTGCCACGGCCACGGCGCGGCTTGACCATGGCCGGGAAATTAAGCCCCTGCGCCGAGACCGCCTTCTCCACTGTGCCCGGAGTCGGTTCGCTCCGGTCGGTCAAGCTCACCAGGGCTTGCCGGGGAACGGGGATTCCGATCGCGCTGAGCGCGGCGTGACATACGTGCTTGTCTTCAAAGCGTTCGACCGTTACGAGCGGCTGCCCCACGACTCGAAGACGATTGAGGCGCCCCAACTCGCCGATGGGATGCTCGTTGAACAGACTGGTGTTGGCCCAGAATACCTCCGCGCCGGCAGAAACAGCCGCGCTCATACCGTCAAGCGAATCCGGAAACGTCCAGTCCGCCTCGACGTCTGGTTCTGGATTACCTACCGGGGTCACCACGTCGCAGCCCGACCGCGCCAGCGAGAAGGCGATGTCCGCCGATGAATCCCGATACCCGAAGGGATTCGAAGGCTTGACCGCTCCGTCCAACGACGGTGGTGCGATTTCCTGGTACAGCACCGCTATCGGCTTCGTGCGCAATGCGGTCGAGTTCAGAACACTGGGGCCATACATTGCATTTGTCATGGATCTCACGTGCGCGCTTTCAATCGTGGGCTCGACCGGGCGATCGTCGACGAAGACCTTCCGCGCAGGATCAGGCAGGGCAGAGCCCCCTCCAGGGCACACGCAAGGGCTTCGCTCAACTCAGGCGCTTGGCGCGCGAGGATGTCAATGGCCTCGACCGGCAAGGGAACGCATGTCCAGCTCCCAGCTGTACCGTCGGCCATCAGCCTTCATTCCCGATGCGGCCCTCATTCCGACACGGCCGACGAGATGAGACTCAACGCCCGGAAATCCTTCGTCACAGCGAACAGCCGAGCAAAACCGGACATACCGGGTTGATTGCCCAAGCGAACGGGGTCTTCGAATTTAGTACTCCAGCAGTACTTTGAGGCTTGACCTGGGTGAATGTCGAGCGGTGGGAGTGTAGCGGGACGGTTCATGGTCA
>NZ_JAIUKE010000299.1 GCF_020176795.1 Streptomyces sp. 8L
GCGGAGCCGCGTACGCCCCCCGCTCAGGGAGCCCGTACGCCTTCGAGCAGCGCCCTTGCCTCCGCCGTGGTCAACTCGTCCACCAGCGGCGCGAAGAACTGCCCGGGAGGCGCCGCGTCCAGGGCGGGCCGCTCGCCGCCCAGCCAGTCCGCGTCGAAACCGAGCCGCCACGAGTGCAGGAAGGTCCGCGAACCCGCCTGCGCCGCGGCCTTGTCGAACAGCGGATCGCCGAGCACGGGATGGCCGATCCACGCGAGGTGCACCCGGATCTGGTGCCGCCGCCCCGTCACCGGCCTGACCACCAGAAGCGAGTGCCGAGCCCCCTCGTACACCCGCCGGAAAAGCGTCGTGGACGGATATCTGCGGGTGTCGAGCAGATCCTCCTCGGCCACCCACCACCGGCCCCGGTCCGTTTCTCCGCTGCCGGCGCCCGCGTTTCCCCCGCCGTTTCCCGCAGCGCCCCCGAGGACCCCGTCGGGGCCCTTCTCCCGGTCCGCGCGGATGGACTCGCGCTGCGCCGCGATACGAATCCTGCCCTTGCGGCCCGCGCTCAACGGGAGTTCGACCGTGCCCTCGTCGGGCAGTCCGACCGTCTCCGTCACCACCAGATACGCCTTGTCCACCGTCTGCTTGTTGAACTGCCGGGTCAGACCGCCGTGCCGGGAGAGGTCCTTGGCGAACAGGACGACACCCGACGTGGCCTTGTCGATCCGGTGCACGGGATACAGCTTCTCGCCGGATTCCTGCGCCAATTCCACGATGTCCGTGTCGTGCCGCTCACCCATCACGGAAATTCCGGACGGCTTGTCGAGAGCGAGAATCGCCGCGTCCTCGACAAGGAGCGAAGAACTCCGCAGGTCGTGCCAGTCCCAGTCGGTCGTGCCCATGCTCAGTAGCGTACGCTGCGCGGTCCCACCCTCCCGGCGCCGTGCTCCGCCACCCTGCGCAGCAACTCCCGGTCCGCGGTGGCCACCAGGCACGGCCGTCCCTCGGCGCCCGCGGCAGCAGCCAGCTCCACGATCAGGTCGTCGCCGCTGCCGGGCGCCGACTCCACTCGTACGCCGGGCACCGACTCCACCCCGCGCGCCGCGCCCTCGACCACCAGCACCGTCGTGAGCGGCCCCGGGTGGCCGGGCACCCCGCGGCCCTCCGCTGCGGCGGCGGACAGCGCGTCGCGCAGCCGCTCCGCCGCGCCGCGCCGGTCGCGCCACCACCCGTCGGGGACGGAGCCGACCACGTTCGCACCATCGACAATCAAGAGGGTCGCCACCCGGCCAGCCTGGCACAAGGACTTCGCGACACCCCCGGGTAGGATCACCTGATTCGTAGACCCCGCCCGCGGCGGGGAGGCGGGAAGCACGGGAAGGTGGTGGCGGCGAGCCATGGCGCTGCGGTCCGCACGGACGTCGAAGAAGGCCGGAGGGCGAGGCCCGGCACCGGCCGCGCCGGAGCCCGCCCCCCGGGTGCGGGGGCGCGGCGCGCCTGCCCGTCCCGGCGACATCCCGAAGCCTGTCGCGGGCGCCTGGCTGGTGCGGGGCAAGGACGGCAGGCTCACCGCCTACGCGCAGACCGGCGACGGCCTGGTGCGCTGGACGGAGACGGGGGTGGGCGCGGCGCACTGGACGGGCCCCGACCGCCTCCCGCTGCCCCACAAGGGCGCCGTGCTGAGCATGGCCGCCACCCAGAGCGCCGAGGGCTACGTCCACCTCGTCGCGATCCGCCGCCGCCCCGCGCCCGAGGGCGGCAAGCCGCCGATCGACCTGATGCACGCGATCCAGTTCCAGACCGGGCGGCCCCTGCGCGACTGGGCCAGCATCGCGAGCCCCTACCGGGACCACACCAAGGCCGCCCGGATGGGCATCCCGGCGGTGGTGACGGACTCGGAGAGCAGCCTGCACGTGTACGTGCAGAACGCCGAGGGCCGCATCTCCTACCGGCAGCAGAACCCCAAGGGCCGCTTCGGGGACTGGGAACGCGCGAGCGTCGAGGGCACCCCCGTCACCGGCCAGGTCCACGCGGCATCGCGCGACGACGGTGTCATCGACATCCTCGGCCCCGCCGCCGGCCGGGTGCTGCACTGGCGGCGCGAGAGACACGACGCGCCGTTCGCCCGGATCGAGGACCAGGAGCCGGCGGGCGCCGTGCTGCCGGGCACCCTGTCGTCGGAGCACACGGGCCCCGGCCGGATCACGTACTTCTGGCGCGACGGAGCCACGAGCCGCGTGCGGGCCTGGCGGCCGGGCGCCGACCCGGTGGACCTCGGCGGCCCCGGCGCCGGCCCGCTGTCCGTCCTGCGCACACCGGTGGACGGCGTGGACTGCACGATCCTCGCCGGGCAGGGCCAGGACGGCCGCCCGGTCCTCGCGGCCTATCCGACCGAGGACGAGGACGCGGGCGCCAACTGGGTCCCGTCCGGTGAACCGTGCCGCGGCACGCCCGCGCTTGCCCTGGACGGCATGGGCCGGGTGGCTCTCGCGGCGATCGGCGAGGACGGGAGCCTGCGCCTCACCCGGCAGAAGCCGGAGGAGGGCCTGGCGCTCGAAGCCTGGACCAGGGTCGCGGGGGCCTGAGCCGCCCGACAGGTTTGCGGCCCGCCCTCGCGGTCATGTCCCTACCCAGGAACGCAGGGCGGGGACCGCACATCCACGGGGGACGGCATGGCGAAGAACGAAGCGGGCGGAGCGCCCATACCGGCCGCGGCTGACACCGCGACGCCTGGCCGGGCGGCCGGCGGCGCCACCGCCGCGCACCCGCTCGGTGTCGGCATCGGCTGGCGCCCCGAGATCGCAGGCGTCATCGACACCCTGCCCGGTATCGACTGGGTCGAGGCCGTCGCCGAGAACCTGTGCGGCCACCGCGACCATCTGCCGGACCCGCTGCGCCGCCTGCGCGAGAGGGGCGTCACGGTCGTCCCGCACGGCGTCGGGCTCGGCCTCGGCGGCGCGGAGCGGCCCGACCCCGGCCGGCTGACCGCCCTCGCGGACCGCGTCGCTTCGCTCGACGCGCCGCTCGTCACCGAGCACATCGCCTTCGTCCGGGCCGGCGGCGGCCCCACCGCGTCCGCGCCGCTGGAGGCCGGGCACCTGCTGCCGGTGCCGCGCACGTGGGACGCCCTGCGCGTCCTGTGCGAGAACGTGCGCGTCGCGCAGGACTCCCTGCCCGTACCGCTCGCGGTCGAGAACATCGCCGCCCTGGTCAACTGGCCCGACGAGGAGATGACGGAGGGCCAGTTCCTCGCCGAGCTCGTGGAGCGCACCGGCGTCCGGCTGCTGATCGACGTCGCGAACCTGCACACGAACCACGTCAACCGCGGTGAGGACCCGGCCGCCGCCCTGGACGAACTGCCCGTCGAGGCCATCGCGTACGTGCATGTCGCGGGCGGGGTGGAGCGCGACGGCGTCTGGCACGACACCCACGCGCACCCGGTGACCCGGCCCGTCCTCGACGTCCTCGCGGAGCTGCGCTCGCGCGTCGCGCCTCCCGGGGTGCTGCTGGAGCGAGACGACGACTTCCCGCCCGGCGCGGAACTCGCCCGCGAGATGGAGGTCATCAGGGCCGCGACCGGGGCGACGGGCCAGGGCGGCGCCGCGCTGCCGAGGCCCGCCGCCGGGCGGCCGGCCGGCACGGCCGCCCGCGAGCGGCTCGCCCGCGCGCAGAGCGCCCTGCTCGCCTGCCTGGTGGCGGGAGCGCCGGTGCCCGACGGCTTCGACGCCACCAGGCTCGGGGTGCAGAGCAGGGCGCTCGCCGGAAAGCGGGCCTCCGTCGTGGCGCGTACGGCGCCCGAACTGCCGCGGCTGCTCGGCGACGCGTACCGGCCGCTGTTCCTCGCGTACGCGGCGGGGCGCCCGATGCGCGACGGTTACCGCAGGGACGCGCTCGACTTCGCGGAGCACCTCCTCGGCGCCAGGGCCCCCGAGGACGCGCGGGTCCGCCGCGCGCTGTCGGTGTGGTGGCAGGAGCGGGCGGGCACCCGACCGCCCCGCCGTTCGACCCGTCTCGTCAGGGCGGCGCGGGCGGCGTTCGCCGCGCGCTGACCCACCGGACGCACCGGACGCACCGGGTTCAGCGGGCGCGCCGGACACGAGCCGGCGTACCGGGGGAGCGCGGGCCCCGCACACTTCGCGCGCTCCCGCACGCCGGGCGGTGCCATCGGGTGGCAGCGGCGCGCATCGGAGTCACGCCGCCCGACACCGGGGGCGCGTCCTTGGGAATGCCGGGCGCCCCCGTTGATGATCGCCTCCCACCGCCCGAAGGGAACGCGATGAGAGCAGTAGTGACGTACGGGGCGCTGGCGGCGCTCGGCTCCCTGGCCCTGACGGCCGTCGTGGTCGCGCCGGCCGGCCACGCGGACGCGGCGGGCCCCGCGAGCGCCGCCCACCGGCCGGCGGACTCCGCGAGGCCGCCGTACGAGACCGCCGGCGTGGGCGAGTCCGCGGCCGGCACCGCGACCGCCCTCGCGACCTCCCCGGCCGAGACCCGCGGAGTCGTGCTGGCGGCGCACCGCGCGGCGGTGGCCGGCATCGCGTTCGGGACCTGCCCGGAGGAGGAGATGCTGCCGAAGCCCGTCACCTGCGGCACCGTCACCGTCCCGCTCGACTACGCGCATCCCGACGGCCGCACCATCAAGCTGACCGTGAGCCGGGTGCCGGCGCGGGGCAAGGCGGCCGAGCGCCAGGGCGCGTTCGTCTACAACCCCGGCGGTCCCGGCGCCTCCAGCATGTCGTTCCCGATGGCGGGGGACCTGCCGGAGTGGAAGAAGATCGCGGCGGCGTACGACCTGGTCGGCTACGCGCCCCGCGGCGTGGCCCGGTCCGCGCCCCTGTCCTGCGAGGACCCGAAGGAGTTCGCGAAGGCGCCCACCGACGCCCCCGAACACCCGTCGGCGGCCTACAAGCGCGCGCGGATCGCCGAGGCGAAGGCGTACGCGCGGGGATGCGCCAAGAACGCGGGAGACGCGCTGTCCTTCTACACGTCGGTCGACAACGCGCGCGACCTGGACGTGCTGCGCGCCGCGCTCGGCGAGAAGAGGCTGACCTTCATGGGCGCCTCGTACGGCACCTACTTCGGCGCGGTGTACGCGACGCTCTTCCCCTCGCACGTACGGCGCATGGTCTTCGACTCGGCGGTGGACCCGGACCCGTCGCAGATCTGGTACGGCGACAACATGGAGCAGTCGGCGGCCTTCGAGCGGCGCTGGGCGGACTTCCGCACCTGGGTCGCGTCCCACGACGACGTCTACGGCCTGGGCCGTACGGCGGCGGCCGTGCAGCGCAGCTACGAACTGGTCAAGGCACGTGTCGCACGCGAGCCAGCGGGCGGGAAGGTCGGCCCTGGCCAGCTCCAGGCCGCGATGCTGTCGGCGGGCTACTACGACGACTACTGGGCGATGCGCGCGACGGCGCTGTCCGCGTACCTCAAGGGCGACCCGAAGCCGCTGACCGACCAGGCGGCGCCGCCGACCCAGCCGCTCGCCGCGCGGGACGCGGAGAACGCGAACGCCGTGTACACCGCCGTGGAGTGCAACGACGCGCCGTGGCCGACCCGTTGGCGGGACTGGGACCGCGACAACACCGGCCTCGCGCGCACCGCGCCGTTCGAGACGTGGGCCAACGCCTTCATGAACCTGCCGTGCGCGTACTGGGCCGCGCCCCACCGGCAGCCGGTCGACGTGCGGACGGCTCCCGGCCGGCTGCCGCCCACGCTGATCCTCGCGGCGCAGCGCGACGCCGCCACGCCGTACGCGGGGGCGCGGGAACTCCAGCGGCGGCTGTCCGGCTCCGCGCTGGTGACCGAGCGGGACGCGGGCACGCACGGCATCGCGGGAGGCCCCAACGCGTGCGTCAACGCGTACGTCGACGACTATCTGCTGACCGGCAGGACCCCGGACGGCTCCGCCTCCTGCGCGCCGCACGCGCCGCCCCACCCGGTGTCGCTGCCCAGCGGGAAGGCGCTGCCGCCCGCGAGGTGACGGACGGGAGCCACCGGCCGCGGCGCGCCGGGCGGGGCCGCGTGGCCCCTCCCGCGCGCCCTCCGGGCGTTACGCCAGACCCGCGACCAGGTCCGCGACCGACTTGCGGCGGCCGGTGAAGAACGGCACCTCGAGGCGCACGTGCCGGCGCGTCTCGGAGCCGCGCAGGTGCCGCATCAGGTCGACGATGCGGTGCAGCTCGTCCGCCTCGAACGCGAGGACCCACTCGTAGTCTCCGAGCGAGAACGACGACACCGTGTTGGCCCGCACGTCCGGGTAGTCGCGCGCCATCATGCCGTGCTCCATGAGCAGGCGGCGCCGCTCGTCGTCCTCCAGCAGGTACCACTCGTACGACCGCACGAAGGGGTACACGCTGACGTAGTCCCGCGGCGTCTCGTCCGCGAGGAACGCCGGGACGTGCGACTTGTTGAACTCGGCGGGCCGGTGCAGCGCCATGTTCGACCAGACCGGCTTGAGCGCGCGGCCGAGGCGCGTGCGGCGGAAGCGGTTGTAGGCGTCCTGGAGCTCGTCCGACGTCTCGGCGTGCCACCAGATCATCACGTCGGCCTCGGCGCGCAGCCCCGAGAGGTCGTACGTGCCCCGCACCGTGATGTCCTTCGCGGCCAGCTGGTCGAAGAGGTCCTGGACCTCCTCCGCGTAGCCCGACCTGTCCTCGGGCAGCACGTCGCGCAGCTGGAAGACGGACCACAGCGTGTACCGGACGACCTCGTTGAGGTCCCGTGCCTTCTTGCCCGCGTTGGGGGTCTTCTCCGGAGAGGGTGAAGCAGTCATGCGCCCATTCTCGCTCGCCACGCCGACGGCCCCCGCCCAGGGGTCGCCCGCACGCCGGGAAGCCGCTCCGCGCTAGGCACGCCCGGTGATCTCGTCCGCCGCACGCGTCGCGCTCGCGACCGTGGCGGGCACCCCCACGCCGTCGTAAGCGGCCCCGCACAGCCGCAGGCCCGGCAGCGCCGCGACCGCGTCCCGGATGCGGGCCACCCGCGCCAAGTGGCCCACCGGGTACTGCGGCAGGCCGCCGATCCACCGGGTGACGCGGGTGGCCACCGGGCCCGCCGCGAGGCCGACGGCCGCGCCGAGGTCGCGCAGCGACGCGTCCACCAGCTCGCCGTCCTCCCGCTGGAGCTGCTCCTCCTCGCCGTACCTGCCCACGGACGTCCGCAGCACGAACAGGTCCCGCGCCGCGCGCTCGACCCACCCCCACTTGCGAGTGGAGAACGTCGCCGCCTTGATCGTCCGGCCGTCCACCGGCGGTACGAGGAAGCCGCTGCTGTTGTCCGGCAGCGAGGTGACGTCCGCCCGCCGGAACGCCATCGTGACCAGCGCCATCGACGCGTACTCGATCTCCGAGAGCTCCGCCGACGCCTTGGGCGCGACGTCCGCGAGCAGCGCGGAGGCGGACCAGGCGGGGGTGGCGAGCACCACCGCGTCCGCCGTCAGCACCTCCTGGTCGGTGCGCACGTGCCAGCCGTCCGCCGCGCGCGACAGGCCGAGGACGGGCGTCCGCGTGCGGATGTCGCCGCCGCCCGCCCGTACCGCGTCCGCGACGGCACCGGGAAGCCTGCCGATCCCGCCGTCGATCCCGGCGAACACCGGGCCGCCCGAGGGCCCCGACACGCCCGACGGCGCGGGGGCCGCGGCCTGCTGTGCCGAGGCGCTCTGGAGCGAACCGACCGCGTCGAGCAGCGAGCCGTGGCGCTTCGCCGCCGCGTACAGCTGCGGCACCGCGGCGCGCATCGAGATCCGGTACGCGTCCCCCGCGTACACCCCGCCGAGCAGCGGCTCGACGAGCCGGTCCACGACCTCCCGGCCGAGCCGCTCCGCGACGTACGCGCCGACCGCGACGTCGTCGCCGACCTCGCCGGGCGGCAGCGAGCGCTCCCCGGCGATCCTGGCGAGCCCCTCGGGCGACAGCAGGTCCGCGAGCGCCGCGGGATCGCCCGGCACGCCCATCACATGGCCCTTCGGCATGGGCCGCAGCGCGCCGCGCGTCCACACCGACGACGTCGTCGCGTTCGGTGCGGTGAGCCGGCCGCCGAGGCCGACCGCGCGGGCCAGCTCCACGCCCTCGGGGCGGCGCGCCAGCATCGACTCGGCACCGAGGTCGACGGGCGCGCCCTCGATCTCGCCCGCGCGCAGCTTGCCGCCGAGCCGGTCGGTGCCCTCGAGGACGGTGACGGAGGCGCCGGAGGCCAGCAGCCGGTGCGCGGCGGCGAGCCCCGCGATGCCGCCCCCGACGACCACGACACGCCCGGGAGAGGCGCCCGGAAGGCGGTCGCTGTGCGTGGCTTGCGTACTCGACTCCATGGCGCACACTCTCTCAAACCGGCCGGGGCGCCCGCGCGCCGCGTAGCGTTCCGACCAGCCCCGCCAGGGGCGGACATGGAGCGAAGGGGCGTGCGATGGCGGCGGAGCGCATGGTGGTGGTCGGAGGCGACGCGACGGGCATGTCGGCCGCGTCGCAGGCGCGCAGGCTCAAGAGTCCGGACGAGCTGGAGATCATCGCCTTCGAGCAGGGCCACTTCACGTCGTACTCCGCCTGCGGCATCCCCTACTGGGTCGCGGGCGACGTGTCCGGCCGCGACGCCCTGGTGGTGCGCACACCCCACGAGCACGCGGAACGCGGCATCGACGTCAGGACGCGGACCGAGGTGCGCGAACTCGACGTGGCCGGGGGGCGGGTGCTCGCCCGCGACCTGGAGACCGGCCGGGAGAGCTGGACCGGCTACGACAAGCTCGTCCTCGCGACGGGCGCGCGTCCGCTGCGCCCGCCGCTGCCCGGCATCGACGCGCCGGGCGTGCACGGCGTGCAGACCCTCGACGACGGCCAGGCGCTCCTCGACACGCTGGCGGAGTCGAAGGGGCGGCACGCCGTCGTCGTGGGCGCGGGGTACATCGGCGTCGAGATGGCGGAGGCGCTGCTGCGCCACGGGTACGAGGTCACCGTCCTGCACCGCGACGAGCAGCCCATGTCGACGCTCGACCCCGACATGGGGGCGCTGGTCCGCGAGGCCATGGCCGGTATGGGCATCACGGTGACGGGCGGCGCGGCCGTCACGGAGATCAGGACGGGCGCGGACGGCCGGGTGCGCGCGGTCGCGACGGCGGACGCCGAGTACCCGGCGGACGTGGTGGTGCTCGGCCTCGGCGTCCGGCCGCGCACCGAACTCGCCGAGGCCGCCGGGCTGCCGCTCGGCGATTCCGGCGGTCTGCTCACGGACCTGTCGATGCGGGTACGGGGCCACGACGCCATCTGGGCCGGCGGCGACTGCGTGGAGGTCCTCGACCTGGTGTCCGGCCGCACGCGGCACATCGCGCTGGGCACGCACGCGAACAAGCACGGCCAGGTCATCGGCGCGAACGCGGGCGGCGACTACGCCACGTTCCCCGGCGTGGTGGGCACGGCGGTGAGCAAGGTGTGCGACCTGGAGATCGCGCGTACGGGCCTGCGCGAGAAGGACGCGCGCGCGGTCGGGCTGCGGTTCGAGACGGTGACGGCCGAGTCCACGAGCCGTGCGGGCTACTTCCCGGGCGCGCGGGCGATGACGGTGAAGGTGATCGCGGAGCGCCTCACCGGCCGGCTGCTGGGCGTGCAGATCGTCGGCGGCGAGGGGGCGGGCAAACGCGTCGACGTGGCGGCGGTCGCCCTGACGGCGGGGATGACGGTGGACGCGATGACGGCGCTCGACCTCGGTTACGCGCCCCCGTTCTCGCCGGTCTGGGACCCCGTCCTGGTGGCGGCCCGCAAGGCTGTAGGGAAGCTGCGGCAGACGTCCTGAACGGCTTGCGCCCCACGTCACTCACCGCGGCGCGGGGTGGCCGCGAGCCGGGATGTGCGGGTCGGTGCGCGCGGTGGAGCGGGGTGCAAGGCGCCCGTTCCCGGGGGCGGTTGCGCCTGCTCCCGTATGTGGTTCGGCGGAGGCCGCCGGTAAACCCGCCGTGCTCAGGGCGTGTTGCGATCCGGGATCACCGGACGCGGCGAACGGGGCCCGGGGCGGCCCGCGGCCGGCCCGCCGATCACCCTGCCGGAGCGAACAGTTGGTGTACACCCCCTTGACGGCCACTTTGGTCTAGTCCAACTATGGTCTGCGCGTTCCCGGTTGGCCCCACCCTCCGGCCGGCGCGCTTCTCAGGCGTCCCCACAGCCATCGAAAGGTGCATCACCATGCGCAGACTCCGCCCTGCCGTCATCGGGCTCGCCGCCACCGCGCTCGCCGCGTCCGGCGCCTTCGCCGCGTCGGGCACGGCGACCGCCGCGGGTTCCACGACCTTCGCCCCGTACACCGACATGTCGAACAACCAGGAAGGGCTGCTGGACACGGCGATCACGCAGCACGGCGTGAAGTCCTTCACCGCGGCCTTCGTCATCGGCTCCGGCTGCAACGCCATCTGGGGCGACACGCTGCCCGTCGGCGGCGACTCCTACACCGACCCGCTGATCAAGAAGGCGCAGTCCGAGGGCGCGTCCGTCATCGTGTCGAACGGCGGCGCCGCGGGCTACCCGCTCGGCTGGACCTGTACGGACGAGAGCGCCATCGAGGCCGGCTACCAGAAGATCATCGACTCCTACGGTGTGAAGTCCCTGGACTTCGACATCGAGGGCGGCGCGGTGGCCGACCAGACCTCCGCCACCCGCAACTGGACGGCGATGAAGAACCTCAAGGCCGCCAACCCGGGCCTCACCGTCTCGGCGACGCTGCCCGTCCTGCCCAGCGGCCTCACCCAGGACGGCGTCAACATCCTCAAGTCCGCCAAGACCGCGGGCCTGAAGCTGGACGTCGTGAACGCCATGACCATGGACTACTACCAGGGCGACCAGGACATGGGCCAGGCCGCCATCAAGGCCGGTCAGGCGACGCTGGCGCAGATGCAGTCCGTCGACTCCAGCTACAGCTACGCCAATCTCGGCATCACGCCGATGATCGGCACCAACGACGACGGCTCGACGTTCACCCTCGCCGACGCCACCACCGTCAAGAACTGGGCGTCGAGCAACGGCGTGGGACGCCTCTCCCTGTGGTCCGAGAACCGGGACCAGGCCTGCTCGGGCGGTGGCGGCGGCGCCGCCTCCTCGACCTGCAGCGGCGTCTCGCAGAACCAGTTGGCCTTCACCGACGCCCTGAAGTAACCGGCGCACGGGGGCGCAGGCCCGTCCCCCGGGGGGGCGGCCCCCCCCGCCCCCCCGGGGGGGGGGGGGGCGGGGGGCCCGGGGGGGGCGGGGGGGGGGGCGCGGCGGCCGGTCCGGCGCGCGGTCAGCGCGCGGAGCGCTCGTGGACGAACTCGACAAGGCGCGTCAGCGCGTCGGGGTCCGTGCTCGGCATGACGCCGTGCCCCAGGTTGAAGATGTGCCCCTCCAGGCCGGCCGCCGCGTCGAGCACCGCCCGCGCCTTCTCCTCGACGGCCGGGCGCGGCGCGAACAGCACGGTCGGGTCCAGGTTCCCCTGGAGCGCCTTGCCGGGGCCGACCCGGCGCGCCGCCTCGTCCAGCGGCACCCGCCAGTCGACGCCGGCCAGGTCGGCGCCCGCCTCGCCCATCAGGCCCAGCAGTTCGCCCGTACCCACACCGAAGTGGATGCGCGGCACGCCGTACGGCGCGACCTCCGCGAAGACCTTCGCCGACGCCGGCAGCACGTAGCGCCGGTAGTCCTCGGGGGCCAGAGCGCCCGCCCACGAGTCGAACAGCTGGACCGCGCTCGCGCCCGCCTCGATCTGCACCCGCAGGAACGCCCCGGTGATCACGGCGAGCCGGTCCACCAGGTCCGCCCAGAGCTCCGGGTCGCCGTACATCATCGCCTTGGTGCGCTCGTACGTCCGCGAGGGACCGCCCTCGATCAGATAACTCGCGAGCGTGAACGGCGCGCCCGCGAACCCGATGAGCGGGGTGGCACCGAGCTCGTCCGTGAGCAGGCCGACGGCCTCGGTGACGTACCGGACGTCGTCGGGCGTGAGCGGGCGCAGCCGGTCCAGGTCGGCGCGGGTGCGCACCGGCTCGGCGATGACGGGTCCGACGCCCGGCTTGATGTCGAGGTCGACGCCGATCGCCTTGAGCGGCACCACGATGTCGCTGAAGTAGATCGCGGCGTCCACCCCGTGCCGCCGCACCGGCTGGAGCGTGATCTCCTTGACCAGCTCGGGCCGCATGCACGACTCCAGCATCGGGACGCCCTCGCGCGCCTTCAGGTACTCGGGCAGCGAACGCCCCGCCTGCCGCATGAACCAGACCGGGGTGTGCGGCACGTCTTCACGTCTGCACGCCCGCAAAAAGGCCGAATCGGACGCTGGGGTCTTGGCGGTCTGCCGGCCCGGGGGGCGGTGCTCTTGGCTCACGCGCAGAATCTTCGCACGTGTGGCCAAGCAGGGGGCCCGGCAAGGGTGTCCCTCCCTGCGCGCGGGCCGTGTTCGGCCTACTCTTCCCCGCATGGCCGCGGCTCAGGGACAGTTCTCCGATGATTCGAACGACGCAGGTGACACGGACGGTTCGCCGGGTGCGGCGCTGCCGCCGCCCTTCCGGATCGCGGTGGAGGCACTGCGCGCCGCCCGGCTAAGGCCGGAGGTCGAGATCGAGCCGACGCGGGCCCCGCAGCGGCTGGCGCCGCACGCGTACGCGCTGGAGGCGACCGTCGTCGACGGCGAGGAGGACCTCGCGGACGGCCGTCTCGTGCTGCTGTACGACCCGGCGGGCCACGAGGCGTGGCACGGAACGTTCCGTCTGGTCACGCTCGTGCGCGCGGAACTCGAATCCGAGATGGCGGTGGACCCGCTGCTGCCCGACGTGTCGTGGTCCTGGCTGACCGGCGCGCTGGAGACGCGCGGGCTGGCGTACGGCGAGCCGAGCGGCACCGTCACACGGGCCGGATCGCACTACTTCGGCGGCCTCGCGGAGCGCCGTCCCAGCAGCCAGATCGAGATCAGGGCGTCCTGGACGCCGCGCGAGGGCCATGGCGGAGCGCCGGACGCGGGGGCGCACCTGGCGGCCTGGTGCGATCTGCTGTGCCAGATCGCGGGCCTGCCCCCGGCCACGCACGGGTTCGGCACCACGGGCGCGGCCCTGTCTCGCACGGCGCGGCCCTGTCTCGCACGGTCCGAGCAGGATCGGCGCGGTGGGGCCCGGTCCTGCCCGGCCCGCCGGGGTGAGATCCCGCGGGCACGGCTCCGTCTCGCGCGGCGGGCTGGTCCGTGCGCCGGGAGCGTCAAGGGCGTGCAGCGGGGAGCATGCGGGAGCGGGGGCCTGTCGCGGGCACCCGTACCGGCGACAAGACGCCCCCTACCAGGGGATCAGATGCGGGACAGTCGTTCGCCTGTCCGAATTGCCCCAATTGTTACTCACTAGATCGTGATCTTTCTCTAAAGGCGGATGGGATAGCTGCCGAAGAGGTCAGTGACCCTGTCACGCACGGTTCGCCCCGGCTCACTCCCCCCGGCCGGCCCGTCCCGCACCTTCCCCCCAGGAGGTTTGGTGTCCGTTCTCCTTGAGCAGCCCGCAAGCCTGAACGCCTATCGCCCGAACAAGCCGACGGCGATGGTGGTCGTGGCAGACCCGCGCGTCCGCTCCACCGTCACCCGCCACCTCTGGGCCCTCGGAGTCCGGGACGTCATCGAGGCCTCGTCCATCGCTGAGGCCCGTCCCCGCGTCGCCAGCCCGCGCGACATCTGCGTCGCGGACGTCCACCTGCCCGACGGCTCGGGTCTGACCCTGCTGTCCGAGACGCGCGCCGCGGGCTGGCCCAACGGGCTCGCGCTCTCCGCAGCCGACGATATCGGTGCCGTGCGCAACGCCCTCGCGGGCGGCGTCAAGGGCTACGTCGTCACCGGGACGCGCACCAACATCGGCCACCCCAGCCGGCCGGGCGCCGCCCCGATCGGCGCGGGCGCCCGGATGCACCGCCGCCCGCCCGGCGCCCCGGGCGCACCCGGTCACCCCGGTGGCTACCGTGAGCTGTCGGGCCGCGAGGTCGAGGTCCTCAGACTCGTCGCGGAGGGACAGTCCAACAAGGCCATCGGCGTCTCGATGGGCCTGTCCGCCCTGACCGTCAAGAGCCACCTGGCCCGGATCGCGCGCAAGCTCGGCACGGGCGACCGCGCCGGCATGGTCGCCGTCGCGCTGCGGACCGGCATCATCCACTGACCGCGGCTCCCCGGGGCCCGATGGGCAGGCACCGCCCGCCGCCGGAACGTTCCGTCGGCGGGCGCCGTCCGTTCGGGCGCCGCTGATTCGAGGTCCCTTCGGGGACGGCCCCTCCGGGTCGCCGCGGGCCGGGGCGGTCCGGTCGCTCAGGGCGAGACGTCCTCCAGTCGCCGGCCCGCCGTCTCCTCCGCCCCGAAGGCCGCGGCGAGCGCACCGGCGAGCGCCACCCCGCCCAGCACCGTGAAGACCGCGGAGAGGTGGCCGCCCGCGTACACGGCACCCACTACGACGGGGCCGAGGATCACGCCGAGCCGGTTCAGCGAACCGCCGACGCTGCTGCCGAGGGCGCGCATGCGGGTGGGGAACAGTTCGGGCGTGTAGAGGTACAGGCACACGTTGGAGCCGAAGAAGCACACCGCCGCCAGCGACGTCCACACCAGGACCTGCGCAGGGGTGGCGGCGCCGAGCCCGGCGACGGCCAGCAGCAGGGCGGTGCAGGCGCCCAGGCAGCAGGCGATCGTACGGCGCCGGCCGGCCCGGTCCACCGTGAGGGCGACCACGAGGCAGCCCACGAGCCCCGCGCACGACGTGACCGTGGAGTAGAGCAGGGACGCCGACAGGCTGAGCCGGAAGTGGCTCTGGTAAATGGTGGGCAGCCATGACGTGATGCCGTAGTTGACGAAGTACCCGGTGAACCAGAGCAGACCCACCACCAGGGTCCGCCTGCGGTACCGTCCGCTCAACAGCGCCCGCAGCCCCGACTGTTCGGAGCCCGCGGCAGGTGTCGCGACGGGGGTGGCGCCGGGGGCCGCCTCCGGCACGGGCGGCAGCGGCCCGCCCGTCACGCGCTCCACCTCGGCCTCGATCCGCGCCATCACCGCGCCGGCCTCCGCGTGCCGGCCGCGGTCGGCCAGCCAGCGCGGGGACTCGGGGACCTTCGAGCGTACGAGCAGGCAGAGCAGCCCCGGGAGCGCCGCCACCCCGTACATCCACCGCCAGCCCAGTGCCGGCACCACCCAGGCGGCGACGAGGGCCCCCACGGTCAGGCCGGCCGGGAAGACCAGCTCGTAGAGCAGGACGAACCGGCCGCGGCGGTGGGCGCGCGTGATCTCCGCGATGAAGGTGGCCGCGACGGGGACCTCCCCGCCGATCGCCAGCCCCTGTACGAAGCGCAGCGCCGTGAACAGGCCCGCGCCCGGCGCGAACGCGAGGGCCAGGCTCGTGACGCCGGAGACCGCGATGCACCAGGTGATCACCCTGACTCTGCCGAGTCGGTCCGCGAGCCGTCCCGAGAGCAGCGCGCCCGCGAGCATGCCGGCCGAGCCGACGGTGAGCACGGTGGTCGTCCCCGCGGTGCCCAGGTGCCACTCGCCGCGCAGTTCGGGCAGGGCGTAGGCGATGAGGAGCTGGTCGAAGGCCTCGAAGAAGGTCACCACCCCGACCACCAGGCGCACGGTGACGTGCCAGCGGCACAGGGGGAGTCTCTCGAACCGGGCGGCGATGGAGGCCCGGAGGTCGGTGTCGGGGCGGGCGTCGAGGGTCATACGGGGCCTCCGACTCCGCGGTACGGGGACGGCGGAGTGGCTCGGGCCGTGCCGGGAGGCACGG
>NZ_JAIUKE010000300.1 GCF_020176795.1 Streptomyces sp. 8L
CCACAGGGGGCACCCGGGCGGCGGCTTCCGCCGTGCGGCTCCCGCTGCTCGCGGGCGTCGGCGGCTTCCGGGCGCCCCGGGCCCCGGCGCCCGGGGCCTTGTGGCGCTCGTGGCGCCCCGGGGCATCCGCGGCCCCGTGGCACGCGCGGCCGTACGGCCACGCGGCGGCCTCCTGTCAGAGCTTCGTCCAGGCCTCCGTCAGGACCGTGCGGAGGACCCCTTCGATCTCGTCGAACGTCCCCTGGTCGGAGATGAGCGGCGGGGCCAGCTGCACGACCGGGTCGCCGCGGTCGTCGGCCCGGCAGTACAGGCCGTTCTCGTAGAGCGCGGGCGAGAGGAAGCCGTAGAGGACCCGCTCGGTCTCCTCGTCGGTGAACGTCTCCTTGGTGGCCTTGTCCTTGACCAGCTCGATGCCGTAGAAGAAGCCGTTGCCGCGGACGTCGCCCACGATCGGCAGGTCGTGCAGCTTGCGCAACGTCCCGAAGAACGCCGCCTCGTTGTCCAGGACGTGCTGGTTGAGGCCCTCGCGCTCGAAGATGTCGAGGTTCGCGAGGCCCACCGCGGCGGAGACCGGATGGCCGCCGAAGGTGTAGCCGTGCAGGAAGGTGTTGTCGCCCTGGTAGAAGGGCTCGGCGAGGCGGTCGGAGACGACGCACGCGCCGATCGGCGAGTAGCCCGACGTCATGCCCTTGGCACAGGTGATCATGTCCGGCACGTAGCCGAACCTGTCGCACGCGAACATCGTGCCGAGCCGGCCGAACGCGCAGATGACCTCGTCGGAGACGAGCAGCACGTCGTACTGGTCGCAGATCTCCCGCACCCGCTGGAAGTAGCCGGGCGGCGGCGGGAAGCAGCCGCCCGCGTTCTGCACCGGTTCGAGGAACACCGCGGCGACCGTCTCCGGGCCCTCGAAGAGGATCTGCTGCTCGATCTGGTCGGCGGCCCAGCGGCCGAAGGCCTCCGGGTCGTCGCCGTGGATCGGCGCGCGGTAGATGTTGGTGTTCGGGACCTTGTGCGCGCCCGGCACGAGCGGCTCGAACGGCGCCTTGAGAGCCGGGAGTCCGGTGATGGACAGGGCGCCCTGCGGAGTGCCGTGGTAGGCGACCGCACGCGAGATGACCTTGTACTTGGTGGGCTTGCCGGTGAGCTTGAAGTACTGCTTGGCGAGCTTCCACGCGGTCTCGACGGCCTCGCCGCCGCCCGTCGTGAAGAAGACCTTGTTCAGGTCGCCCGGCGCGTAGTGCGCGAGCCGCTCCGCGAGCTCGACCGCCTTCGGGTGCGCGTACGACCACACCGGGAAGAAGCCCAGCTCCTGGCCCTGCTTGTACGCGGTCTCCGCCAGCTCGTGGCGGCCGTGGCCCGCGTTGACCACGAAGAGGCCCGACAGGCCGTCCAGGTAGCGCTTCCCGGCGTCGTCGTAGATGTAAGTGCCCTCGCCCCGCACGATGGTGGGCACGGGCGCGTTCTCGTACGACGACATCCGGGTGAAGTGCATCCACAGATGGTCGTACGCGGTCTTGGAGAGGTCCTTGCTCACGGCTATCGGGTTCCCCACATGTAGGTCTGCTTCTTCAGCTTGAGGTAGACGAAGCTCTCGGTGGAGCGCACGCCGGGGAGCGTGCGGATTCGCTTGGTGATCACGTCGAGCAGGTGGTCGTCGTCCTCGCAGACGATCTCCACCATGAGGTCGAACGAGCCCGCGGTCACCACCACGTACTCGCACTCGGACATGGCGGTGAGCGCTTCCGCGACGGTGTCGATGTCGCCCTCGACGTTGATCCCGACCATCGCCTGCCGCCGGAACCCCACGGTGAGGGGGTCGGTGACGGCGACGATCTGCATCACGCCCTGGTCGAGCAGTTTCTGCACGCGCTGGCGCACGGCTGCCTCGGAGAGCCCGACGGCCTTCCCGATCGCCGCGTACGGACGCCGCCCGTCCTCCTGGAGCTGCTCGATGATGGCGAGGGAGACGGCGTCGATCCCGTGGACGGGGGCGTTCCCGTTCCTGAACTCTGCGCTGCGACTGACCACGTTTCTCACTGTGCCTTGCTCCTCGTCGGTCACGCAACCCTTCATCGATGAAATTCGTTGTCCAGCGACCCGAAATAAACCGAATCCGAAGATCGGGAGCGTCGGGCCTGTCGAAAGCGTCGGGCCACTGGCTAGGGTGGGCGTCTCGCACCATGGACATCCGAACGACAGGAGGGTGGCAGTGACCACTGAGCCGCGCCGTCTGCGCAACTACATCAACGGGGAGTTCCGGGACGCCGCCGACGGGCGCACCACCGATGTGGTGAACCCGGCCACCGGCGAGGTCTACGCCACGGCGCCGCTCTCCGGCCCCGACGACGTCGACGCCGCCATGCGGGCCGCTGCCGCCGCCTTCCCCGCCTGGCGGGACACCACCCCGGCCGAGCGCCAGAAGGTGCTGCTGAAGATCGCCGACGCCTTCGAGGAGCGCGCGGAGGAGCTGATCGCCGCCGAGTCGGAGAACACCGGCAAACCCCTCGGCCTCACCCGTACCGAGGAAATCCCGCCGATGGTCGACCAGATCCGGTTCTTCGCGGGCGCCGCGCGGATGCTGGACGGCCGCTCGGCGGGCGAGTACATGGACGGCCTGACGTCGTTCGTGCGGCGCGAGCCGATCGGCGTCTGCGCGCAGGTCGCGCCCTGGAACTACCCGATGATGATGGGCGTGTGGAAGTTCGCCCCGGCCCTCGCCGCGGGCAACACCGTCGTCCTGAAGCCGTCCGACACCACGCCCGCCTCCACCGTCCTGATGGCGGAGATCATCGGCGCCGTCGCGCCCGCGGGCGTCTTCAACGTCATCTGCGGCGACCGCGACACGGGCCGTGCCATGGTCGAGCACCCGACGCCCGCGATGGCCTCCATCACCGGCTCCGTACGGGCCGGCATCGAGGTCGCGGGGTCCGCCGCCAAGGACGTCAAGCGCGTCCACCTGGAGCTCGGCGGCAAGGCGCCCGTCATCGTCTTCGAGGACGTCGACATCCCCAAGGCCGTCGAGGGCATCTCCGTCGCGGGCTACTTCAACGCGGGGCAGGACTGCACGGCCGCCACCCGCGTCCTCGTGCACGAGTCCGTCCACGACGCGTTCGTCGCCGCGCTCGCCAAGGCCGCCGCCGAGACGAAGACCGGCGCCGCCGACGACGAGGACGTGCTCTACGGGCCGCTCAACAACGCGAACCAGCTGGAGCGCGTCTCCGGGTTCATCGACCGGCTGCCCGCGCACGCGAAGATCGAGGCGGGCGGCCGGCGCGTCGGCGACAAGGGCTACTTCTACGCGCCGACCGTCGTCTCCGGCCTCAAGCAGGACGACGAGATCATCCAGAACGAGGTGTTCGGCCCGGTCATCACCGTCCAGTCCTTCACGGACGAGGCCCAGGCCCTCAGTTACGCGAACGACGTCGAGTACGCGCTCGCCTCCTCCGTGTGGACCAGGGACCACGCCCGCGCCATGCGCCTTTCCAAGTCCCTCGACTTCGGCTGCGTCTGGATCAACACGCACATCCCGCTGGTCGCGGAGATGCCGCACGGCGGCTTCAAGAAGTCGGGCTACGGCAAGGACCTGTCCTCGTACGGCTTCGACGACTACACGCGCGTCAAGCACGTGATGACGGCACTGGAGGACTGAGGCGGGACCGGGGCCCCGGCGGACATCCCCGCCGGGACCCCGGCCGCTACGCGGCGCCCGCGGGCGCCTCAGCCTGCCAGTAGCCGGACCAGGACGTCGATCCTGTTGGTGGTCACCGCGTCGATGCCGGAGCGTACGAGCCGCCGCATGGTACGGGCCGTGTCGACCGTCCACGCCGAGACGAGGACGCCGTCCCGGTGGCCGCGCGCGACGACCTCGGGCGTGGCCAGGGCGAAGCGGTAGTTGACCCACCGCGGACGCACCGCGGCGAGCAGCGAGGGCAGCGGCGGCACGACCGTCTTCCACGTCATCGCGATCTCGGCGGAGGGATCGAGCGCGCGCACCGCGAGCATCGTGGAGGGCGCGCCGGTCCAGTACACGCGCTCGCCCGCACCGCAGTCGCGCACCACGCCCGCGATGGTGCGCACGGCGGCGGGCGTCGCGCCCGGCAGGTCGAGCTGGAGCCTGCAGTCCGTCCCGAGCAGCGCGTCCCGCAGGGTCGGTACGCCGCCGCCCGTCACCTCGGCGACCTCGGCCGCCGTGATGTCGCCGAGCTGCCGCGGATGGCCCCACAGCCGCTCCAGCGAGGAGTCGTGCAGGAGGACGGGCACGCCGTCCCCGGTCAGCCGGACATCGGTCTCCACGGCGCCCGCGCCGCGCGCGACGGCCGAGCGGATCGAGGCGAGGGTGTTCTCGCGCCGCCGGTAGGGATCGCCGCGGTGCGCCACCGCGACGACGGGCCGCCGGCTCACCGGGCGAGCCAGGCGGCGGTGTAGGTGTCGATCTCGCCCGCGATCCGCCTCTTGCCCGCGGCGTCGAGGAAGGACGCCTCCACGGCGTTCTTCGCGAGCTCGGCCACGCCCCGCTCGTCGAGGCCCAGCAGCCGGGCCACGACCCCGTACTCCTGGTTGAGGTCGGTGCCGAACATGGGCGGGTCGTCACTGCCCACGGTCACCAGCACACCCGCCTCCACCATGCGCGCGACCGGGTGTTCGTCGAGCGAGGCGACCGCGCGGGTCGCGACGTTGGACGTGGGGCACACTTCCAGGGGGACGCGGTGCTCCGCGAGATGCTCAAGCAGCCGCGGGTCGCGGACCGAACTGGTGCCGTGCCCGATCCGCTCGGCGCGCAGCTCCGTGAGCGCGTCCCACACCGTCTCGGGCCCCGTGGTCTCGCCGGCGTGCGGCACCGAGTGCAGCCCCGCCGCGATCGCACGGTCGAAGTACGGCTTGAACTGCGGGCGCGGCACCCCGATCTCCGGGCCGCCGAGGCCGAACCCGACGAGGCCCTCGGGGCGCAGGTCCACCGCGTGGTGCGCCGTCTCCTCCGCGGCTTCGAGGCCCGCCTCGCCGGGAATGTCGAAGATCCACCGCAGTACGACGCCGAGTTCGGACTCGGCGGACTTGCGGGCGTCCTCTATGGCCTCCATGAACGCCATGTCGGGGATGCCGCGCCGGGTCGAGCTGAACGGAGTGACCGTCAGCTCCGCGTAGCGGATGTTCTGCCGGGCCATGTCCCGCGCGATCTCGAAGGTCAGCAGCCGGATGTCCTCCGCCGTGCGGATCAGGTCGACCACCGACAGGTACACCTCGATGAAGTGCGCGAAGTCCGTGAACGTGAAGTAGTCGGCGAGGGCGTCGGGATCGGTCGGCACCTTCGAGTCGGCGTGCCGCCCCGCCAGTTCCGCGACGATACGCGGCGACGCCGAGCCGACGTGGTGCACATGCAGTTCGGCCTTGGGCAGCCCCGCGATGAACGGGTGCAGATCGGTCATGGTTCCTCCAGCGCAGCGGCACGGGCGGGCCGGATCGGTGGACGGCCCCTTCCCGGCATCGACGCATCATCGTAGGCGGAGCCGAGGTCCCGAACCCGGAGAGGCCGCTCGGCCCCGCGAGGCCGTAGCATGCATGTTCGCCTAACAATGGGGGAGCACCATGCCAGACCAGAGCGGGCAGCAGCCGGTCGGCGACCAGCCGCGGGACCCGTGGGCCGCGCCCGAGCAGCGGCCTTCGCTCGACAAGCCGGCCCAGCCGCCCGGGCCGCCGCCGCAGAGCCCGCCGGGCGCGCCGCCGGCCGGCGGCTCCGTACACGACCAGCCGACGGTCCTGGGCACACCGGGCCCCGTGCCCCCCCCCCCCCCCCCCCCGGGCACGTACGGCCACTCCGGGCAGAGCTCCGGCCAGGTGCCCCCGCCCGCGGGCCCTCCGGCCGGGCCGCCGCCCTACCCGGGAGGTTCCGCGGCCGGGGCTCCGCCCTACCCGCAGGGGCCCGGCTACGGCTACCCGCAGTACCAGGCGGGCGGGCCGGCACCCTACGGCGGGCCCGGCTGGGCCGGTCAGGCCCCGCCGTCGAACGGCATGGGCACCGCGGCGATGGTGCTCGGCATCGTGTCCGTGGTCGGTATCTGCCTGTACGGCATCACCGGCCTGATCACCGGCATACTCGCGATCGTCTTCGCCGTGAAGGGCCGGCGCAAGGCGGACAACGGAGAGGCGACCAACCGCAGTGCCGCGACGGCCGGGCTGATCCTCGGCTGGATAGGCGCGGTACTCGGCTTCCTGGCGATAGTCGGGATCGTCGTCGCCATCATCGTCGGCGTCCACGAGTCGCACGACAGCACCCCGCTGCCGGACGACGACCCCTTCGCCACGTCGCTGGTCATCGAGCACTGACGCGCGCGGCACCGGGGCCCCGCGGGCCGGCGCCCCGAACGGCGGGCAGCCCGGGGGCCGGCACCTCGAAGGCCGGGCGCCGCGAACGGCCGGCGCCCCAGAAGCCGGGGCCTCGCGCCTGAGGTGCCGTGCTCACGGGGCGCCCCGTAAGCACGGCGCCCGGTGACGCGGCCGCCGCCGGGAACGCTCCGAACGGGCTCCGGCGGTGGGGCGCCTCAGCCCTCCGACAGCCGCGTCCTGGCCTCCATCAGGGCGAAGCCCAGCAGATTCTGGCCGCGCCAGTCGGCCGGATTCTCCGCGCGCGCGTCGTCGGCCGCGAGCCCGATGCCCCAGATCCGGTCCACCGGGCTCGCCTCCACCAGTACCCGGTCACCGGTCGCCAGCAGGAACGACCGCAGCGCCGGGTCCTGGCCGAACTTGTGCACACTGCCCTCGACCACCAGCGCGAACCGCTCCTGACGCCATATCTCCTCGTCGAAGCCGCGCACCAGCCGCCCCGCCTTCTTCGCCTGCGAGGGGTGGGCCGCCGCGAGGGCGGCGCGCTCCGCCTCCGCGTCCCCGAACAGGCGCGCCTTGCCCGCCATCATCCAGTGTTCCGCCGTGGCGTAGGCGACGCCGCCGACCGTGAACGGCGCGGGCCACCACTGGCTCAGGCAGCTCGCCGACAACTGCCCGTCCCGGCTGGGCGCGTGGCCCCAGAAACGCAGGTACCCGACCCGCTCCCCGCGCCGCGTGCGCGCGGCGAGTTCCCGCAGCGCCGCCGTACCGCCCATGCTCTGGCCGCCCATGCTCTGGTCCATGCCGACGAGTCTGGCAGGGCCCTCTGACAGCGGCCTTCCCCAGGGCCTTCGGCGGCGACCTCCGGCAGGAGCTCCGAGCCGGGAGCCTCCGCCCTGCGACGGGCTGAGGGAGCCTCCGCCCGTTGACGGCCCAGGGACCCTCAGCCCGGTGACGCGCCGCATCCGTGGTCGACCGATTCCGTTGTGTAACCAAATGGAAACAACGGAATCCCTTGTTGCGTGGGCGATGCTCTGCCAGGATCTGCACTCAATCGCATCAGGAACAACGGAGAACGTCATGAGCGACCGCTTCCCGGCAGAGAAACGCTTCGCGGACGGGGCGCAGTTCATCGACGGGCGCCTCGTGCCCGGAACCTCCGGGCGCTCCCAGGACGTCGTGGACCCCGCCACGGGCGAGACCGTCCTCACCTACGCGCTCGCCTCCACCGCGGACGTGGACGCCGCGGTCGCCGCAGCCGTCACCGCGTTCCCCGCGTGGTCCGCAGCCACCCCGGGCGAGCGGTCCGACGCACTGCACCGCCTCGCCGCCGTGCTCGCGGCACGGTCCGAGGACTTCGCACAGGCGGAGTCCCTCCAGTGCGGCAAGCCGGTGAAGCTGTCGGCCGGGTTCGACGTGCCGGGCACGGTCGACAACGCCGCGTTCTTCGCGGGCGCCGCACGCCATCTCCAGGGCACCTCGGCCGGTGAGTACAGCGCCGACCACACCTCCTGCGTCCGCCGGGAGCCCCTCGGTGTCGTCGGCTCCGTCGCACCCTGGAACTACCCGCTCCAGATGGCCGCGTGGAAGATCCTCCCCGCCGTCGCCGCCGGCAACACCGTCGTGCTCAAGCCCGCCGAGATCACCCCGCTGACCTCGCTGATGTTCGCGCAGGCCGCCCAGGAGGCTGGAATCCCCGACGGTGTGATCAACATCGTCTGCGGTACCGGCCGCGACGCGGGCGAGCACCTCGTCGGCCACCCGGACGTGGCCATGACGTCCTTCACCGGCTCCACCGCCGTCGGCAGGCGGGTCGCCGAGATCGCCGCCGCCACCGTCACCCGCGTCCACCTCGAACTCGGCGGCAAGGCCCCGTTCGTCGTCTTCGACGACGCCGACCTGGAGGCCGCCGTGCACGGCGCCGTCGCCGCCGCGCTCATCAACACCGGGCAGGACTGCACCGCCGCCACCCGCGCCTACGTCCAGCGCCCCCTGTACGACGCCTTCGTCGCCGGGGTCGCCGACCTGATGGCGTCCGTGCGCGTCGGCGACCCGTTCGCGGCCTCCACCGACCTCGGCCCGCTCGTCACGCACGCCCACCGCGACCGCGTCGCCGGGTTCGTCGACCGCGCCCGCGCCCACGCCCGCGTCGTCACCGGGGGCGAGGCGCCCGGCGGGGACCTCGCGGCCGGCGCGTACTACCGGCCCACGCTGATCGCCGACGCCCCCCAGGACAGCGAGGCCATGCGCACGGAGATCTTCGGCCCCGTCCTCGCCGCCGCCCCCTTCGACACCGACGACGAGGGCATCGCCCTCGCCAACGACACCCCCTACGGCCTCGCCGCCTCCGCCTGGAGCCGCGACGTCTATCGCACCGGACGCGCCACCCGCGAGATCAAGGCCGGCTGCGTCTGGGTCAACGACCACATCCCGATCATCAGCGAGATGCCGCACGGCGGCTACAAGCAAAGCGGTGGCGGGAAGGACATGTCGGTGTACTCCTTCGAGGAGTACACCCAGGTCAAGCACGTCATGTACGACAACACCGCGGTGGCGAGGAAGGACTGGCACCGCACGATCTTCGGGGACCGGACGTGACACACACACCCGAGAGGGCCGAGGCCATGGCAGACGAAGAACCGGAGGGCCTCTCGCCCGTCCAGCTCGCGGCGATACAGCGGCACCTCACCACCGGCAGGGGCGCCCCCACCCGCCGCTCCCTGCTGCGCGCGGGCGGCCTCGGCGCGCTGACGTTCGGCGGGTTCGCCGCCCTGACCGGCTGCGGCATCCCCGCCGCCAAGAAGGACGGCAAGGCCGCCGGCGACCCCGACTACTCGGCGCGCGAGAAGAAGGTGGTCTTCTCCAACTGGACCGAGTACATGGACGTCACCGACGACGGGAAGCACTATCCGTCGCTGGAGGCGTTCACGCGGCGCACCGGCATCAAGGTCACGTACAACACCGACATCAACGACAACAACGAGTTCTTCGGCAAGATCCAGCCGCAGCTCGCCGCGGGCCAGGACATCGGCCGCGACATCATCGTGCTCACCGACTGGCTCGTCGGGCGGATCATCGGCCTCGGCTGGGCGCAGACCCTCGACGCGTCCCTGATGCCGAACGCGTACGCCAACCTCATCGATACGTTCCGCACCCCCGACTGGGACCCCGGCCGCGCCCACTCCTATCCGTGGGCCGGCATCCCCGCCGTCATCGCGTACAACGCGAAAGCCACCGGCGGCCGGAAGGTCGACTCCGTCTCGCAACTCCTCGACGACCCGAAGCTCGCGGGACGCGTCGCGTTCCTCACCGAGATGCGCGACACCATGGGCATGACCCTGCTCGACATGGGCAAGGACCCCGAGACCTTCACCACCGACGACTACGACGCCGCGATCGCCCGCCTCCAGAAAGGCGTCGACTCCCATCAGATCCGGCGCTTCGCGGGCAACGACTACACCTCCGACCTCGACAAGGGCGATATCGCCGCCTGCCTCGCGTGGGCCGGCGACATCGTCCAGCTCCAGTCAGAGAACCCGGACATTAAGTACGCCGTACCCGCCTCCGGTTACATGATCTCCAGCGACAACATGATGGTCCCCGCCAAGGCCAGGCACCGCGCCAACGCCGAGCGGCTGATGGACTACTACTACGAGCCGGCGGCGGCGGCGAAGCTCGCCGCGTACATCAACTACGTGTGCCCCTGCGAGCACGTGAAGCCCGAACTGGCGAAGCTCGACAAGGCCGCGGCCGACAACGTGCTGATCATTCCGGACGCGAAGATGCAGGCGGCCTCCCACTCCTTCCGCTCCCTGAGCAACAAGGAGGACACGGCCCTGGAGGAGAAGTTCTCCAGGCTCATCGGCGCCTGAGGCTCCGCCCGTCCGCCGCCTCCGCCCGCGCGGGTGCCGCCGGAGCGGGGACGCCACCGCCGCGACCGTCACACCCACCTAGCCTCCGGGACTGCTACCGATGACCCAGACCGCATCCACCAGGCCGGCCGGCGGCGACGTCCGCCTCGCCGGGATCAGCAAGAAGTACGGTTCCTTCCAGGCCGTCCGGCCGCTCGATCTCACCGTGCCCCGGGGCTCGTTCTTCGCGCTGCTCGGCGCGTCGGGCTGCGGGAAGACCACCACGCTGCGGATGATCGCCGGCCTGGAGGACCCGACCACGGGCAGCGTCTTCCTCGGCGACCGGGACGTCACCGGCCTGCCGCCGTACAAGAGGCCCGTCAACACCGTCTTCCAGAGCTACGCGCTGTTCCCGCACCTCGACATCTTCGAGAACGTCGCGTTCGGCCTGCGCCGCCGCGGCGTCAAGTCCGTGAAGAAGCAGGTCGGCGAGATGCTCGACCTCGTCCAGCTCGGCGACTACGCGCGCCGCAAGCCGCAGCAGCTCTCCGGCGGCCAGCAGCAGCGCGTCGCCGTCGCGCGCGCCCTGATCAACCGGCCCCAGGTACTGCTCCTCGACGAGCCGCTCGGCGCGCTCGACCTCAAGCTGCGCCGCCAGATGCAGCTCGAACTCAAGCGCATCCAGACGGAGGTCGGCGTCACCTTCATCCACGTCACCCACGACCAGGAGGAGGCCATGACGATGGCCGACACCATCGCGGTGATGAGCGCGGGCCGCGTCGAACAGCTCGGGAGCCCCGGCGACCTCTACGAGAACCCGCGCACGACGTTCGTCGCCAACTTCCTCGGCACCTCGAACCTCATCGAGACGGAGATCCTCGGCACCGACGGCGGGGATCTCACCGTCTCCGGGGGCGCTGGCTGCAAACTCACCCTGCCCGCGGCGCGCTGCACGGCCCCGACCACCGGCGGCGGGAAGGTGCTGGTGGGCATACGCCCCGAGAAGATCACACTCGCCCACGCGGACGACGCGGGCGCCATCCCCGAGGGCCGCAACCGCGTTCCCGGCCGCATCGCCGACGCCAGCTTCATCGGCGTCTCCACGCAGTACGTGATCGACAGCCCCGTCGGGTCCGAACTGGCCGTGTACGCGCAGAACATCGAGCGTGACGGCCGCCTCGTGCCCGGCGCCGAGGTCGTCCTGCACTGGAACCCGGGGCACAGTTTCGGGCTCGGCGCCGACCAGGAGATCTCCGCCGGCGAAGGGGAGGCGTCATGACCGCGGCCACGGCACCGCCCGCCCCCGCGCCCCTCGCCGAGGAGCCGGCGGTGCGCCCGGCGCCCCGGCGCAAGCGGCTCGTGCCGTACTGGCTGCTGCTGCCCGGCATCCTCTGGCTGGTCGTCTTCTTCGTCGTCCCGCTGATCTACCAGGCGTCCACGTCCGTGCAGACCGGATCGCTGGAGAACGGCTTCCACGTCACCTGGCACGTCCAGACGTACTGGGACGTGCTGCGCGAGTACTACCCGCAGTTCCTGCGCTCCCTGCTGTACGCGGCGGTCGCCACCCTGCTCTGCCTGGTCGTCGGCTACCCGCTCGCGTACCTCATCGCCTTCCGCGCCGGGCGCTTCCGCAACGTCCTGCTGGTGCTCGTCATCGCGCCGTTCTTCACCAGCTTCCTGATCCGCACCCTCGCCTGGAAGACGATCCTCGCCGACGGTGGTCCGGTCGTCGCCCTCCTGAACGCGGCGCACATCCTCGACCTGACCAACGCCCTCGGCTGGACCAGCGGCGACCGGGTCCTCGCCACCCCGCTCGCCGTCGTCACCGGACTCACCTACAACTTCCTGCCGTTCATGATCCTGCCGCTCTACACCTCGCTGGAGCGCGTCGACCACCGGCTGCACGAGGCCGCGGGCGACCTGTACGCGACGCCGTGGACCACCTTCCGCAAGGTGACCTTCCCGATGTCGCTGCCCGGCGTCGTCTCCGGCACCCTGCTGACCTTCATCCCGTCCAGCGGCGACTACGTCAACGCGCAACTGCTCGGGTCCGCGGACACCAAGATGATCGGCAGCGTCATCCAGTCGCAGTTCCTCACGGTGCTCGACTATCCGGCCGCGGCGGCGCTCTCGTTCATCCTCATGGCGGTCGTGCTGTTCGTGGTCAGCTTCTACATTCGCCGGGCCGGGACGGAGGAACTGCTGTGACGACCGGCTTCCGCAGGCGCCGGGCCGGGAGCGGAGAGGCCCCCGTGACGACCGTGACCACCGGCTTCCACATCCACCACGCCGGAACGGAGGAAGTGCTCTGATGACCGCACTGCGCTGGGTACGGCAGCACCTGGTGGTGATCGCGGGCCTGATCACGCTCGCCTACATGATCCTGCCGAACGTCGTCGTGATGGTGTTCTCGTTCAACAAGCCCACCGGCCGGTTCAACTACGCGTGGAACCACTTCTCGCTCGACGCGTGGACGTCGCCGTGCGGGGCCGCCGGGCTGTGCGGCTCGCTCGCGCTCTCCCTCCAGATCGCCGTCTACGCGACGATCGGCGCCACCCTGCTCGGCACCATGATCGCCTTCGCGCTGGTCAGATACCGCTTCCACGGCCGCGGCCCGGTCAACTCGCTGATCTTCCTGCCGATGGCGATGCCCGAGGTCGTCATGGCCGCGTCGCTGCTGACGCTCTTCCTCAACCTCGGTGCTCAGCTCGGTTTCTGGACCATCCTCATCGCCCACATCATGTTCTGCCTGAGCTTCGTGGTCGTCGCCGTCAAGGCACGCGTGCTGTCCATGGACCCGCGGCTCGAAGAGGCCGCGCGCGACCTGTACGCGGGGCCCGTCCAGACCTTCGTACGCGTCACCCTGCCGATCGCGGCACCGGGGATTGTCGCCGGGGCGCTGCTGTCGTTCGCGCTCTCGTTCGACGACTTCATCATCACCAATTTCAACGCCGGGTCCACGGTGACCTTTCCCATGTTCGTCTGGGGCTCGGCACAGCGCGGCACGCCCGTGCAGATCAATGTGATCGGTACGGCGATGTTCGTCATCGCGGTACTGGTCGTCGTCGCGGGCCAGGCCGTCAGCACCCGCAGGGCCAGGGCCTCGGCCGCGCCCTGACCGGTTGCCCGGCACCCGCAGCCCGCACAGGTGGGCCCCGCTCGCCGGGGCCCGAAGGAGTTGTTAGTCATGGCCCCAGGAGCCATGGGTACCGTCCCGGCCGCGCACCCGGCCACCCGCGCCGCCGCGGCGTCCCTCGCGGACGTCAGGCCCGTCCCGTACTGGCTCGACGATCCCGCGAGGCCCGCCGCGCTCCCGGCGCTCACCGGCGACGAACGCTGCGACCTGCTCGTCGTCGGCGGCGGCTACAGCGGCCTGTGGACCGCGCTCATCGCCAAGGAGCGCGACCCCGGGCGCGACGTCGTCCTCATCGAGGGCCGGGAGGTGGCATGGGCCGCCTCCGGCCGCAACGGCGGCTTCTGCGCCGCGTCCCTCACCCACGGCCTGCCCAACGGGCTCGCCCGCTGGCCCGGCGAACTGCGCACCCTGGAAGAGCTCGGCGCCCGCAACCTCGACGCCATCGAGGACGCCGTCGCCCGCCACGGCATCGACTGCGGCTTCGAGCGCACGGGCGAGATCGACGTAGCCACCGAACCCCACCAGCTCGCCGAGCTGTACGCCCTCAAGGAGGAGGCCGAACGCGCGGGCGTCACCGGCGTGGGCGGCCGTACCGGCCTTCAGGTGCTCGACCAGGACGCCGTACGCGCCGAGGTCGACTCGCCCACCTTCCTGGGCGGCCTCTACGACCGGGAGGGGGTCGCACTCGTCAACCCGGCCGCGCTGGCCTGGGGCCTCAAGCGCGCCTGCCTCGCCCTCGGCGTCCGCGTCTACGAGAACACGCCGGGCCTCGCACTGGCCAGGTCGGGCCCCGGCATGGCGGTCCGCACGCCCTACGGCCGGGTGTTCGCGCGGCAGGCCGCCCTCGGCACGAACGTCTTCCCCTCACTGCTGCGCCGCGTCCGTCCGTACACCGTCCCGGTCTACGACTACGCGCTGACGACCGAGCCGCTCACGACCGCGCAGCTGGCGTCCATCGGGTGGCGGGGGCGGCAGGGGCTCGGCGACAGCGCCAACCAGTTCCACTACTTCCGCCTGACGTCCGACAACCGCGTCCTGTGGGGCGGTTACGACGCCATCTACCCCTTCGGCGGACGGCTGGACGGCGACCGGGACCGGCGCCCCGAGACGTACCTCAAGCTCGCCGGGCACTTCTTCCGCTGCTTCCCGCAGCTCGAAGGCGTCCGCTTCAGCCACGCCTGGGGCGGCGCCATCGACACCTGCACCCGCTTCGCCGCCTTCTACGGCACCGCGCACCAGGGACGCGTCGCCTACGCCGCCGGCTTCACCGGTCTGGGCGTCGGGGCCACGCGGTTCGGCGCCGACGTGATGCTCGACCTGCTGGCGGGCGAGCGGACGGAGCGCACGGAGCTGGAGATGGTCCGGCGCAAACCGCTGCCGTTCCCGCCGGAGCCGGCGGCCTGGGCGGGCATCGGCCTGACGAAGTGGTCGCTGGCACGCGCCGACGCGAGCGGCGGCCGGCGCAACCTGTGGCTGTGGACGATGGACCGGCTCGGCCTCGGCTTCGACAGCTGAGCGCACGGGCGTACGGGCGGTCCCGAGCCGGGCCTGGAGGCGGGTCCGGACCCCGCGGCCGAGGTCCCGCTCCGAGGTCCGCCGTGCCCGGGGCCGGGGCGCCCGGCCCGTGCGGCGTGATCCAGATCACCGGGGCCTGCTCCGATCCGTCGCCGAACCCGCGTCATAACGGCGCGCCGCCCCGCTCTCCCCTCTGGACGCGAAGTCCGGCGCCGCGCAGGCCGCGCGGTGCCCGTACCGACCGCGAAGGGGAGACGGGGCGGATGGCTGACTCGGGTGGGACCTCGGAGGCGAGGAGCGCGATGGAGTGGCTCGCGGGGGCGGCGCTCGATCCGGAGGCGTGCCGCCGGGAATGGGAACGCAGTCCCGCGGGGGTGGTCCTGCTGCCGGCCGGGCGCCGCTGGGACGTGCTGATCCTGCCGGCGGACCTCGGGGGCCCCACGCTCGACGTGCTGGCCATGCTCGTGGACCGGCCGGGACCGGTGCTCGCCGACCCGGACGACGCGCGGACCGGGTTCTTCGTACCGCCGGGCACGGCCGCCCGCTGGCTCGGCACGGGCGTACGCGGCGCGGGGCGCGGCACCTGGATCGTCGTGCCGCACCCGGGACGGCGGGCGACGGGTGGGCGGTGGCTCGTACCGCCGGACGGATCGGGGACGCTGACCGACCCGGCGGTGCTGGAACTCGCCATGCACGAGGCGGCGGCACGCCTGGCGGAGACCGAGACGGGGGCGCCGGGACCGCGGCGCGGGACGCCGGGCGCCCGGACGTCTCCCGGGACCCGGACGTCTCCCGTGCGGGGGCCGTGGCGGTCCTGGGCGGAGGCGGGCGGACAGGAACGCGTGCGGGACAAAGCCGGGGGAGCGGAGTCCGGGGGAGCGG
>NZ_JAIUKE010000301.1 GCF_020176795.1 Streptomyces sp. 8L
GGCGTGGGCGTGGGTGTGCGGGTGGCCGGCGGTGGCCCCGGACGCGGTCGCGGGGGACGGGCCCGGTGCCGCAGCCTCGGCGGCGTCCAGATCGTCACCGCCGTGCGAGCTCTGCCGGGTCGCGAGGAGGCGTTCGACCAGATGGGCGACGAGGAAGCCGCCGACGAACAGCAGCAGCGCCTGCGGAACGCCCAGCACTTCGTTGCCCGCGGCGGAGACCGCCTCGGGCAGCAGATCGAGGCCGACGACGCCGAGCATGAGCCCACCGGCGAGGCCGAGCACGAGGTGCCGGCGGTCGGTGACGCGTTGCGCCGTCCAGCCGCCGAACAGCGTCATCAGGAACGCGCCGAGCGCGACGAACACCGCCATGAGCCCCTGCATAGCCGATCATTGCCGGTCCGCGCACATCCGGGGGCGCCCGGAGGCCCGGATCGGGGCCTGTCGTGACCAACTTCACGTTTGGCGCCCCTTTCGGACCGCCCGACCTGACGGTCGGTATCGGCGTACGTCCCGGCGTGCCGGCGGACGACGTGATCGCGCTGGTGGCGGACGTGCTGCTGGCGGCGGAGCTGCGGCCCGCCGCCGTGGCGGAGCTCGCGACCCTCGACACGCGGGCCGCCGAGCCCGGTCTCGTGGCCGCGGCGGCACGCCTCGGCGTTCCGCTGCGCGGCTGGCCCGCCGAGGTGCTCGACGCGGTGCCCGTGCCGAACCCGGCGGACGGTGTACGGGCGGCAGCCGGGACGGGATCGGTCGCGGAGGCGGCGGCTCTCGCGGGCGGCGGGCGGCTGCTGGTGGCGAAGCGGAAGGGCGCGGCGGCCACGGCGACGTGCGCGGTCGCGCGCAAGGGACCGCGCGGTGCGCGACCGGGCGGCGGGGACGCGCTTCCCCTCCCGGGTGACGGTTCGTGTGCATCCCGTGGACAGAACGTCTGTGCGGAGGGTAGACAGCTCGGACACGCTGAACCGGATGCTGACGTGCCCTCCCCACAGGGCGCGTACGGAGGGAGCGCCGTGAGACGCACGGCCGAGCAGTCCGCCGATCCCCACGGTGCCGCGGGCACCCACGATCTGCGCCACCACGGCGACGCCGAGGTACGGGAGGGGCCGGGCGATCTGGTCGACCTGGCGGTCAACGTGCGGGGCGGGACGCCGCCCGGGTGGCTGCGGGACCGCATCGCCGACTCGCTGACGGGCCTCGCGGCGTATCCCGACGGCCGCAGGGCGCGCGCGGCCGTCGCGGCACGGCACGGTCTGCCGGTGGAGCGGGTCCTGCTGACGGCGGGCGCGGCCGAGGCGTTCGTCCTGCTGGCGCGGGCGCTTCGAGTGCACCGGCCGGTGGTGGTGCACCCGCAGTTCACGGAGCCCGAGGCCGCCCTGCGGGACGCGGGGTACGAGGTGCGGCGGGTGCTGCTGCGCCGGGAGGACGGCTTCCGGCTCGATCCGGGCGAGGTGCCCGACGACGCGGATCTGGTGGTCGTCGGGAATCCGACGAACCCCACCTCGGTGCTGCACCCCGCGGACACGCTGGCGTCGCTGGCGCGGCCCGGCCGGGTGCTGGTGGTGGACGAGGCGTTCATGGACGCGGTGCCGGGCGAGCTGGAGTCGCTGGCGGGCGACACCGATGTGCCGGGGCTCGTGGTGCTGCGGAGCCTGACGAAGACCTGGGGGCTCGCGGGGCTGCGCATCGGCTATGTGCTCGCCGAGCCGCAGGTGATCACGGAATTGGAGCGGGCGCAGCCGCTGTGGCCGGTGTCCACGCCCGCGCTGGCGGCGGCGGAGGCGTGCATGGCGCCGGACGCGCTCGCGGAGGCGGACGCGGCGGCGCGGGTGATGTGCGCCGAGCGGGCCCACCTGCTGGCGGGGCTCGCCGAATTCGAGGAGGTCGAGGCCGTGCACGCGGCGCAGGGCCCGTTCGTCCTGGTGCGCACGGCCCGGGCGGACGCGGTGCGGGCCCGGTTGCGGACGTACGGCTTCGCGGTGCGCAGGGGCGACACGTTCCCCGGCCTGGACGGCGAGTGGCTGCGCCTCGCGGTACGCGACCGGGCGACGACGAACCGCTTCCTCCAGGCCCTCGACCTGGCCCTGACGGGCACGGCGAGGGCGGCGTAGCGCTGCGGCGCTCGCGCGCGCAGGGCTGGCCGCGTCGCTGTCGCGGGCACCGGTGGGCTGGGCTCGGGGGGGGGGCGCCCCCCGGGGGGGGGGGGGGGGGGGGGCCCGGGGCCCCGGGGGCCCGCGCGCCGGGCACCCTCCGCCGCCGGGGCCTCGGCCCGGTGCGTCAGAGCCTTCGGGGCCTCGGCCCGGTGCGCGTCAGCGCGACGCTTCGAGGCTCCCGGCCCGGTGCGTCAGTGCGACGAGCGGCGCTTGGCCAGGACGACCGCGCCGGCGCCCGCCACCAGCAGGACCGCCGCGCCGCCCGCGATGTACGGCGTGGTCGAACTGCCTCCCGTCTCGGCGAGCTTCTCCTTCGCCGAGGAGACCGGCTCGGGGTTGGACGCGCTCTGCGCCTTGACGTCCGGCGCCTGGGAGGCGGGCGGGTTCGTCGGCTTTGAGGGCTCTGACGGCTTGGAGGGCTCTGACGGCTTGGAGGGGCTCGTGCCGCCGCCCGAGCCCGGCCGTGCGGGCGTCGTGCAGTCGGCCGTCGCCAGCTGCACCGAGCCCTTCACGTCCGCGACGTTCAGCTTCAGCGGGTTGATGGAGACGTCCAGAGCGAGCGCCGTCGCGGCGGCCGTGCGGGACGTGGTCCTGGTGTGGGACAGTTCGAGGCTCACGTCGCCCACCCCGGGCACGCTCACCCGCGTCGGGCCGGCCGTCGACAGCGTGACGCGCCTGCCGAGCACCGTGACGTCGCCCAGCAGGTTCGAGACCGCGACGGGGCGCTTCCCCGCCTCGCAGGTCGCCCTGGAGGTGACCTGCTGGATCTCGATCAGGGAGAGCAGCGGGAGCCCCGGCACGTGCACCTTGGCGTGGGCGAGGTTCACGTACCCCTCCGCCGTCTTCCCCCGGACGGTCGCCCTCGCGTCCGCGACGTCCGCGCTGAGCATGCTGAACGGCCTGCCCTTGTCGACCCCGTCCACCGACAGGCTCAGCGCCTTCTTGTCCGCGCTCCGCGGCGCCCTCACCTCGTTGAGCGAGGTGTTGAGCGGCACGTCGACGCTCTTGTCGAGCAGCGAGACGTCGAGCCCCGCCTTCAGTACGGCCGCGTGGGCCGCCCCGCCGCCGCCCTCGACGCCGGTGGCCGAGGCGGGCGCCGCGAGGAGCACGGGGCCCACCGCCAGCGCAGCCGCCGCGATCGCGGCACAGCGGCGCACGGGCTTGCGGCGAAAGGTGTTGCTGTTCAAGATCGTGAAACCCCCACATAGACCTGGTGTCGCCGGCCGGCCGACTGGGGACAGGGCGCGGTGGCGACTGGGACATCCGCATCTTTACGCACCGAGAGTGAACATGCGGGGACGGAGCGCTAGTTCACTCGAAAGTGGGGTTTTCGTGACACCATTCGATTCCTGAGGCACGGGAGTTCACTCGTCTCGCGCAGCAGTCACCCTCATGGGTGGTGGGGAGTCACGGACGTGATGATGTCCAACGAGGAGAGTCGCCTCTCGTCACGTCCTGTCAACCCGTCATGTCAGGTACCGGAGCGCCGCGTACCGCCCCGCGGGGCGGGCACTCGCGGCGGCCCGTACCGCCCGCGACCGCTCACGCCACGATGTGACCGGCGAGCACCACCCGGTGCGGCGCCGTGAGGACGCGTACGTCCGCGCGCGGGTCCTCCTCGTAGACCACGAGGTCCGCGGGGGCGCCCTCCTCCAGCGCGGGGCGGCCGAGCCAGCGACGGGCGCCCCAGGTGGCCGCTGAGAGCGCGTCCAGCACCGGGATGCCCGCCGTCACCAGCTCCGCGACCTCCGCGCCCACCAGACCGTGGGCGAGCGAGCCGCCCGCGTCCGTGCCCGCGTAGACGGGGATGCCGGCGTCGTACGCCGCGCGCACGGTGTCGTAGCGGCGCGCGTGCAGCCGCTCCATGTGCGCGGACCAGCGCGGGAACTTGGCCGACCCCGCGGCGGCGAGCTGCGGGAACGTCGCGATGTTGACCAGCGTCGGCACGATGGCGACGCCCCGCTCGGCGAACAGCGGGACGGTGTCCTCCGTCAGCCCCGTCGCGTGCTCGACGCAGTCGATGCCCGCCTCCACCAGGTCGCGCAGCGAGTCCTCGGCGAAGCAGTGCGCGGTGACGCGGGCGCCCAGCCGGTGCGCCTCCTCGATGGCCGCCTCGACGGCGCCCCGGGGCCAGCACGCGCCGAGGTCCCCGGTCCCGCGGTCGATCCAGTCACCGACGATCTTGACCCAGCCGTCGCCGCGCCGCGCCTCGCGCGCCACGTAGGCGACCAGGTCCTCCGGCTCGATCTCATGGGCGAAGTTGCGGATGTAGCGGCGGGTCCGCGCGATGTGCCGCCCTGCCCTGATGATCTTGGGCAGGTCGTCGCGGTCGTCGATCCAGCGGGTGTCGGAGGGCGAGCCCGCGTCCCGCAGCAGCAGCGCGCCCGCGTCCCGGTCGCCGACGGCCTGCTTCTCGCTGGTCGCCTCGTCCACCGGGCCGTGCGCGTCGAGCCCGACGTGGCAGTGGGCGTCGACCAGGCCCGGCAGCGCCCAGCCGGTCACGGTGCGCAGGTCGCGGACGCCCGCGGGCCGCTCGTAGGTGACCCTGCCCGCGACCACCCACAGCTCGTCCACGGCCTCGTCGGGGCCGAGGAGGACCCGGCCCCTCACGTGCAGTGCCGGCGCTGTCGTCGCATCGCTCATGGGAGCACTGTACGAGGCCGTGAGACCCTCGTTCGAGCGGAGTTCCGAGAAGATCGCAGCCGCCGGCAGCGGCGGTCTCGGCAGCCGCGTCCAGGACACCCGGAAACCGGAGAGAAGCCCAGCCGTGACACACCCCGCACCCGCAAGGCCCCCGCACGACGCCCTGTTGGACCTGGCCCCGCCGACCGCCGCCGAGTTCGCCGCCGTGGAGCGGCGGGTGGCCGCGCTGCTGGACACCGGCAACGACGTGGTGATCATGCAGGGCGAGGCGCTGTTGCCCCTCGAAGGGTGCGTGAAGGGCGCCGCGCGGCCCGGCTCCACCGCGCTCAACGTGGTCACGGGACCCTACGGGCAGACCTTCGGCGGCTGGCTGCGCGACTGCGGCGCGATTGTGCACGACCTTGAGGTGCCGTTCTCCGGCGCGGCGGGCGCGGAGCAGGTGGAGCGCGCGCTCGCGGAGCACCCGGAGACGGACTTCGTGTCGCTGGTGCACGCCGAGGCGGCCACCGGCAACACCAACCCGGTCGGTGAGATCGGCGAGGTCGTACGCGCGCACGGAGCGCTGCTGATGCTGGACGCGGTGGCGTCGGTCGCGGCGGAGCCGCTGCTGCCCGACGCGTGGGGCGTGGACCTGTGCGTGATCGGCGCGCAGAAGGCGATGGGCGGTCCCGCCGGCGTCTCGGCCGTGTCGGTGAGCGAGCGCGCCTGGGCCAGGCTGGCCGGCAATCCGCGGGCGCCCCGCCGCTCGTACCTCTCGCTGCTCGACTGGAAGGAGCGCTGGATCGACACGGGGAGGCGCGCCCTCCCGCACGCGCCCGCGCAGCTGGAGATGGCGGCCCTCGACGCCTGCCTGGCCCGGATCGAGGAGACGGGCCTGGCCGCGGTGCAGTCCCGGCACGCCCGGGCGGCGGCAGCGGCGCGCGCGGGCGCTCTGGCGCTGGGCGGCGGGCTCACCCCGTACGTGCACGAGGCCTCGGCCGCAGCGCCGGTGGCCACGACTCTGCGCGCCCCGGCGGGGGTGGACGCGTCCGCGCTGGTGGCGAAGGCGCTGGCGGCCGACCCGGAGCTGCCGCTGATCGCGGGCGGCGGAGCGCTGGCGGCCGAGATGATCCGGGTCAACCACTACGGGCCGCACGCCACGGCGAGCGCGGTGACCCGTTCGCTGCGGGCGCTCGGGGACGCGCTGGCGGTCACGGCGGGCACCGGGGCGGTGCCGGTGGACACGGAGGCCGCGGCGCGTGCCGTGGCGGAGGCGTGGGCCTGAGACCTCCGTAACCGCGGCGGGCCCCCCCGGGGGGCCCCGCGGGGGGCCCCCCCCCCCGGCCCCCCCCGGGGGCCCGGGGGGCCCCGGGGGGGGGGCGGGGGCCCCCGGCGGCCGGGGGGGGGGCGGGGGCGGGGGGGGGGCCCGCCCCCCCCCCCCCCCGCGCCCCCCCCGCCGGCGCCCCCGGGGGGGGCCCCGGCAGCCGCGGACAGCCGGGCGCACGCTGGGCACCACCGCGCGTGTCCCCGTACCGCCCCTCGGCGCAACCCCTGTACCGTCCCTCGGCGCAACCCCTTGGACAGCGAGTCCGCACCTGTGCGTGCGTCCCCGTCGTGCGCCGCCCCGCGGCCCCGGCGGCCGATTCCCGTGGCGGCTTTCCGCCAAAGCTCCGGCGTACCACTGGCGCGTCCTGACGCTTCGTGACGCCTCATGATGTTTCTGTGGTTTCCGCGCAGAATTCCCCTCTCACGCGGCACCAAGAATATGTTAAGTTGAGAATCAGAATTCCCGCTCTTTTGCGAGCAGCTACCCGCTATGCTTCTGCCCGCTTTCCTCTTGGCTAAACGCCTAGATTTCGACAGGATGTTCAGCGTAATTCGGACACATTTACGCTCGTCATCCAGTTGTGACCGAGTCCACAGCGGACGCCGATTTGACCGATAAATCCGGCACAAAATCGGGCGTTTCACCGTAGGGGCTGTTTGGGTCCGCGCCCGCGTGATAACACAAGAACGCGTTTCGCCCAACCCCTAGCCCAGATGCATCTTTCGGAATTACTCGGTAAATTCAATCCGTATGACCGCCGCACAAGCAGACCTTGCAGGGGCCACAGGCGAATTCAACTCCTCCTCGGGTTCTCCGGGATCTTTCGTGATCGACACCCCACGAGTCGAGGATGGAGCCGCGATCTGGCGCATCGCCCGTGACTCCGAGGTACTCGACCTCAACTCCTCGTACAGCTACCTGCTGTGGTGCCGGGACTTCGCCGCCACATCCGTCGTCGCGCGGAACGCGGCCGGCGAGCCGATAGGTTTCGTGACCGGCTACGTCAGGCCGCAGCGCCCCGACGCACTCGTCGTCTGGCAGGTCGCCGTGGACGACGCGTACCGCGGAAAGGGCATCGCGGGCGCTCTCCTCGACGCGCTCACCGACCGGGTCACCAGCGGCCTCGGGATCACCCGGGTCGAGACGACCGTGACCCCCGACAACACCGCCTCGGACCACATGTTCACCGCGTACGCCGCCCGTCGGGGCGCCGCACTGGACCGCGAGGTCCTCTTCGACGGCGAGCTGTTCCCCGCGCACGGGGACGTCGCGCACGCCCCCGAGGTCCTCTACCGCATCGGCCCGCTGACCTCGGGCTGAGACCTCCGGCCGACCCGCACCCTCCCGGCAGCGCCGCTGACACCGGCGCGCCTCGGTCCGTGCGGCACCGGCGCCGATCCGATCCCACCCGCCACGGGTTCCGCGAGATCCACGATCCGCTCGACCGACGCGGTTCCCCCCAGACGTCCTCGCTCCCCCACAAGAAGCCTCCGTTCTCTGCACCGCAGGAGACCGCCGTGACCATCACCCCGCCCGCCCTGAGCGTCTTCGAGACCATCGAGTCCGAGGTGCGCAGCTACTGCCGCGGCTGGCCTGCCGTCTTCGACCGCGCGCAGGGCAGCCGTCTGACCGACGAGGACGGCCACACGTACCTCGACTTCTTCGCCGGCGCCGGCTCACTCAACTACGGCCACAACAACGCCGTGCTGAAACGTGCCCTCATCGACTACATCGAGCGTGACGGCATCACCCACGGCCTCGACATGGCCACCACCGCGAAGCGGGCGTTCCTGGAGTCGTTCCAGAACGTGATCCTGCGCCCGCGCGACCTGCCGTACAAGGTCATGTTCCCGGGCCCGACCGGCACCAACGCCGTCGAGTCCGCGCTGAAGCTGGCCCGCAAGGTGAAGGACCGCGAGTCGGTGGTCTCCTTCACCAACGCGTTCCACGGCATGTCGCTCGGCTCGCTCGCCGTCACCGGCAACGCCTTCAAGCGCGCCGGCGCCGGCATCCCGCTGGTCCACGGCACGCCGATGCCGTTCGACCACTACCTGGACGACCAGGTGCCGGACTTCCTCTGGTTCGAGCGGCTGCTGCTCGACCGCGGCTCCGGCCTGAACAAGCCCGCCGCCGTGATCGTCGAGACGGTGCAGGGCGAGGGCGGCATCAACGTGGCGCGCCCCGAGTGGCTGCGCGCGCTGTCCGACCTGTGCCACCGCCACGACATGCTGCTCATCGTCGACGACATCCAGATGGGCTGCGGCCGCACGGGCCCGTTCTTCTCCTTCGAGGAGGCCGGGATCGTGCCGGACATCGTGACGGTGTCCAAGTCCATCAGCGGCTACGGCCTGCCGATGTCGCTCTGCCTGTTCCGGCCGGAGCTGGACGTGTGGGAGCCCGGGGAGCACAACGGCACGTTCCGCGGCAACAACCCGGCGTTCGTGACGGCCGCCGCCGCGCTCAACACGTACTGGGCCGACGGGCAGATGGAGAAGCAGACCATCGCACGCGGCGAGCAGGTGGAGCAGGCGCTGGCCGGGATCTGCGCGGAGAGCGCGGGCGGCGACGCGGAGTTCCGGGGCCGCGGCCTCGTCTGGGGCATGGAGTTCAAGGACAAGCCGCGGGCGGGTGCCGTGTGCCGGCGCGCGTTCGAGCTGGGGCTGCTGCTGGAGACGTCGGGTCCGGAGAGCGAGGTCGTGAAGCTGCTTCCGCCGCTGACCATCACGCCGGAGGAGCTGGACGAGGGGCTGCGGACCCTGGAGCGGGCCGTACGGGACACCGCCCCGGTCCCGGCCGCGGCGGTCTGAGCCGCCCCCGGCCGCTCCCGCGGCCCTCCCGGAAGCCGCACGTCCGGCGTTCCGCCCCGGAAGCGGCACGTCCGGCGGGGGGGCCCCCCCCCCCGCCCGGGGGGGGGCCCCCCCCCCGGGGGCCCCCCCGCCCCCGCGGGGTCGGGGGGCGCGGGGCCCCCCTGCGCCGGGCGTGGCCGCGCGGGCGCGGGGGGGGGGGGGGGGGGGGGGCCGCGGCCCCCCCGGGGGGGGGCCGCCCCCCCCCCCACGTCCCGGGGCGCCCCGCCGTCCCGGGAGTTGCATGTCCCGTACACAGATCCCGTACACATATCCCGTCCACAGAGAGGCAAGAAAGCACCGTGATCGTCCGATCGTTCAAGGACATCGAGAACACCGACCGCCACGTGAAGGCCGCGTCGGGCACGTGGGAGAGCAAGCGGATCGTCGTGGCCAAGGAGAAGGTCGGCTTCTCCCTGCACGAGACCATCATGTACGCGGGCACGGAGACGTCGATGTGGTACGCCAACCACATCGAGGCCGTGCTGTGCGTCGAGGGCGAGGCGCAGGTCACGAACGACGAGACCGGCGAGGTCCACGACATCACGCCCGGCACGATGTACCTGCTCAACGGCCATGAGCACCACACCGTGCGGCCCAAGTCGGACTTCCGCGTCATCTGCGTGTTCAACCCGCCGGTGACCGGCCGGGAGGAGCACGACGAGAACGGTGTCTACCCGCTGCTGACCGAGGACTGAGCCACGGCCCGGTCTCCCGGCACACAGAAGGACCGTTTGAGACACAGAGAGAACCGGTACCGCACCGGGAACAGCAAGGAAGGACCCTCATGACCACCGCCCCAGCCCGTCCCAAGGACCTCTACCCGACCCGCGGCGCCGCCGAAGTGACCACCCCGCGGCAGGACCCGGTCGTCTGGTCCGCGCCCGACGCTCCCGGGCCGATCCAGCCCGCGGACCTCGGCGCCTTCGAACGCGACGGCTTCCTCTCGATCGACCAGCTGGTCGGGCCGGACGACGTGGCCCGCTTCCGTACGGAGACCCAGCGCCTGATCACCGACCCGAAGATCCGGGCCGACGAGCGCTCCATCGTGGAGCCGAAGACGCAGGAGATCCGGTCGGTCTTCGAGATCCACAAGATCAGCGAGGTCTTCGCCTCCCTCGTACGGGACGAACGGGTCGCCGGGATCGCCCGGCAGATCCTCGGGTCCGAGGTGTACGTGCACCAGACGCGGATCAACCTGAAGCCCGGCTTCGGCGCCTCCGGCTTCTACTGGCACTCGGACTTCGAGACCTGGCACGCCGAGGACGGCATGCCGAACATGCGGGCCGTCTCGGTCTCGATCGCGCTGACCGAGAACTACGACACGAACGGCGGGCTGATGATCATGCCCGGTTCGCACAAGACGTTCCTCGGCTGCGCGGGCGAGACGCCGAAGGACAACTACAAGAAGTCGCTCCAGATGCAGGACGCGGGCACCCCGTCGGACGAGGCGCTGACGACCATGGCGGACGCGCACGGCATCAAGCTGTTCACCGGCAGGGCCGGCTCGGCGACCTGGTTCGACTGCAACTGCATGCACGGCTCGGGCGACAACATCACGCCGTACGCCCGCAGCAACGTGTTCATCGTGTTCAACAGCGTGGAGAACAGCGCGGTGGAGCCGTTCGCCGCGCCGGTTCCGCGCCCGGACTTCATCGGCTCGCGGGACTTCACCCCGGTGCGCTGACGGTCCCTCCCGCAGGGGCATGACGGGTGCGGGGGCGGCGGAGATTATCCGCCGTCCCCGCACCCGTCGCCGCGTTTCCGCACCCTCGCCGCGCCCAGCACCCGTTGCCGCGCCCAGCGCCCTTCGTCGCGTCCGGCACCCGTCGTCGCGTCCCGCGCCCCTCGTCGCGTTTCCCGCACTCCTCGCCGCGTCCCGCGCCCGGGTCAGGCCGCGAGCGCCTCCAGCGCCCGGTCGGCGTCGGCCTGCGTGTTGTAGAGGTGGAACGACATGCGCAGGTTGCCCGCGCGGACCGACGCGTCCACGCCCGCCGCGTGCAGGGCTTCCTGCCGGCCGCCGAGACCCGGTGCGCCCACGACCGGCGAGTCGCCCGCCGGGACGACATCGTGCCCCGCGTCGGCCATGCCGCGCCTGAACCGCCGTGCCAGCGCCGTCACATGAGTGTGGACCGCGTCGGTGCCGATCTCCTCGAGCAGCGCGAGGGACTGCTCGGCGCCGTGGTAGGCGAGGAAGGAGACGCTCTCGTCGAAGCGGCGGGCCGAGTCGGCGAAGTCGGCGACAGGGCCGTAGGTCGACTGCCACGGGTCGGCGCCCGAGACCCATCCCGCGTGCAGCGGCACCAGTGTCTCCTGGGCCTGCTCCGTGACCGTGAGGAACGAGGTGCCGCGCGGGGAGCACAGGAACTTGTAGCCGCCGGTCACGGTGTAGTCCCAGTCCCCCGCCGCGACGGGCAGCCAGCCGGCCGCCTGCGTCGTGTCCAGCAGCGTACGGGCGCCGTACGCGAGCGCCGCCTCCCGGACGGCGGCCAGGTCGGCGAGCCTGCCGTCCGCCGACTGGACGGCGGAGAGCGCGACGAGCGCCGTACGGGCGTCGAGCGACTGGGCGAGCCGGTCGAGCGGCACCTGCCGCACGGCCAGCCCGCGTACCGCGAAGGGCGTGACGAGCGAGCTGAAATCCCCCTCGGGCACCAGGACTTCGCCTCCCGCCGGCACCGAACCCGCGATCAGCGCGACATGTACGCACACGGCGTTGCCGACCGCGACCCGGTCGGCGGCCACCCCCGTGAGCCGGGCGAACGAGGCGCGGGCCGCCTCCACGGACTCGAAGCTCCCGGCGCCGCCGCCGCGCCGGCCCGTCGCGTTGGCCGCGGCCAGCTCCTGCACGGCGGCCACCGCCCTGCGCGGCAGCAGGCCGCAGTTCGAGGTGTTCAGATACGCCGTGTCGGGCGCGAACTCCGCGCCGCCCAGCCGTTGCGAGAGGTCCATGGGCAGTCAGCTTGGGACGGCCCGCGCCCTCCGTCAATCGGGCCCGGAACCCCGGGCCCGCCCGCGCGGCCGCCGGGGACGGGCGTCAGACCGTGGCGCCGCGCGTCTCCCACGCCTGCTGGAGCGCCTGGGTGAACAGCTCGGCGGGCTGGCCGCCCGACACTCCGTAGCGCCGGTCGAGCACGAAGAACGGCACACCGCCTGCGCCGAGCCGCGCCGCCTCGCGCTCGTCCGCCCGTACGTCGTCGGCGTACGCGGACGGGTCCGCGAGCACGCCCCTGACCTCTTCCTCGTCGAGGCCCGCCTCGACGCCGAGCGCGACGAGGGTGTCGGGCGCGTAGACGGACCGCTCCTCGGCGAAGTTCGCGCGGTAGGCGAGGTCAAGCAGCTCGCTGTGGCGCCCCCGCGCCTTGGCGAGGTGCAGGAGGCGGTGGATGTCGAAGGTGTTGCCGTGGTCGCGGCCCTCGGTGAGGTAACCCAGGCCCTCGGAGCGGGCGTTGGACGCCACGTGCTCCTCCATCTCGGCGGCCTCCTCGCGCGTGCGCCCGTACTTCGCGGCCAGCATGTCCACCACGGTCTCACCGCTCGCCGGGGCCGCCTTCGGGTCGAGCTCGAAGGAGCGGTGCACGACCTCCACCTCGTCCCGGTGCGGGAACGCCGCGAGGCCCTGCTCGAAGCGGGCCTTGCCGATGTAGCACCAGGGGCAGGCGATGTCGCTCCATATCTCGACGCGCATGGCTGTCCGTTCTCCGATTCTCTCGGTTCGCCGGGCGGGAGGGGCGGCCCATGGCGGACACGCCCCGGAAGCGCCCACCGTGGACCGAACGCCCGGCACGGCCCGTCCATTCCCGGCCGGCCCCGGGGGGGGGCCGGCCGGTGCCGGACGGCGGGCCGCTCGCACGGCCGCGCGCGGCGGGTCAGGCGCGGGGCTGCGCGTCCAGCTCGATGTCGTGGCGCAGTTCGCCGTCCTGCTGGAGCACCGACAGGTACTCGGCGCGCGGCGGGTGCGCGGCGCCCGCCGCGATGAGCGTGTAGCGGCCGGGCTCAAGGCCGGTGACCCGGTAGCGGCCGCCCACGGCGCGGACACCGGCCCGGCGCTTGCCGCGGTCGCTGACGACCGTGATCCAGGCGTCGCACCCATCGGGGTGGTCCGCACAGCGCAGCAGGCCGGTGACGGTGACCCGGCCGGTGGCGGGGTACGCGTCGGACGACCGCGGTGCCGTACGGGGTGCGGGCACGGCGCCCGAAGGTGCCGCGTGCCGGCCGTGGGCCTGGCCTCCGGCGCCCTGGGCCCCCGAAGCCGACAGGTTCTGCGAGATCTGCCGGGCCTGCGAGGCCGACAGCGCCTGCGCGGCGCCCGTGCCGTGCGCGGGCGCCGGTGTCCGCGGGGCCTGCCGGGCCTCCGGCGCGGAGGGCGCCTGAGCTGCCCGCGGGACGCCCGCGGTCCCCGCCGCCTGCCGGTCGCGCGGTGTGTCCTCGGCCGCGGGCACCGCCCAGGACGGCGTGCCCCGCCGGGCGGGTGCGGCGGCCTCGCCCGAGCCCCGGCCGTAGGCGGTCGCGGTCGCGACCCGCATGCCGCGCGCCTCCGCGTACCCGGCCAGGGCCTCGTCCAGCGCGCCCAGTTCACGCAGCGCGGCGTCCAGCCGGTCCGCGCGCGGACCCGACGATGCGCCGAGCGCCGATTGCAGTTCGCAGACCAGCGGGCCGATCCTGAGCCAGTCGCCCTCGGGCTCCCCGGTGGCGAGGCGCCGGTCGAGGGCGGCGAGCGACTCGCCGAAGGTCTGAGTGAGGTGCTCGATCCGGGCCGCGAGGTGCGGCGCCAGGTCGATGTCGATGTCGGCCGCCGCGGCGAGCGCGCGGGCGTGGCCGGTCGCGTTGGTGAGCAGGGCCAGCCGGTTGGCGCCCGCGGCGCCCCGTACCCCGACGGGCATCTTGATCAGCGGCCGGGCGACGCCCTGGACCTGGAACATCGCCGCGTCCACGCCGCGCGCGGCGCCCCGCAGCCTGACCGGCGCCTCCGGGTCCTTCCAGCGGTCGGTGATCTGCGAGATCAGCTGCCCGATGGCGGCGGCGTAGCCGCGCTCGGCCTCCTTGATGAGGCGGCCGTTGGAGACGGGGAAGATCAGCGCGGCGCAGACGGTGGCGACGGCGATGCCGATGGCGTTGTCGAGGAGCCGCTCGGCGAGGAGGTGGTCCATGCCGCTGTAGGGCGTTGTCAGCCCGTACATCTGGACCAGCGCCGTGACGAGCCCGACGACCCAGAACGCGTACGCGCGCTGCATGCCCCAGGCGCCCAGCGACAGACCGGCGACGATGACCGCGAGGGTCGGGTACACGTGGCCGGGGCCGATGAGGTGGAGGAACAGGATGCCGATGACCGCGCCGACGACCGTGCCGGCCATGCGGTGGCCGAACTTGCGGAGGCGGTCGTGGGTGGTGTTCGTACCGAACAGCGTGATCATCACGCCGACGAGGCCCCAGTAGAAGCGGCTGGGGTCGATGGCGTCGGAGATCGGCGCGACGATCGCGACGGCGACGCCCGCGTGCAGCGGAAGGCGCAGGTACGGCACGACGCGCCGCCAGCCCCCGACGTTCTGCGCGGCGGAGAGGCGACGGGCGACGGCGCCGGTGCCGGCCGGCCGGTTCTGCTCCAGCGCGATGGTCTGCTGGAAGGGGACCTTGGCCCGTGCGGTCGGCGCGTCCCAGCCGAGGGCGAGCCAGTGGGCGAGCGAGTCGGCGAGGGAGTCGAGGAGCTGCCCGACCCGCTCGGCGAGGGCGGCGGCCTCGGCCTCGTCGGTGGTGAGTTCGGACCCCGCAGCGGCGACGGAGGCGGCTTCCTGCTGGATGAGCTGGGCCGCGGGCCGCAGCGCGCCGGCCCGGCCGAGCGGGGTGCCGCGGGCGATGACCAGGCCGACGACGACGGTCTCGCGCAGGGACGGCGTCATCTTGAGGCGGGTGAGCCGCTGGACGGCCTGGCCGATGCCCTGGAGGGCGAGTTCCGCGTCGAAGAGGTGGCGGTGCAGGAGCTCGGCGGTGTCCGGGTCGGCGGCGACCTCGGGCTGGGCGAGCCGGCCGTCGATGATGACCGTGGTCATGTTGAGGCGGCGCATGCTGCGGCGCATCTTCTTGACGGCGGTGTCGTGGTCGGCGTCGGGGTCGAGCGCGGCGACGGCCGCGTCGGCGACCCGGCGGGCCTCCACGACGAACGCGCGCTGGGTGCGCAGCAGGTCCTCGCGGGGCATCGGGTAGCAGAACAGCAGCCGTGCGACGAGGATGCCCGCGCAGGAGACGAGGGCGACGAGGAAGGCCTTGAAGCAGAGGTTCAACGGGATGCCGGCCATCATGCCGACCATGAACGAGTTGAACAGCATCATGCCCGTGAGCAGGTACATCGTGCCGAAGCGCGCGAGGAAGAACGTGAGCGCGAGGCCGAAGCCCATCAGGCTGAGTTCGAGCGGGCGGTTGTCGTGCAGCTCGGCGGCGAGCGGCAGCACCGCGGAGAACGGGATCGGCATCCACAGGATGGCGCGGGCGAGGCGCGGTGCCGTGTTCTCGGCGACCGCGAAGGCGCTCATCAGGCCCATCATGCCGCCGACGGTCATGCCGAGCATCGCGGGCAGGCCGAGGGCGACGGACATGCCGTAGCCGACGGCGAGCGCGGCGATCATGGATATGACGGACCGCCAGCCGGCCTGGAGCTGTCCGAGGCCGGGGTCGGCCGCGAGCACCCAGTCCCACCAGCGCCGGGGGCCGCCGACTCGGCGGGGCGCCACGGGCAGGGGGTGGTGGTCGGTGACGGGGGTGTCG
>NZ_JAIUKE010000302.1 GCF_020176795.1 Streptomyces sp. 8L
GCACCGCCCGGCCCCGGGCCCCGCGCCCCGGGGCGGGCGGCCACGCGCCCGCGGCCTACGCCCCCGGCAGGTGGCGGGGGCGGTGGCGCCAGGCGCGGGTGAGGCGGGCGGTCAGGTACGCCGTGGCGACCGTGGCCAGGGAGGCACGGGTGCGGCCGATGCCCGGCGCCCACCAGGCGTAGGCCGTGGCCGGGGCGCAGACCAGCATCGCCGCGACGCGGACCGCCCACCAGCCCCTCGGGCGCGGCGCGCGGCTGATCAGCTGGGTGTCGGGGAGTTTCGTCAGCGTGAGGTCGGGCGGCACCGGCGGCAGGCCGAGCGCCGCGACCAGCGAGGTCAGACGGACCGCCGGGGCGTCCGAGGCGCGCAGCAGCGCCGTCAGGGGGCGGGCGTCGGCGACGCCGTACGAGGCTGCGAGGGTGCGGGCGGTCGCCGCCGCCGTCTCGTGGTCCGGGATCGGCGCCGCCGGGTCCCACTCGTGGTCCGCGAGGCGGCGGCCCCGGTGCAGGAGCGTGAAGCCGTAGCGGTCGCCGGTCCTGCGCAGCACCAGCGCGGGGCGGCGCACCGCGCGCGTCAGGCTCGCAGCGACCGCTGTGAGGCCGTCCTCACCCATCAGCGTGGCCCGCCGCGCCGACGCTCCACGCTCCGGTGTGCCCGCGGGGACCTCCGCGTACGTCGCGTCGCCGCGCGGGGCTATGCGCAGGTCCGCGCCCGCCTGCCGGGCCGCCTCCGCGACCCGCCGAGGGGCCGCCCGCAGCACCGCGACGGTCACCGCGTCGGGCTGCTGGACGCGCTGTGCGGGGATCGCGCGGCCCGCGAAGAACGGGATCTGCGACGCCACATGCAGCCGTACGCCGGCCCGGAACTCCAGGAACTGCTCGCGCGGCGGTCCGAAGTACCCCCACGGGTACTCCGTCGCGTGCGTCCCGATCGCGCTGAACTGCGCGAGCGACTCCCCGGGCCGCCGCGCGAGCAGCAACATCAGCGCCAGGTGGTTGCGTACGTCCGCGACCTCCGGGTCGCCCGGCTCGTACGACTCGACCAGGGCCAGCGCCCGCTCGACCGCCGCCCGCACCCGCACCCGGGAGATCCGGGAGCGGCGCGCGTCGTCCCCGCCCACGGCCTCGGCCAGCACGTCGTACTCCACCGCCGCGAGCAGCGGCAGCGCGTGCAGCTTCGAGCCGGGCAGCGCGTGTTCCGCCGCGCGCTCGGCGAAGTCGAACATCTCCTCGTGCGAGCCGTGCCACTTCTCGCACAAGTACTGCATCGCGGCGACATGGCAGCCGTAGTGGTGCGGGGCCCGCTCCACGGCCTGGGCCCAGTACGCGTCGAAGACGTCGCGCGGCGACTGGCTGCCCGTCGCGTGCTCCAGCGCGAGCTGCCAGGGCACCGGGTCCGCGGGGTTGGCCTCGGCCGCCGCGCTGATCACCGGCACCGCGTCGTCCAGCAGCGCGAAGAACGCCTGGAACTGCTCCTGCGGCACGTCCTTGGCCCGCGCTCCCGTGCGGACCGCCCAGGCGTGCTTCAGGCTCACCCCGGCCCGCAGCAGCGCGGCGTCCGGGTCGTCGGGCGCCGCGGCGAGCCAGTCGTCGAGCCAGCCGGGGTTGTGCAGCGCCGCCGTGGCGAGGCGGGGCACCCAGGCGCCGCGATTCTCCCACTCGCCGTCCTTCCTGGTCGCCGCGAGGAGGTGGCTGACCGGCAGGTACCGGCCCAGGGCCGCGGCGACCAGGGCGGTGCGCAGCCGGGGCGCGGGCGGGTCGAGGACGACGGCGGTGTCGGGAGGCAGATCGGTGCCGATGGTGGAGCCGTGCCGCAGCATGCGGGGAAGGCTGAGCAGGGAGCGGAGCGTCACGTACCCATTGAAGGCCGTCCGGGGTGCCCGCCACCAGAGGAATGTGCCGTTGTCCCCTTGCCGGGTGGCACCGGGAGGCGGCCGGGCGGCGCCGTTCTAGGGAGGGCCGGGTGGTGCGCGGGCGGCGCCCGGGCGGCGCCCGGGAGGCCCGGGGTGCGGCGGTTCTGCCGACGCGGCCGGATGCCGGGACGCCCGGGGGCCCGGGACGCGAGCTCCGTGGCCGCGAACCGGGCGACCGCCGGGTCATCCCGTGTCGAACGGCTTTCAGGCAAGTGCTCGTAAAGCCGCCACCGTGGCCACCAGCCCCGACTTCTCCAACCGCTCGATGACATCGACCACCGTGCCGGGAGGACGCTTCCAGCTGTCGGCGATGCGCCGGATCTCCCCGTAGACGATCGCCGGGGCCAAATCGATCTGGGCCTCCAGGAAGGCGTCCGGGTGGACGGCCTCGACGTCCCAGGGTGACAGGAACTTCTCGGGGAAGTCCTTCAGGTTGTACGTCACGATGGCCTGCGCCTTGGCGCGTACGGCTGCCGCCAGGACGTGACGATCGTCGGGGTCCGGCAGTTCCAGTGCCGGTACGAGGGGCTCGTAGCCCTTGACGAGGCAGTCGGGGACAGAAGCCATGATCAGCTCACGCGTCCGGTCCAGCTTCAGCGGATCGAGTGCCGGATTCTTGGCTTTGACGTTGCGGAACGTCTCGTCCAGGATCGCGCCCGTCCACTTCGCCTGAACGAGGCCGGCCTGCGCGACCCGGATGAGGACGTCGCGCAGCACACTGGGATAAAGGACGTCGGCGTCATAGACGGCGACGAAAGCCATGGACTACATCAGTCCCATCTCCTGGTCGAGTGCCGTCAGTTCGTCCGCGGCGGTGCGGCGACGCCGGTCGTCCTTCTGCTTGTACTCGAAGAGGGACGAGGCCTTGATGCGCCGGTGGGTGCCGACCGTGCGGTACTCGATCTCCCCGGCGGTCAACAGGCCGATGAGAAACGGCCGCGACACGTTGAGCATGTCGGCGGCTTGCTGTGTCGTCAGTTCCGCGTCGGAGGGCACGACCGAGACGCCACGGCCTGCGCCCAGGTGCGCGAGTACCCCGGCCAGGAGTTCCACGACTTCCCTCGGGAGCGCGAGCGGCTCAGGGTCTCCGTCGGGCCTGACGGTGATCTGGCTGAGGTCGCGGTGCGTTTCCAGGTAGCCGCGGACTTGGTGGAGCGCCCGATTCGCGGAGGCTTCCTGCTCGGGGGGCAGCTTCACCGGCCTCATGTCTGTTTTGGTCATGATGAGCCCCTTGTCGTGGCTGATCTCGTCACCATACTCTCGAATCGCAGTATTCGAAACAATCGCAATAACCGCAACTCGATGGCGTGGTATCCGGCGAACATCGGCCGTCTGCCCCCGGTTGGCGGTGTGTGGCCCTGTGGGCGCCGGCCCGGCTTCGTAGGGGCGGGGGCGTCGTGTCCGACGCGTGCCGGGTGGTGGTGGGGTCGTAGGGTGCCCGTTATGTGTGGAATTGTGGGATACGTCGGCTCGCGGTCGGCGTTGGACGTGGTCGTCGCCGGACTGAAGCGCCTCGAATACCGGGGGTACGACTCCGCCGGCGTGGCCATCCTCGCGGACGGCGGGCTTGCCACGGCGAAACGGGCCGGGAAGCTCGTCAACCTCGACAAGGCGCTGGCCGAGGCGCCGCTGCCCGCGGGGACGGCCGGGCTCGGGCACACCCGCTGGGCCACCCACGGAGTGCCCAACGACACCAACGCGCACCCCCACCTCGACAACGCGGGCCGCGTCGCCGTCGTCCACAACGGGATCATCGAGAACTTCGCGGCCCTGCGCGCGGAGCTGGCCGGGCGCGGCCACACGCTGGAGTCCGAGACCGACACCGAGGTCGTCGCGCACCTGCTCGCCGAGGCGTTCTCCGCCTGCGGCGACCTCGCCGAGTCGATGCGCCAGGTGTGCCGCCGCCTCCGGGGCGCGTTCACCCTCGTCGCCGTGCACGCGGACGCCCCCGACGTCGTCGTCGGCGCGCGCCGCAACTCGCCGCTGGTGGTCGGCGTCGGCGACGGCGAGGCGTTCCTCGCCTCCGACGCCGCCGCCTTCATCGCGCACACGCGCGACGCGATCGAGCTGGGCCAGGACCAGGTCGTGGAGGCCCGCCGCGACGGCGTCACCGTCACCGGCTTCGACGGCCTGCCCGCCGACGTGCGCGACTTCCACATCGACTGGGACGCGTCGGCCGCCGAGAAGGACGGCCACGCCTCCTTCATGCTCAAGGAGATCGCCGAGCAGCCGAAGGCCGTCGCCGACACGCTCCTCGGCCGGATCGGCGCGGACGGCACGCTCAGCCTCGACGAGCTGCGCATCCCGGCCGAGGTGCTGCGCGAGGCGGAGAAGGTCGTCATCGTCGCGTGCGGCACCGCCTTCCACTCGGGCCTCATCGCCAAGTACGCGATCGAGCACTGGACCCGCGTGCCGTGCGAGGTGGAGCTCGCGAGCGAGTTCCGCTACCGCGACCCGATCCTCGACCACCGCACGCTCGTCGTCGCGATCTCGCAGTCGGGCGAGACGATGGACACGCTGATGGCGCTGCGGCACGCCCGCGAGCAGGGCGCGCACACCCTCGCGATCTGCAACACCAACGGCTCGACCATCCCCCGCGAGTCCGACGCCGTGCTGTACACGCACGCGGGCCCCGAGGTCGCCGTCGCCTCCACGAAGGCGTTCCTCACCCAGCTCGTGGCCTGCTACCTGGTGGCGCTCTACCTCGGGCAGGTGCGCGGCACCACCTGGGGCGACGAGATCCGTGCCGTCGTACGCGAACTGTCCCGCGTCCCCGAGCAGGTGGAGCGGGTGCTGGAGACGATGGAGCCGGTACGGGAGCTGGCGCGGTCCCTCGCGGACCGGCGGACCGTGCTGTTCCTGGGGCGCCACGTGGGCTACCCGGTCGCCCTCGAAGGCGCACTCAAGCTCAAGGAACTCGCCTACATGCACGCCGAGGGGTTCGCGGCCGGCGAGCTGAAGCACGGGCCGATCGCGCTGGTCGAGCAGGGCCTGCCGGTCGTCGTGGTCGTACCCTCGCCGCGCGGCCGGTCGGTGCTGCACGACAAAATCGTCTCGAACATCCAGGAGATCAGGGCGCGCGGCGCCAGGACCGTGGTCATCGCGGAGGAGGGGGACGAGAGCGTGGCACCGTACGCGGACCATCTCGTACGCGTCCCGGTGACGCCGACGCTGCTCCAGCCGCTCCTCGCGACGGTGCCGTTGCAGGTCTTCGCCTGCGAACTGGCGACGGCGCGCGGCAACGAGGTCGACCAGCCGCGCAACCTGGCGAAGTCCGTCACCGTGGAGTGAGCGGCAGGACCGACGGGCGCGCCGCCGGGCGGTGGGGCGGGCGCCCAGAAGAGGGGTGGAGAAGTGATCATCGGGGTGGGGATCGACGTGGCGGAGATCGAGCGGTTCGGGCAGTCCCTGGAACGCACCCCTCAGCTGAGGGAACGGCTCTTCGTGGAGGGCGAGTTGACGCTGCCCGACGGGGCGCCGCGCGGCACCGCCTCACTCGCCGCCCGGTTCGCGGCGAAGGAGGCCCTCGCCAAGGCGCTCGGCGCGCCCACCGGGCTGCGCTGGACGGACGCGGAGGTCCAGGTGGAGGACAGCGGGCGGCCCCTGCTGCGGGTGCGCGGCACCGTCGCCGCACGGGCGGCCGAACTCGGGGTACGGGCCTGGCACGTCTCGCTCAGCCATGACGCGGGAGTGGCGTCGGCCGTGGTGATCGCGGAAGGTTGAGCACATGCGGACTGCTTACGGCGTTCAAACGGTACGGGCGGCCGAGCGCGAGCTGATGGCGTCGCTGCCCGAGGGCGCGCTCATGCGGCGCGCGGCGGCCGGGCTCGCGGCCGTGTGCACAAGCCTGCTCGGCCGGGGCCGGGTCTACGGGGCGCGGGCCGTGCTGCTCGTCGGCAGCGGCGACAACGGCGGCGACGCCCTGTACGCGGGCGCCCGCCTGGCCCGGCGCGGAGTGCGGGTCAGCGCGGTGCTGCTCGCCCCCGACCGGGCGCACCCCGGCGGCCGCGCGGCGCTGCGCCGCGCGGGCGGGCACGTCCTGGGCCCCGGCCAGGACCCGTACGCGGTACTGGCCGGCGCCGACCTCGTCCTCGACGGCATCACCGGCATCGGCGGCCACGGCGGACTCCGCGCCGACGCGGTGCCGGTGGCGCGGGCGGCGCGCGACTCGGACGCGGTCGTCGTCGCCGTGGACCTGCCGAGCGGCGTCGAGGCGGACGACGGCACGGTCGCGGGCGAGGTGCTGCGCGCCGACGTGACGGTCACGTTCGGCACGTACAAGCCGGGGCTGCTGATCGACCCGGCGGCAGAGGCGGCGGGCGTGCCCCGTCTGGTGGACATCGGGCTCGGCCCGCACCTGCCGTCCGTCCCCGCGATCGAGGCGCTCCAGCACGCGGACGTGGCCCGGCTGCTGCCCGTGCCGGGCGGCGAGAGCGACAAGTACAGGCGGGGCGTCGTCGGGGTGGTGGCGGGCTCGGCGAAGTACCCGGGTGCGGCCGTCCTCGCCGTCGCGGGCGCGCTGCGCGGCGGCGCGGGGGCCGTGCGGTACGTGGGCCCCGGCGGTGACGCGGTCCTCGCGCGCCACCCGGAGACGCTGGTCAGCGACGGCACACCGGCCGAGGCGGGCCGCGTCCAGGCGTGGGCCGTGGGCCCCGGCCTCGGCGACAGCCCAGGACTGGACGACGTGCTCGCCTCCGACGTCCCCGTTCTGGTCGACGCGGACGGCCTGCACGGGCTGGACGCGGCGGCCGTCCGCGCCCGCACCGCGCCCACCCTGCTGACCCCGCACGCGGGCGAGGCGGCGGCGCTGCTCGGCACGGACCGCGCCGAGGTCGAGTCGGGCCGCCTCGCCGCCGTGCGGGAACTCGCCGCGCGCTACGGCGCGACGGTCCTGCTGAAGGGGTCCACGACGCTGGTCGCGGACCCCGATCCCGCCGTGCCGGTACGGGTCAACGCGACCGGCACCGCCTGGCTCGCGACGGCCGGCAGCGGCGACGTCCTCACCGGCCTGACCGGCTCGCTCCTCGCGACCGGCCTCCCGGCGCGCGACGCCGCCTCGGTGGGCGCGTACCTGCACGGCCTCGCGGCCCGCCTCGGCGCACGCGGCGCCCCGCTCGCCGCCGAGGACGTGGCGGCCCGCATCCCGGCGGCGTGGCGCGACGTGCACGCGTCACTCCCCGTTCCGTAGAGGCCGCGTGCGTGCCCGGCGATCGTGACCGTGGTCAGCCGGTCAGTTCCGCCTCGGCCGGCGCGGCGGGCAGGAGTGAGTGGCGGATGTACCACTCGGTGGCGAACAGCCGCTCCCGTGCCTCGGGCGCGAGGCCGGCGATCACACCGGGCAGGGCTCCCCGTTCCACCTCGGAGCGGTGCGCCAGTACCGCGGCGATCTTCTGCCGCAGCCACGGGCCCACATCGACCGTTGTGGTGACCTGGCTGTCCTGAACGCTGTACACCGCCCTCCGCGCACCGATCACCTCTTCCAGCGCCGGTACGGCCGAGTGCGGGTGTGTGGCCAGGTACACGGCGCGCGGCTGCCAGGGGGCGCCGGCCTCCGGGTAGAGCAGCCCGAGCCCGGCCGCCCGGGCGGCGAGCACGGTCACCCGGTGCGTGTGCACATGGTCCGGGTGACCGGTCAGGCCGCCGTACGCGTCATGGGTGAGCACGACGTCCGGGCGGAACGCGCGGATGTGCGCCACCAGCCGCCGCACCGCCTCGTCGATCGGCGCGTCGAGGAACCGGCCGCACCCCGGGGCCGACTGGGGTACGCGTGCGTCGGCGTAGCCGAGCATCCGGGGCTCCCCGGCGCCGAGGATCCGCAGCGCCTCGGCCAGCTCCGCGGCTCGCGGGGTGTCCGCGATCCAGGTTGCCGTGACGACGGCGGTACGCGCGCCCGCCGCCGCGTGACGGGCGAGCACTCCGCCCGCCGACAACGACTCGTCGTCCGGGTGCGCGAACACCGCGAGCAGATCGGGCACGGACATGAACGGACCACCTTCCGGCGCGGGATGAGGCCGATCGTATGGTGCGCGGCGCCGCAGGCCCCAGGGCGGCCGGGCCGGGCGCGTCCCGGCGGCCCGGCGCGATGTGGCGGATCGTCAGGCCGTCTCCGGCGGCCCCTGCGGTCGCACGGCGTCGAAGAGGGGCCACCCGTCCACTTCCGCCGGCCTCGTGGCGGGGAACGGCCCGCGGGCCGGGGCCTCCTCCGCACGAAGCGCGGGGGGGGGGGGGGGGGGGGGGGGGGGGGGGGGGGGGGGGGGGGCGCGCCGCCCCCCCCGCCGCCCCCGCCCCCCCCCCCGCCGCGCGCCCGCCCGGGGG
>NZ_JAIUKE010000303.1 GCF_020176795.1 Streptomyces sp. 8L
CCATCACGGAATGGATCAGCGACGCGCCATCCTGGGCCTGCCGGGCCCTGGGCTTACCCCGCGCGCCCCGGAGCGGCCCCCCCCCGCCCCCCCCCCCCCCCCCCCGGCCGCGCATGCGGTCAGCGCGCGAACCCGTAGTCCATCAGCTTCTTCGCGTCCGCGGTGCGGCTCGTCTCGGACGACGAGGCGAGGACCGTGCCGATGACGGTCCTGCCGTCGCGCGTGGCGGCGAAGACCAGGCAGTACTTCGCCTCGGGCCCCGAGCCCGTCTTCACGCCGATCGAACCGGAGTAACTCCCCAGCAGGTTGTCGGTGTTGGTCCACGCCATCGTCCGGTGGCCGCCGCTCTTCGTGAGGGTGCTCTGCTTGGTCGACCTCGTCTTCACGACGGTGCGGAAGGTGCTGTACTTCATGGCGTTGCCCGCCAGCTCGGTCAGGTCGCGCGGCGTGGAGTAGTTGGCGCCGTTGCCGATGCCGTCGAACGAGTCGAAGTGCGTGTTCTTGAGGCCGAGGCTCTTGGCCGTGGCGTTCATCTGCCCGATGAACGAGGACACCCGCGCGGCGCGCGTGGAGCCCTTGCCGAACGTGTCGGCGAGCGCGTACGCGGCGTCGCAGCCGGACGGCAGCAGCAGCCCGTACAGCAGCTGTCCGACCGTCACCCGGTCGCCGACGATGAGATGTGCGGAGGAGGCGTTCTTCGCGACGATGTAGTCGCTGTAGGCCTTCTGGATCGTGACCTTCCGCTTCAGGTCCAGGCCCTTCTGCGCCAGCACCACGCGCGCGGTCATGATCTTCGTGGTGGACCCGGTCGACCTGCGGGTGTCGGCCGCCTTGGTGAAGTACGACGTGCCGCTCGCGTCGTTCATCACGTAGCCGCCCGCGGCGGCGATCGACGGCGCTTTCGGCACGGCTTTCAGCACGGCCGCCTGCCGGACGGCCGCCGGGCCGGATCTGGCCGGGACGGGGGTGGCGGCCTGGGCCGGGACCGCGATCGCCCCCGAGGCGAGCACGGTGCCGACGGCGACGCCGAGCGCGGATATGCGGTGAATGGTGGGGATCGAGCGCTTCACGTCGTTTCCTCCAGAGGCCCTTGACGCGTGGTCATGTCTATGACCGCTTGCCGGTGCGGCGGCTGCCAAACGCCTCGGGGAGGTCCGGGTGGATTCGGGGAGGTTCGGGGGTGGTTCAGCGGATGGGTTCCGAACAGCACGCCGCTGGAGGCGACTTGGGCGGGCCCTCGTCGCACATCGCCGTGCGGCAGCGGCAGCGGGAGCGGGAGCGGGACGGTGCCGGCCGGCGGGGCGGGCGGCGTCCGCTCCCGAACCGGTGCCGCTGTGCGGGGTCTTGACCCGCCGATCACCCGGCCTTACGGTCGCGGATTGTTTGGAAAGTTTCCTTCTAATCGTTGGCTCTTTCCGGCACCCCCTTCGTCTCTTCGTCGTGGAGGATCAGATCCATGTCCGTTCCCCAACCAGCCGGCCACGACCGTGAGTACAGCCACGACCCCGACCACGGCCACGACCGGCCCGGCCACGACCGCACCCGGCGGCGGCTGCTGCTGAGCGGGACCGCGGCCCTCGGCGCGGGTGTCGCCGGGATCGCCGGCGGACTGGCGCCCGCGGGCGCCGCGCAGGCCGCCCCCGCGCCCCCCCCGGCCCCCCCCCCCGGGGGCGCGGCCGGCGGGCCCGGCCGGGGCGCCCGTGTCCACGCGAACAACGTCGGCTACGAGGCCGGCGGCCCCAAGCGGGCCGTCATTGTCGCCGACGCGGACTCCGAGCGCCCCGTCCCGTACCGCGTGGTCGACGCCGACACCGGCCGCACCACGCACCGCGGCACCGCACGCCGCGCGGGCGCGGTGCCCGACTGGCGCGCCGACCACTGGCCCGCCACCCCCCAGTACCACTGGATCGCCGACTTCTCCGCGCTCACGACGCCCGGCCGGTACGTGCTCGTGCTGGGCGGCGGCGCCGGAGGCGAAGGGCCCGCCGCCGACTCCGCGCCCTTCCGCGTCGAGGCGGGCGTACTGGAGCGCAGGACGCTCTCCCACGTCGCGCACTACTTCAAGGACTCGCGCTCCAGCGGCCAGTACGACAAGACGGACCGCTCGCTCGTGCCGTCCGGCGGTACGCAGCCGGTCGACGCGCACGGCGGCTGGTACGACGCCGCCGCCGACTGGGGCAAGCACTTCACGCAGCTCTCCGACACGACGTACTTCAACACCCTCTCCATCCCGCTGACCGCCTGGGCGATGCTCGCCACGCACGACGCCCTGGTCGCGCGGAAGGACTCCGACTTCACCGCCCTCGTGGGCTGGTTCCTCGAAGAGGGGCTGTTCGGCGCCGACTACCTGGCGCGCGTCCACAAGCCAGGTGCCACGTTCTACAGCTCCATCTCCCAGGACGAGGCGTCCGACCTCGGCGCCGACCCCGCGAAGCGGACCCTCGACGGCACCCAGGTCGCCTACCGGGAGGGCGCGGGGCTCGCGGTGGCGGCGCTCGCGCGGGCGAGCACGTACCCCGTCTCCGGCGACCACGCGTCCGCCGACTACCTTGCCGCGGCCGAGGACGCGTTCGCGTACCTGGCGACGCACAACGCGGGGATGGTCAACGACGGCAAGGAGAACATCCTCGACGACGCCAACGGCCTGCTCGCCGCCGTCGAACTCGCCAGGGCCACGGCGGGGGACGCGGGGAAGGCGGGCGCCTACCGGGCCGCCGCCGCCGATCGCGCGAAGCGGCTCATGGCGCGCCTCGCCCGCTGGAAGACGTACCGCGACTACTGGCGCGCGGACGACAAGGACCGGCCCTTCTTCCACCCATCCGACGCGGGCCTGCCCGCCGTCGCGCTGCTGACGTACCTGGACGTCGCCGACGACGCCACGGCGAAGCGCGTACGGGAGACGGTCCGCAGGTCGATGGAGTTCGAACTCGCCGTCACCGCCGAGGTCGCCAACCCCTACGGCTACGCGCGCCAGCTCGTGCAGGACGCCGACGGCAAGCGCTACAGCGGCTTCTTCTTCCCGCACAACGTCACCCCGCGCACCCAGGACGCCTGGTGGCAGGGCGAGAACGCGCGTATCGCCTCGCTCGCCGCGGCCGCGCGCCTCGCGGCGGCGAAACTCGGCGACCCGGCCCTCGCGAAGCGGCTGCACGCGTACGCGACCGCCCAGCTCGACTGGATTCTCGGCGCCAACCCGTTCAGCGTCTGCATGATGGAGGGCCACGGCAACGAGGTGCCCCTCTACCAGGAGTACCCGGACCCGGTGACGCTCGGCCATGGCTCCTACCGCTGGTTCCGCTCGGCGGGCGGCATCGTCAACGGCATCACGGGCCGCGCCACCGACGGCTCCGGCCTCCAGTGGGACCCGGGCGAGGCCGAGACAGGACCGAACACGGACTGGCGCTGGCTGGAACAGTGGCTCCCGCACGCGACCTGGTACGGCTACGCGGTGGCGATCGGCGGCTGAGCGGCCGGCCTCGCCGGCGGGCGCCCCGGACCCGCTCGGGGGCCCCCGGGCCTCAGCCGCGCCCGTGCGGTCATACATGGGATGTTAGGCTCATTGTCATACCTAGAAACATGGGATGTTCGGCAGTCTGGCCGGACGGGGGCGTGGCGAGCGCGGGCGCGAGGAGAGAGGGGGCCGGTGTGCCGATTCGGGTGGCGGAGCGGTCGAGTCTGGTCGACCGGGTGATCGAGCAGTTGCAGAGCCTGATCGAGTCGGGCGAGTGGCCGGTGGGGACGAAGATCCCCGCAGAGCCCGTTCTGACGGAGATGCTCGGCGTGGGGCGCAACACCGTACGGGAGTCCGTCCGCGCTCTCGGGCACAGCGGGATGCTGGAGCCTCGGCAGGGCGACGGCACGTACGTGCGCGCCTCCGACGCGCTCGGCGCGGCCCTGCACAGGCGGCTGCGGCGCGCCGGGCACCTGGAGGCCCTTGAGGTGCGCTCGGGCCTGGAGCGCGACGCGGCCAGGCTCGCCGCCTCGCGGCGTACGGACGAGGACCTGGCGGTGCTGCGCAAGGCGCTCGCCGAGCGGAGCGCCGCCTGGGACTCGGGCGACACGGACGCGTTCGTACGGGCCGACGTGGCGTTCCACCACGCGGTGGTCGCCGCCGCGCACAACGGCATGCTCGCCGACCTCTACAGCCACCTGACGGACGGGCTGCGCGGCGCGATCGCGTCCATCGTGGACGCGCCGCTGCCGGACCCGCGGCGCTCGCAGGCCGACTCGCACGCGGACCTGCTCGACGCGATCGGGGCGGGCGACGCCGAGGCGGCCACGGACGCGGTCGCCCGCTACATCGAGGAGTCGGTCAGCTCGCTGCGGGCGCTCCAGGCCGCGGACCCGCTGCCCGGTCCAGGGCCGGGCAGCCGGCGCGACGGCGGCATGGGCCGCGAGGAAGGAAACCGAGAGTGAGCACTGCCTCAGAGAACACGGGCACGGACACCGTCAGCGACCTGGCCGGCGGCGTGGACACGGGCGGCCCCGGTGGCGCGACGCCGCGCGTCCGCGCCGGGATCTTCCTCGGCGTCGGCGTCATCGTCCTCGCGCTGAACCTGCGACCCGCGATCGTCGCCGCGTCGCCCATGCTCGACACGATCCGCGCCTCCACCGGCATGTCCGCGACCACGGCGGGCCTGCTGACCACGCTGCCGCTGCTGTGCTTCGGGCTGCTCGCGCCGTTCGCGCCGCGCCTCGGCCGCAGGCTCGGCATGGAACCGGTGCTGCTGCTGACGATGGCGGCGATCTGCTGCGGGACCGCCCTGCGGCTCATACCGTCGATGGCCGCGCTGCTCGGCGGCACCGTCGTCGTCGGCGCCGGCATCGCCGTCGCGAACGTCCTGCTGCCCGGCGTCATCAAGCGGGACTTCCCCGACCGCGTGGGCCTGATGACGGGCCTGTACTCGATGTCGCTGTTCGGCGGCGCGGCCCTGGCCGCGGGCATCACCGTGCCCGTCGGGCACGTGCTCGGCCTCGGCTGGCGGCCCACGCTCGCGCTGTGGGGGCTGCTCGCCGTGATCGCGCTGCTGGTGTGGGCCCCGCAGGTCCGCCGCCGCACGCGCGCCTCCGCCGCGCAGGCGGGCGCGGCGGCGCACCCCGTACGCGGACTGTGGAGCCACCCGGTGGCCTGGCTAGTCACCGGCTACATGGGCCTCCAGTCGCTCTCGTACTACGCGGCCGCCGCCTACCTGCCGACCATGCTCACCAACGCGGGCATGGCCCAGGGCACGGCCGGCTGGATGCTCTCCTTCTCCAGCCTCCTCGGCATCGCGGGCGCCTTCCTCAGCCCGGTGCTCGCGGCCCGTGGTGTACGCCCCGGACTGCTGGCGACGATCGGCGCCGTCCTCACGGCGGGAGGCTTCGCCGGCATGGCCACGGCACCCGTCGGCGGCGCGTACCTGTGGATGATCCTGCTCGGCCTCGGCCAGGGCGCGGCCATCTCGCTGGCGATGCTGTTCATCGTGCTGCGCTCGCCCGACACCCGGCACGCCGCACAACTGTCCAGCATGGCGCAGTGCTTCGGCTATCTGCTGGCCGCCGCGGGGCCGCTGGCGCTCGGCGCGGTGCACCAGGCGACCGGCGGCTGGACCGTACCGCTGATCATCCTCATCGTCCTGCTCGCCCCCCAGACGGCCGTGGGCCTCGGCGCCTCGGTGAACCGCCACGCGGCGCCGGAGCAGCGAGGCGCGCGGGAAGGGTGAGGGGCGCCGGGCGTCCGGGGGCCGGAGCGGGCTCCGATCGCGCCAGCCCGGCGGTCGTCGGGTCCGGCGCGCGGACCGACGAGGTCTGTTCTGAGACACTTGGCACGATGACCGCTGACCACCAGAGCTCACGGCACGTCAGGGCCCGTGCCGAGATCGATCTCGCCGCCCTGCGCGCCAACGTGCGCGCCCTGCGCGCCCGGGTCGCCCCCGGTGGCGCGCGGCTCATGACCGTCGTCAAGTCCGACGCGTACGGGCACGGCATGGTGCCCGTCGCCCGTGCGGCCCGCGCCGCCGGAGCCGCGTGGCTCGGCACCGCGACGCCGCACGAGGCGCTCGCCCTGCGCGCGGCCGGGGACGAGGGACCCCTGATGTGCTGGCTGTGGACCCCCGGCGACCCGTGGGCCGCCGGGATCGAGGCCGGACTCGACATGGGCGTCAGCGCCCTGTGGGCGCTGCGCGAGGTCGCCGAGGCCGCGCGCGCGACCGGCCGCACGGCCCGTGTCCAGCTCAAGGCCGACACCGGCCTCGGCCGCAACGGCTGCCAGCCCGCCGACTGGCCGGAACTCGTGGGTGCCGCGCTCGCCGCCCAGGCCGCTGGCGAGGTCCGGATCACCGGCCTGTGGTCCCACTTCGCCTGCGCCGACGAGCCCGGCCACCCGTCCGTCGGCGCGCAGTTGGACGTGTTCCGCGAGATGCTCGCGTACGCGGAGAAGGAAGGCGTCGAGCCCGAGGTGCGGCACATCGCCAACTCGGCCGCCGCGCTCACGCTCCCCGAGACCCACTTCGATCTCGTGCGCGCGGGGATCGCCACGTACGGCATCGCCCCCAGCCCCGAGCTGGGCACCGCCGCCGACTTCGGGCTGCGGCCCGTGATGACGCTGTCCGCGTCGGTCGCGCTGGTCAAGCGGGTCCCGGAGGGGCACGGCGTCAGCTACGGGCACACGTACCGCACGGCCGGCGAGACCACGCTCGGCCTGGTGCCGCTCGGGTACGCGGACGGCATCCCGCGCCACGCGTCGGGGCGCGGCCCGGTGCTGATCGGCGGCAGCGGCCCGTGGCGGCGGGTGGCAGGGCGGGTCGCGATGGACCAGTTCGTGGTCGATCTCGGCGGCGACGTCGTCCAACCCGGCAGCCGCGCGGTCCTGTTCGGCCCCGGCGACGACGGCGAGCCCACGGCCGAGGACTGGGCCGAGGCCGCGGACACGATCGCGTACGAGATCGTCACCCGCGTCAGCGACCGGGTCCCGCGCGTCTTCCTGAACGAGGACGCGACGCCGGAGGCGGGCACCCCCGCCCGGCCCGTGGAAGGCGGCGGCTCGTGAGCGAGGGCGGCGCGGCGCAGGAGGCGGCGGGGGCCGCCACCGCCGCGGTCTCGGCGGCCTCCGCGGTCACCGGCAGCTGGCGGCGGGCCGGTCTCGCGGGCGCCGCGATAGGCGTGATCGCGGCCGGCGCCGCCGCGGGCGTCGCCATCGACAAACTCACCGTCAGCCGCGGCATGCGCCGCAGGGCGCGCCTCGCCCTCGACACGGCGGGCCCGTACGGGACCCTGCGCGGCACCCCGGGACGGGCGATCGCGGACGACGGCACGGCGCTGTACTACGAGATCGACGAGATCGACGAGATCGATGAGGCTGACGGGGCCGATGAGGCCGACGAGTCGGAGGGGGCCGAAGGGACCGAGGGGGCTGGAGAGGCCGGCGAGGCGGGCGG
>NZ_JAIUKE010000304.1 GCF_020176795.1 Streptomyces sp. 8L
GGCCGCGGGGACGGCCCGCACCGGGGAGGCGGTCATGCCGGCAGGCCCTTGCCGCGGGTCTCGGGAAGGCAGAGCACCGCGACGACGCCGAGCAGGTAGACGGGGGTGAAGATCACGGCGGCCCTGTCGAAGCCGCCCAGCGCGGACGCCAGTGAGCCCGAGACCACGGAGGCGATCATGGCCAGGTACCGGGCGCCCGAGAACACCGCGCTGATCGCGGTCGCCCGTACCCGCGTCGGGAACAACTCCGGTGTGTGCACGGCGTACCAGCTGTACAGGCCGCCGGTGAAGAGTCCCGCGGCGAGCTGGGCGAGCGTCGCGGGGCCGGCCTGGTGCAGTCCGAGGAACACCAGCGGGACGATGGCGCAGGAACCCGCGAGGTAGACCAGGGTGACGGCCCTGCGGCCCCACGCCTCGGCGAGGAAGCCGAACGCGATGCAGCCCGCGATCTCCCCCACGTTGTACAGCGCGCCGGCCCAGCCCGTGTAGAAGGCGGTCCTGCGGGGGTCGGTGACCAGGCCGCCCACGAAGGTCGGCTGGTACGACGACACGGCCCACCAGCCCACCGTGATCGCCACGGACACGCCGAGGGCGGCGAGGAACCTGCGGCCCGTCGCCCCCCGCAGCAGTCCCTCGCGCTGCCGGCGGACCGAGCCGCCGGTGACCCACCGGGCGGACTCCGGGATACGCCGGTAGACCAGGGCGATGACGAGCAGGGGCACCACGCCGAACACGTACATCCAGCGCCAGGACAGGCCCCAGGTGGAGCCGATCAGTACCCACAGCGCCGAGACGAGCAGGCCGCCGAGGGAGAAGCCGGCCTGGAGCAGGCCCGCGCCGCGCGTCCGCCACCGCTCGGGCCACGTCTCCTGGAGCAGTGACGTGCCCACGCCCCACTCGGCGCCGATGCCCAGGCCCGTGAAGAAACGCGACAGGCTGAGAAGCCACCATGTGCCGGTGGTGGCCGCGAGGACGGTCGCCACGCTGTAGAGCGCCACGCCCGCGACCATGATCCTGCGGCGGCCGAGGCGGTCGCCGACCACGCCGCCCACGATGCCGCCGGTGGCCCAGCCGGCGAGTGTGATGGCGAGGAGGTAGCCCATGTAGCGGGGCACGGCGGCCTGTTGGCCGGCGGGCAGCAGGTCGAGGAGGGCGGGCTTGCCCGTGATGATCAGGACGAAGGTGTCGTAACCGTCGGCCACCCAGAAGACCAGTGTGATGGCGAGGACGAGCCACGCCTGCCGTCCGAGTGCGGCTCCCCCGGGCTGGTCTCCCCCGGGCTGGTCGACGGCGGGGAGCGAGGTGGTCGTCATGACACGCCTCCGCTCGCGGCCCTGCCGTCGCCGGTGTGCCCGGGGCCGCGCCGCACGTCGGCGGACGCGGTGGCCGTCGATGCCGGAACGGGCTTGCGCAGACCGGCCTGTTCGAGCAGGGGCAGGATCTCGCGGCCGAAGTGGTCGAGGTCGGGGAGGTAGTCGTAGAAGGTGAGTTGGACGCCGTCGACACCGGTCGCGTGCAGGCGGTCGAGCTGGTCCGCGACCTCTTCGGGCGAGCCGACGATGTGCAGGTGCCCGCCCACCGCCCGGCCGCGCGCGGTGTGTTCCAGCCAGGAGCGGCTGTCGCCGGCCGCGTGCCGGGACTGGAACGCGGCGATCGACTCAAGGTCGGCGTGGTCCTGGATGGCCCGGTAGTAGCTGTGCGCCTCGGCGCTGGTGGGCCGAGACACCACGGTGGGGTTGATGATCACCCGGACCTCGCGGCCCTGCGCCCTGGCGGCCTCCTTCACCGCGCGTACGTGCGCGGGCAGCGCGGGCAGCGCCTCGCGCAGGTCCTCGCCGGCGGGACTTGAGACGAAGACGATGTCCGAATGGCGCCCCGCGTAGGCGAACCCGGCGGGAGAGCCGCTCGCCGAGACGAGGACGGGGCGGCCGAAGGCCGGGCGCGGTGAGACGTACGCCTCGTCAAGGGACCAGTGCGCGCCGTGGAAGGTGAGGTTGTCCTCGCCCGCCCACAAGTCCTTGGCCACGGAGACGAATTCGTCGGCCATCTCGTAACGGCGGTCGTGCTCGGGGCGGGTCATGCCGAACATGGCGGGCTCGGTGTCGGCGTACCCGGTCACGATGTTGGCGCCGAACCTGCCGCCCGAGACATGGTCGGCGGTGGCCAGGAACTTGGCCACGTGCAGGGGGTGCCACGGGCCGTAGAGCGCGTGGATGGTGCCCAGCAGGAGGATCGACCGGGTGGCGGACGCGAGGGCGACGGCGGAGACGAACGGGTCGAGGAAGTTCTCCCGGTACCGGCTCGCACCGCCGAACCCGCCCTTCGGCAGCCACTGCGACAGGCCGAACGCGATGTCGAAGCCGAGGTCCTCGGCACGGCGGGTCAGGTCGAGGTTGTAGTCGAAGGTCCAGTCGGTGCCGCGCGGCAGGGTGGACTGGGACCAGCCGCCGGTCTGCAACGGCAGGAAGACGCCGAGCATGAGGGGCTGCCGGAAGGCCCGGCTCAGTGGGCTGTCGGGGAAGTCCTGCGGCTGCGCGGGCACAGCGAGGCTCGTGCGGTCCCGTATGGACACGGTTGCTCCAGTGGTGCGGACGGAAGGCTGCGGGCCCTGCCCCAGATAAAAAATCATTTATACGATCCAGGGCAGGCGAGAACTCGGGAAGTGTGGTTTCAGCGGACGGCGCTGAGGTCGCGCCGCGCCTCAAGTGCCTGCGTGAAGCGGTCGACGACCTTGTGCAGTCCCTCCTGCGCGACGGCGTCCACTCGCACCCCGCGGTCGTCGACCGTGATGTGGCGGTCCAGTACGAACCAGCCCTGGACGATGTGGTGCGCGCCCATCGACGACAGCACGGGCCGCAGCGCGTAGTCGATCGCGAGAACGTGCCTCGCCGTCCCGCCCGTGGCGATCGGGAGCACGGTCTTGCCTTCGAGCGCCGACTGCGGCAGGAGGTCGAGCAGGGATTTCAACAGGCCCGAGTACGCGGCCTGGTAGATCGGCGTGCCGACGACGACGGCGTCCGCGCGCTCCACCAGCTCGATGGCGCGGGCGATGTCGGGCGCCGACGTGTCGGCGCGCAGCAGCGGGCCGGCCGGGAGCGACCTCGCGTCCAGCGGTACGACGTCGTGGCCGCGCTCGATGATCCTGGCGTCCAGGTGACGCAGGAGTCGCGCGGTGCGGGAGGAGGCGGACGGACTGCCGGAGAGGGACAGGACGGTGGCCATGGGGACTCGATTCGTCGTGGGCGTACGCCGGAGGCGCGCCACGGACACACCCGGCATGAAGTGCACGACGGGCTTGCGGCACGGGCGGCGGGGCCGTCCCCCGGTGGGCATGCCGGGTTCGGCCGGGATCGGCGGCGATCGACAGCGGTCGAAGGGGAGGGCGGCGGGTGGCCCAGGGGAAGGGGACGCGCGTCTCTCAGGTGAAGGTGAGGGGGTTCGCCGAACGGCGGAAGCGGGCCCTCAGCGAGCGGCGGGACAGCAGAAGGCGCTGGCGAGACGTCCGTAGTCGACGTGGCGCCGCCGCGTGAGCATTGATCCGACCTTCATACCAAATAGCCAAACAGGTCGACGGTCTCCACGTCAAGGAGTGTCCGCATCCCGGGCCCGGCAGGCAACCGGGCGCGGGGGCGTCCCGCGTCGACCGGCGCTCGCCCCCGCCGCACGACCCGCACCCGCGCCGGAGGGGCGATCGTCCCGAAGTCCTCGCGCGGGGACCGTTCATGACGGGGCGACCGGGAGGTCCCACGACCGCGGAACGTGACCGGCGCGCCGCGGGCCGGGCCGCCCGCAGCGGCCGGGCCCTCCGCTCCGGGTCATCCGAAGACGATGACGCTCCGCCCGTGAGAGGTGTGGGCGTCCATCGCGTCCAGGACTCCGGGGACCTCGTCCAGTGCCACGGGCGTGACGTCCGGCATGATGCCGTGGCGGACGGAGAACGCCAGGGTGTCCCTGAGGTCGGCGGGCGAGCCCGAGGGCGAACCCATGACGTGCAGGCGGTTGAGCACCATCATGGGGACCGGCGCGGCGAAGGCCCCGTCGTCGTAGCCGCACATGACCAGCGTGCCGTCGGGCGCCAGGCCCGGGAGCGTGGCCGCGGCGGCGGCGTTCGAGGGGGCCGCGTTGAGGATGACGTGCGCGCCGCCGTCCCACCGCCGCAGGGCCTCCCCGGGGTCCTGCCCGTCGGAGGAGACGAAGAGTTCCGCGCCGGCGGCCCTGGCTGCGTCCTCCCCGCGCCGGGAACGGCCGACCACCGCGACGCGCGCGCCCATCGCCACGGCGTACCGGATCGCGAGTGCCCCGATGCCGCCGGAGCCGATCACCGCCACGCGCGAACCGGGCACGACGCCGCCCTGGCGGAGGCCGTTGAACGCGGTGATGCCCGCGCACATCAACGGCGCGGCGGCCACCGGGTCGATGCCGCTGGGCAGCGGCGTCACGAAACCGGCCTTGAGGATCACGTATTCGGCGTATCCGCCGTCCACCACGATTCCGGTGATCCTCTTCTTCGGGCACAGGATCTGCCGGCCCCGGACGCAGTACTCGCAGATGCCGTCCGAATCGAAGAGGAACTGGCCCCCGACGGCCGTCCCGGTCTCCGGCCAGGTCACGCCCTCGCCGAGCGCCTCGACCACGCCGCTGATCTCGTGCCCCGGCACGACGGGAAAGCGGGCGAAGCCGTACTGGCCGTGGAGAAGGCCCAGGTCGGAATAGCAGACACCGCACCCGGTGACTTTGACGAGCACCTCCCCCGCGCCCGGTTCCGGCACGTCGCGCTCGACGAGTGACAGAGGTTCCCGTACGGCGGTTGCCACGGCAGCACGCATCACATTTCTCCAGACACCAGGCCCTGGCGTTCCGACGGAACAGGGCGATAACTGTCTGTTTAGCATGAAATGTAAATGCGACAGGGTTACGCTGCACGCCCGTTCCCCCCGGCGCGCGGCATGCGGCGTGCGGCGCTGCGTGGCGTCAGGCCGTGGTCTTCCTGAGCCGGGACAGCAGGGCCGGGGAGTGGTAGCCGGTCGAGGTGCCGGAGAACCAGCCTTCGAGGTCCGGGGCCGTCGGCCGGGCGCCGCCGAGCAGGTACAGCCCGATCAGGAACGCCCCGACGACCACGGTGAGGATCAGAATGACCAGGACGCTGAGGTGGAATCCGTGTCCGAGCGTGTCCCGTGTCATCGCGAGGTGCAGCAGTACCGGCCCGATGAGGAACGCCGCCTCCGAACGGAGCAGTTCGACCAGGGCGAAGGTCGGGCCCAGCTGGAGCGCCGAGACCGAGAAGCCGGCGAGGAACAGCCCGGGGGCCACGCCCGCGCCCGCGCCGTAGCCGAGGAACAGCGCGGCGACGGCGACGACCGGGGAGGCGTTCGACGGGGAGAGCCCCAGCAGGATGCCGGCGCCCACCACGACGCTGACGAGGCCGGAGAGCGCCAGGAAGGGCGTACCCCGGGTGGTCACGATCCGGCGGAAGAGCACGGCGGAGATGATGATGCCCAGCAGCTGGGGCGCGATCAGCAGTCCGGTCCGTACCGGCGAGTAGTGCACGACCTCCTGGAGGTACACCTCGATCAGCTCCAGCAGCGTGGTGAAGGACGCGCCGACGACCATGGCGTTGAGGGTTCCGGTGACGGGAAGCGTGTTGCTGATGGGGCGCACCGGCATCAGCGGTACGGCCCTGCGGTACTGCCCCCACACCAGGAGGACACCGAGCAGCAGGCCCACCACGACGGGCACGATGAACCCGGCGTCGGTGAAGGAGCCGCGGGACAGCCACGAGACCCCGAAGAACGGCAGTACGGTCGTCCCGAGCGCCAGCGGGATCGCCAGCCAGTCGAAGCGCGCCCTGCGGTCCGGCGGCTGGTTGCCCTCGAACGTCATGGCGCCGACGGTCAGACCCACCGCGGCGAGCACCGCGACGGACGTGTAGAGCAGGCGCCAGCCGCCGTAGCTGCCGACGAGCCCGCCCACGACGGGCCCGGTGGTCACCATGCCGAACAGTCCGAGGCTGATGACGGCGGCGGTGGTCGGCAGCCGGTCGAGGCCGTGCGTCAGGACGAGCGGCGGCAGCGCGGCGACCAGCAGCATCCCGGTGAACAGGCCCTGGAGGATCACTCCTGCCATGAACTGGCCGATCCCCTGGGCGCTGAGCGCGATGACCGAGCTCACCACGAAGCCGCATTCGCAGACGAGGTAGACGCTGCGGCGGGCCAGCCGCTGGATGAGGTCGGCGGAGGCGACCGCGCCGAACGCGTACCCGGCGTTGGCCATCCCCGCGGTCAGGTTGAGCTGGAACCGGCTGGCGTCCAGCTCCCGCATGAGCAGCGGCTGGAACAGCGAGAGAGCCGTGGTGAGGACGAGGAAGGGGCTCAGCGCCAGCAGGGCGAGGACGACGGCGCCGGGATAGCTGCCCGCCAGCGGAAGGCCGCGGCGGGCGGGAGGCGTCGAGAGGTGGGAAGGAATGACCGCCTCCGAGGGGCACGAAGTGGGCGGCGGCGCGTGCCGGGCCTGCGCCCGGTACCGATCGGTGCGGCCGGCTGCGGCGCCTCGACGATGCGACGCATGTCCGACATGTCCAGGTCGCACCTCAGGGTAAAGGCGGCTCTCGCTCCGCTCCCCCGTGACGCGCCGTCCACGGGTGTCCGCCGCGGCGCACCGGACGCCGCGCGGGCGCATGATGGAGGTATGAACGCCATGACGCGCACCCTCGGGGCCGGACGGCGGCTGGGCCGGCAGGCGGCCGAGTCCTCGTTCGAGAATCCGGCGATCCTCGGGGTCGTCATTCTGGCCGGGCTGACGGTCCTGTGGGCGGTCCTCGGCAATGTGTACGGCATCGTGAGCTCCCTGGTCGCGATGGGGCTGACCATGCTGATGGCGGTGCGCTACACCCGTCGCTGACGGCGCCGCCCGCGGCGCCCCGCACGCGGAGGGCCTCCGCGTACGGGGCGCGCCCCGCCCCGCCCCCCCCCCACCCGCCGCGCCCGCGTGCCCACCGGCGCGCAGGAGCGTTTCGCCACCCGGAGGAGTGGTTCCGCGCCGAAACCTTCCGCCCGGGCGCGGTCCGCGAGGAGTATCGGAGTGCGGGCGGCCGGTACGGACCGGCCGGGCGCGGAAGGGGGCGTGATGCGCCGAACGTTCACCGATCCGTCGCAGGGGGCGGTCTTCCGTTTACGGGTCTACGCGCGCAGAGTGTCTCCGCACGCCCGTACCGCCGCACCACGCCGTGCGTCACGCACCGACGCCGTACGCCCCGCACCACCCGTACGTCGCGCACCGCACACCGTGCATCCCGCACCACCTCGTACGCCCCGCACCACTCCCGTACGACCCGCACCGCCCCGGACGCGGGTCCGAACGGGAATCGCACGTAGGCCGCGCGCCCGACCGCGCCGCCCGCACCACCGCACCGCCGCACCACCCGCAGGTCTCATCTCCCCCGCCCCACACGGAGGTTGACAGATGCTCCGATCCCGCAGGTTCCGACTGACGGCCGCCGCGGCGGCCGCTTAGCTCGGCATGCTCGCCGCGGGGGCCTTAGCCCCCCCCCCCGCCGCCCCCCCCCCCCGCGCCGCCCCCCCCCCCCGGCGGGGGGGGCCGCCCCCCTCACGGGCCGCACCACCCCCCGCCGGCGGCCGGGGGGGGGCCGGCGCCGGGGGGCGCGCCGGGGGGCCCTGGAGCGGGAC
>NZ_JAIUKE010000305.1 GCF_020176795.1 Streptomyces sp. 8L
CGCCCCCGGCGCGGCGGCGTCCGCGCCCCGCGCCGCGGCCTCGGCCCGCGTCCTGTTCGACAACACCGAGGCCGAGACGGCGGGCAACGCCGACTGGGTCATCTCCACCAGCCAGCCCGATCCGCTCGGCGAGGACGCGTCGCCTTCCAGCGAGAAGGACTGGACCGGTGCCCTCTCGTCCTGGGGCGTGGCGCTCCAGAAGACCGGCGACTACACGCTCGACACCCTGCCGTCGGGCAGTTCCATCACCTACGGCGGGTCGGGCGCGCTGGACCTGAAGAACTTCGACACGTTCGTCCTGCCGGAGCCGAACATCAAGTTCACCACCGCGGAGAAGACCGCGATCATGAAGTTCGTCCAGAACGGCGGCGGGCTCTTCCTGATCTCCGACCACACCGGCAGCGACCGCAACAACGACGGCTACGACTCGCCCGAGGTCATCAACGACCTGATGACGAACAACGGCGTCGACAACACGGACCCGTTCGGCTTCTCCGTCGACGCGCTCGACATCAGCTCCGGCACGCCGCGCGCGATCAGCGACAGCTCGAACCCGGTGCTGAACGGTTCCTTCGGCAAGGTCACCGGCTCCACCATCGCGGACGGCACCACGTTCACGCTGAAGCCCGGCGACAACCCGGACGTCAAGGGCCTCGTCTGGAAGTCGGGCGCGAACACCTCGGGTACCACGGGCGCCTTCTTCGTCACCAGCACCTTCGGCAGCGGCAGGGTGGCGGTCTGGGGCGACAGCTCACCGATCGACGACGGTACGGGGCACCCCGGCGACACCCTGTACGACGGGTGGAACGACACCGGCGGCACCAACGCGGCCCTCGCCCTGAACGCCACCGCCTGGCTCTCCGGCGACGGCAGCGGCGGAGGCGGCGGCACGACGCCCCCCGGCGGAGGCGGCGGGGACTGCGACAGCGCCCAGCTGCTGGCCAACCCGGGCTTCGAGTCGGGCAGCACCGGCTGGACCGCGTCCGACAAGGTGATCTCGTCCAGCTCGGCCGAGGCGGCGCACACCGGCTCGTACAAGGCGTGGCTCGACGGCTACGGGACGGCGACCACCAACACGCTGTCCCAGTCCGTGTCGCTGCCCGCGGGCTGCCCCGCGACGCTCGGCTACTGGCTGCACGTCGACACGGCCGAGACGGGCGGTACCGCGTACGACACCCTGAAGGTGCAGGTCCTCGGCGCGTCGGGGGCGGTGCTCGGCACCGTGGGCAGCTGGTCCAACACGGACGCGGCGAGCGGCTACCAGCAGCACACCGCGGACCTGAGCGCGTACGCGGGGCAGAACGTCACACTGCGGTTCACCGGGACGGAGGGGTCCAAGCTCCAGACGTCGTTCGTGGTGGACGACACCGCGCTCACCGTCGGCTGAGCGGGACACCGCACCGTACGGGCGCCCCGGGGCACTCGCCTCCGGGGCGTCCGTCCGTGGCCTCGGACCGCCTTCGCCCGGTCCGAGGCGTTACGGTGTGAAACCGTACGTTCCGTAGTGTCGCGTCCGGGTCTCCACCGCCGCCGGCCGGGCCCGGGACGGCGTGGCCCGGGGCACGAGCGATGCGGCCGCGGGAACCCGAGCGAAGGAGGCGCCTCGTGCCGATGACGGACGCGCCGCCGAACCTGCCCGGTGTCCTCGGCGACATCGCGCCGGTCCTGGACCACTGGGGCTATCTGGCGGTCGGCGGTCTGCTGTTCGTCGAGGACTTCGGGGTCCCCGTCCCCGGCGAGACGATCCTGATCGCGTCGGCGGTGTACGCGGGGGCGGGCCGGCTCAACATGATCACGGTCGTGGTGATCGCCGTCGTCGCCGCGGCGCTCGGCGACAACGTCGGCTACGCGATCGGCCGCTTCGGCGGCCACCGGCTGGTCGACCGGTACGGCAAGTACGTGCTGCTGCCCCGCGAGCGGGTACGCAAGGCGGAGGACTTCTTCACGCGGCACGGCGGCAAGATCGTCACCGTGGCCCGCTTCGTGGACGGCCTGCGCCAGGCCAACGGGATCATCGCCGGGATGACGCTGATGCCGTGGTCGCGGTTCCTGCTGTTCAACGCCATCGGCGCCATCCTGTGGGTGGGTGCCTGGTGCACGGTGGGCTACTTCGCGGGCCGGCACCTGGACACGATCTACCCGCAGATCGAACGCTACGAGCTGGCCCTGGCGGGGGCGGCCGTCGTGGTGATCGCCCTGTTCGTCGTGCGCCATCTGCGGCGCCGCCGGCGCGCCCGCGCCGAGGAGGCCGCGGCCGAGGCGGACGCCGCCCACGACGACGGGGACCCCGGGACCGCGAAGGACACCGGAGCCACCGGGGCCACCGGGGAAGCCGGGAAGGCGGGCGGCCCGGGCGGCGGTGCGGAGGGGCCGGACGATCCGGGGGACGCGGCGGCGGCCCGCGAGCGCGGGCGCTGAGACAGCGGAAACCCGCTACCGGGGCGGGCGCGTGCCGTGCCAGGCTGACCGGATGCCGGAGATTCCCGAAGCGGGCGGAGCGCCCGAGGCGCTGCTGCTGGGCGGACGCGCCGGAGTGGGCAAAACGTCCGTGGCGTGGGAGGTGTCAGCGCTGCTGCGGGGCGCGGACGTGCCGCACGCGGTGATCGAGGGCGACTGCCTCGGCCAGGTGCATCCGGCGCCGGTGGGCGACCCGCACCGCTCACTCCTGACGGAGCGCGGCCTCGCGGCGGTCTGGGGCAACGCGGCGGCGCTGGGCCACCGGCGGCTGGTCTACTCGAACACCGTGAGCGTGCTGGCGCGCGAGGAAGGCATGTTCCGGCGCGCGATGGGCGACGGCGTCCGGCTCGTACGGGTGCTGCTGACGGCCTCGGACGAGACGGCGCGGGCGCGTCTTACGGGCCGGGAGATCGGCTCGGGCCTACGGGCGGAGCTGGCGAACAGCGCCCGCAAGGCGCGGCTGCTGGACGCGGAGGCACCCGCGGACACGGTCCGCGTGGCGACGGACGGCAGGTCCGTCGCGGAGGTCGCCCGGGAGGTGCTCGCGGCGACCGGCTGGGGCACGGGGGCCCGGCCGGAGTGACGCCTGCGGCAACGCCCACGGGCCGGGCCCGCCCCGGGCCCCCGGGGGGGGGGGGCCCCCGCCGGGGGGGCCCCGGGGGGGCCCCGCCCCGCCCCGGCGCCCCCGCGGGGGGGGCGGCGGGGGGGGGCGCGGGGGGGGGGCCCGGGGGCCCGGGGGGGGCCCCGGGGGCCCGGCCGGGCGCCCCCCCGCCCCCCCCCCCCCGGGCGGGCCCCGGCCAGGGCCCCGCGGGCTTCCTGGCCACGGCCCGGCCGTGGAGGGAGTGCGGTGGTCAGGCGACCGTGGTGGGCGTGGCGCCCGCGCCGCTGTCCTTCAGCCAGTCCGACCAGGACACGTTGTAGTCGGCGTAGCCGTTGTCGCCCTTGGCCTTGCCGCGCGGCGTGCCGGTGATGGTGACCGGGTCGCCCGGCTTGACGAGGTCGTAGAACCACTTCGCGTTCGCCAGCGACAGGTGCACGCAGCCGTGCGAACCGACGCTGTGGCCCGGGTTGGGGTCGCCCGTCGAGTAGTGGACGTACGTACCGGACGTCGTGAGGTGGACGTCCCACGGCAGCGTCAGGTCGTAGTAGTCCGGCGAGCCCTTCGTGCAGCTGATGTTGACGCTGCACGAGGTCATGTGGACCTCCTTGGCCTTGTCGATGACGGCCATCGTGCCGTCCCAGGAGGGGTCGGCCGGGCTGCCCGCGTCGATCGGCATCGTGCGCAGGACCGTCCCGTTCTTCTTGACCGTCATCGAGTGGCCCGGCGCCGAGACCGTCGCCTCGACGTCGTCGCCGATCGTGAACGAGTGGGTGTAACCGTGCACGCCGATCCGGCCGTTGCCGTTCTTCACGCCCGTCATGTCCGCGTTGATGGTGACATGCGTGTTGCTCGGCCAGAAGTTCTCGGGCCGGAAGTCCACCCGGGTGTCACTGAACCAGTGCCACGCGCCCGTGACCGCCTTCGACGTCGTCACCTTCAGGTGCTTCTCCACGTCCGCCCGCGCGGATTCCGCCACGGGGTTGGAGAAGACGACCGAGATGGGCTGCGCGACACCGACCGTGCCGCCGCGCGGGGTGATCGTGTCGAGCAGCATGGGCGGCCCGGCCGGCTTCGACGGGCTCGGCTTGACGCTCGCCTTCGCGCTCGCCGGGGCGTTCGCCTTCCCGTCCGCGGCGGCGTCGCTCTTACCTCCCCCGCATGCCGTCGCCCCCACCAGCAGCGCGCCGGCCAGCAATGCCATCCCGACGCCCCTACTGCGATGGCCTATGCCCACGCCCATACCTCAGCTCCCGCTCACACCACTTGCGTTGTCATAAGTCCGACATCTCTATGGACGTGGCCCGGGACCTGGCAGTTCCCCCGCGACGGCAAAGCGAGGACAAAGACCCGCGAGGAGGATGTGATGTGCGCCGCAGTCGTGCTAGGGAGTGTCCGCGACGTAGCGCCGTGCGCCCCGAGGGCGGGACTTCGCGGACACGGGCTAATGGCGCCGGAGAGCGAGCCAGTGCGGGTCCGGAACAACCGTCAGGACGGCGGAGACGAGGACGACACAGAGCAGGACGGCGATCTCCGCATGGATCTCGGGGCCCGCCGCGCCCGTTCCGCGCAGCCGCCGGCGCACTCCGAGCGCGCACGCGCCCGCCGCCCCGGCCAGGGCCAGCTTGAACAGCAGCACCCGGCCGTACGCGCTGGTGAGCGCCACCTCGAAGGGGAGCTTGCGGAGCGCGGAGGCCGTACCGGTCGCGGCGAGGGCGGCGAGCAGCCAGCCGGTGCGGCGGGTGTACCGGACGAGGACGGCCCTGGTGGACGGACGGTCGCCGCGGGCGAGCCACAGGACGCGCAGGACGTGGAGCAGGCCGCCCGTCCACAGCGAGGCCGCGGTGAGATGGACGGCGGTGAGGGCCGAGCCGACGAGGGGGGTGAACTGCTCCGGGCGGGCGCGCGCGGCCTCGGCGCAGATCACGGCGGCGAGCGGCGCGAGCGCCCACTCGGGGCGGGCCAGGGCGGCGCATCCGGCGGCGAGCAGGAAGCCGCTCGCCATGACGAGCAGGAGCCGCCCGTCGACGGTCCCGTACACGGCGGCGAGGTCCATGCCGCTGACGGCGGAGAGCAGGACGAGCTGGCCGACCGAGGCGCCGGCCCCGGCGAGCGTGGCGGCGGCGGCGAAGGCGCGGGGCCGGGGGCGCGGTGCGCTGCCGGGCCGGGCGGCCGGGTGCGTGTCGCCGGTGCCGGATGACGTCGCAGGACCAGGACCGGCCGGGCGCCGGGCGGCCGTGCGGGCACCCGCGAGTTCGCCGATGTGGACGGCGAGGGCGGCGAAGACCACCGCGTGCAGCAGGGCGGTGGTTCCCGCGGCGGGGATGGGGTGTTCGCCCGTGCCGCGGGTGGCGGCGGCGACGCCGAGGAGCGCGATCAGCGCGGCCGCGGTCGTGGCGACGGCGACGCGCCCCGCGGTACGGACGAGGCCGCGGCGCGCGTCGTGCGCGGCGGCCTGTGCTGGGGGTCCCGGGAAGCTCACCGGACGATCATCTCCGCGCCCCCGCGGGCCCGCAGCGCGGGGGGGGGGGCCGGCGGCCCCCCCCCCCCCGGGCGGGCGCGGGGGGGGGCCCGCCGCCCGGGGGGGGGGGGGGGGGCGGGGGGGGGGCGGGGCGGCGGGGCGGGGGGGGGCCCCGGGGCG
>NZ_JAIUKE010000306.1 GCF_020176795.1 Streptomyces sp. 8L
CCCGGGACCCCCCCCGCCGTACCACCCCCCCCCCCCGGGGGCCCCGCCGGGGGGGGGGGGCGCCCGGCTAACCCCCCCCCGGGGGGGGGCGGGGGGGCGGCCCGCGCCGCCCGGAGGATCAGCTGTCGCCGCGGGAGGCGAGGAACTCCTCGAAGCTGAGGAGCCCGTCGCCGTTGGAGTCGTGGGCGTTGATGACCGTCTGGGCGATGGACTCGGTGACGTGGTGGTCGCCGAGCTGCGCCATCAGGCTCTTGTACTCGGCCGCGGTGATGAACCCGTCGCCGTTCTTGTCGAACCGGTCGAACGCCTTGCGCGTCTCGTCGATGTCCGCCACTGCTTCAGCCCCATTCTCGTCGGGTCATTGACGCAGAGAGATTATCGGCTCGCGCTCCCCCGTTCGGCGGTGTGGCGGGTCTCCGGGTCGGCGCGTGGCCCCACGGGCTTCGGCCGGGCGGCTCAGCGGTCCTGCAACCGCATCTCGAACCAGGTGTTCTTGCCGCGCGGCAGCAGGTCCACGCCCCAGCGGTCGGCCAGTTTGTCGACGAGGAACAGCCCCCGGCCGCTGACGTCCGTCGCCTGCACCGGCATCAGGCAGGGCAGGCCCCGGGACGGGTCGCGCACCTCGATGCGGAGCCAGCCCCTGCGCCGCAGCATCCGCAGGCCGAACACGCGGGCACCCGTGTGGCGGACGGCGTTGCCGACGAGTTCGGAGACGAGCAGCACCGCGTGTTCCGCGAGGTCCGGGGAGAGGGACCACTGGTGCAGCACCACCGCGTAGGTGATGCGCCGGGCGACCGCCGCGGATTCCGGAAGGGACGCGAGGCGCACCTCGGCCTCCGTCGGGTCGCCGTACAACTCCAGCGCTCGGAGCGCCTGGCCGTCCTCGACGGCCGGCGTCCGCCGGACGGTGACCGCACCGCCAAGCCGCCGTGACTGCTGCACTTCCTCCAGGCCCGCCATGCCCTCCATCATGGCCGTCCGGAGGGCGTCGCGGGGCCGTTCCGAAGGATTCCACCCCCGGAACGGAAGATTCCGTGCAATTGCATCGGCATATGCCAACGGCAGAGCGACCCCTCTGACGCCCCATCTGACCTGCTTGTACGTCCGGTTTTTGGGCGACGAGCGGCCCGGTGACGCGCCCATCCTTAAGTTCCGTTTAAGGCGGCGTACGGCTCGACGCGGCCCCGGCGCACAGGGCCGCGGGGGGCGCCACCGGGGTCACAAGGAGTCTGCGCCGGAGCATGCGCCAGGCGCACGCGGGGGCCCGTACGGCGCCTGCCCCGGCACCCGCACGAGCCCCCGCGCGACCCGTCAGAGGAACTGCGCCTTGCCGGGGCCGTCCTCCACGAACGACCGCATGCCGCGCTCCCGGTCCTCCGTCGCGAACAGGCCGGCGAACCAGGTGCGTTCGATCGTCAGGCCGGTCTCCAGGTCGGTCTCGAGACCCGCGTCCACGGCCTCCTTCGCCGCGCGCAGCGCGAGCGCCGGCCCCTTCGCCAGCCGCTCCGCCCACTGCTGCGCCTCGCTGTAGACACTGCCCGCGGGCACCACCCGGTCGACGAGCCCGATGGCGAGCGCCTCGTCGGCCCTGACCTGACGGCCCGTGAAGATGAGGTCCTTCGCCCTGGACGGGCCGATGAGCCGGGCGAGGCGCTGGGTGCCGCCCGCGCCCGGGATGAGGCCGAGCAGGATCTCCGGCTGGCCGAGCTTCGCGTTGTCGGCGGCGATGCGGTAGTCCGCACAGAGCGTCAGTTCGCAGCCGCCGCCGAGGGCGTAGCCGGTGACGGCCGCCACGACGGGCTTGGGGATGCGGGCCACCGCGGTGAACGACTCCTGGAGCGCGCGGGACCTGACGGCCATGGCCGCGTGGTCCATGGCGCGCATCTCCTTGATGTCGGCGCCCGCGGCGAAGACCTTGTCGCCGCCGTAGAGGATCACCGCGCGTACATCGTCGCGGTCCCCCGCCTCCTGGGCGAGGTCGCGCAGCCGGTCCTGCACGTCGACGTCGAGCGCGTTCATCGGGGGGCGGTCGAGCCGGATCGTACCGACGCCGCCGGACACTTCGAGGGATACGGTTGCCATACGAGGCAGGTTAACGCCCGCTAACGGGCTGGACCAGGCGCGCCCGCGGACGGGGGGGGGGGGGGGGGGGGGGGGGGGGGGGGGGGGGGGGGGGCGGCGCGCGGGGGGGCGGGGGGCCCCCCCCCCGGGG
>NZ_JAIUKE010000307.1 GCF_020176795.1 Streptomyces sp. 8L
GGGGGCGCGGCCCGGGCGCGGGGGGAGGGGCAGGGGGAAGCGCAGGGCGGGGCCGCGTGGCGGGAATCACCTGATCCGACGGCTTCCCGCCCGCTACCAGCCGGTAGATTCGGAGGCTGTCGTCGGCCCGCCGTGACTTGTCCGTGCTCGCCGCGGCCGGTTACGCTCCGTCGGCACGTTAAGTCGACAAAGAGCCGGGTGGGAAGGGTGCGGGAGTGACCGCTGGAGCCACGGAGTCCCCTGCCTCGCCGGATTCGTCCGGGCCGCCCGCGCCGGCGCGCGTGCCCGGCTCCCCCGCGGCGTCCGCGGAGCAGCCGGGCGGCCTCCGGCCCGGCGACCCCGAGGGCCCCCTGCGTATCGCACTGCTCAGCTACAAGGGGAATCCGTTCTGCGGCGGCCAGGGTGTCTACGTCCGCCACCTCTCCCGCGAACTCGCCCGGCTCGGCCACCGGGTGGAGGTCATCGGCGCCCAGCCCTACCCCGTACTGGACGAGGCCGACGGCGTGACGCTCACCGAACTGCCGAGCCTCGACCTCTACCGGCAGCCCGACCCGTTCCGCACGCCCGGGCCCGGCGAGTACCGCGACTGGGTCGACGCCCTCGAAGTCGCCACCATGTGGACGGGCGGCTTCCCCGAGCCGCTCACCTTCTCGCTGCGCGCCCGCCGCCATCTCGCCGCCCGCGCCGGGCAGTTCGACGTCGTGCACGACAACCAGACCCTCGGCTACGGCCTGCTGGGCGACCTCGGCGCGCCGCTCGTCACCACGATCCACCACCCCATCACCGTCGACCGGCGGCTCGACCTCGACGCCGCGCCCGACTGGCGCAAACGGTTCTCCGTGCGCCGCTGGTACGGCTTCACCCGCATGCAGAAGCGGGTGGCGCGCCGGCTTCCGTCCGTCGTGACGGTCTCCGGCTCCTCGAAGCGGGAGATAGCCGAGGACCTGCGCGTGCCCGCCCGCCGTATCCACGTCGTCCACATCGGCGCGGACACCGGGCTGTTCTCGCCCGACCCCGCCGTGCCCGAGGTGCTGGGCCGCATCGTCACCACCTCAAGCGCCGACGTGCCGCTCAAGGGACTCGTCCATCTGGTGGAGGCGCTCGCCAAGGTGCGCACCGAGAACCCGGCCGCGCACCTCGTCGTCGTCGGAAAGCGCGCCGACGACGGGCCGGTGGCACGGGCCATCGCCCGCTACGGCCTCGCGGACGCCGTCGAGTTCGTCAAGGGCATCTCGGACGCCGAACTGGTCGACCTGGTGCGCGGCGCCCAGATCGCCTGCGTCCCCTCGCTGTACGAGGGGTTCTCGCTGCCCGCCGCCGAGGCCATGGCCACCGGCACCCCGCTCGTCGCCACCACCGGCGGCGCGATCCCCGAGGTCGCGGGCGCGGACGGGGAGACCTGCCTCGCCGTGCCGCCGGGCGACTCCGGCGCCCTCGCCGCCGCGCTCGGCAGACTGCTCGGCGACCCGGACCTGCGGGCCAGACTCGGCGCGGCCGGCCGCGCCCGTGTCCTCGCCCGGTTCACCTGGGCGAGAGCCGCCGAGGGCACCGTGGAGCTGTACCGCGAGGCGATCGAGCGGGACGGACGGCGCCCCCGTACCCCCGTCGGCTAGCCGCATCGCCGCGAGCGCACCGGACCAGCCGTATCCCACCGCACGACCCTGAACCAGCCGAGTCTCACCGCACCACCCTGAACCAGCCGTACCGCACCGACAGCACCACCGTGAACAAGCCGAATCTCACCGCACCACCCTGAACAGCCGTATCGACCGCACCGCCCTGAACCAGCCGCAAGACCCCGCGGCACCCCGTCACACCGCACCGTCGCATCACACCGAACCGCCTCCGACCGCGAAAGCAGGCCCCCGTGCTGACCGTGGACTTCACCCGCTTCCCGCTCGCCGCGGGCGACCGCGTGCTCGACCTGGGCTGCGGCGCGGGCCGGCACGCCTTCGAGTGCTACCGGCGCGGAGCCCGCGTCGTCGCCCTCGACCGCAACGGCGAGGAGATCCGCGAGGTCGCCCGCTGGTTCGCCGCCATGCGCGAGGCGGGGGAGGCGCCCGAGGGCGCGAGCGCCACCGCCATGGAGGGCGACGCGCTCAACCTCCCCTTCCCCGACGAGTCGTTCGACGTCGTCATCATCTCCGAGGTGATGGAGCACATCCACGACGACAAGGGCGTGCTCGCCGAGATGGTGCGGGTCCTGCGCCCCGGCGGCCGGATCGCCGTCACGGTGCCCCGCTACGGCCCCGAGAAGGTGTGCTGGGCGCTGTCCGACGCCTACCACGAGGTCGAGGGCGGCCACATCCGCATCTACAAGGCCGACGAACTCCTCGGCCGTATCAGGGAGGCCGGCCTCAAGCCGTACGGCAGCCACCACGCGCACGCCCTGCACGCGCCCTACTGGTGGCTCAAGTGCGCCATGGGCGTCGACAACGACAAGGCGCTCCCGGTGCGCGCCTACCACAAGCTGCTCGTCTGGGACATCATGAAGAAGCCCTTCGCCACCACAGCGGCCGAGCGGCTCCTCAACCCCGTGATCGGAAAGAGCTTCGTGGCGTACGCGACCAAGCCCCGTCCCGCCGCGGGCGTGGAGTGACCCGGTGACCCTGTCGAGCGCCGAGCCCGGACGCAGTGAACACCTCGTGCTGCCCGGGATACTGACGGAGGATCAGGCGATACGCACCGTGGCGGGCATCCTCGCGGTGCAGCGCCCCGACGGCGCGATCCCCTGGTTCCGCGGCCACCACCTGGACCCCTGGGACCATGTGGAGGCCGCCATGGCGCTCGACGCGGCGGGCGAGCACGAGGCGGCCGCCCTGGCGTACGCCTGGCTCGCCGCCCACCAGAACGACGACGGCTCCTGGTACGCGGCCTACCAGGACGGGGAGAGCGGCCAGCTCCCTTGCGAGAAGCACCGCGAGACCAACTTCTGCGCGTATCCCGCCGTCGGCGTCTGGCACCACTACCTGGCCACGGGTGACGACACGTTCCTCGACGCGATGTGGCCCGTCGTGCGCTCCGCGATCGAGTACGTCCTGCGGCTGGCGCGGCCCGGCGGGCAGATCGGCTGGAAGCGGGAGGCGGACGGCACGCCCGTCAACGACGCGCTGCTGACCGGGTGTTCTTCGGTGTACCACGCGCTGCGGTGCGCGCTCGCCCTCGCGGCGGAGCGCGAGGAGCCGCAGCCCGGGTGGGAACTGGCCGCGGGCGCGCTCGGCCACGCGGTCCGCGCCCACCCCGAGAGGTTCCTCGACAAGAGCCGGTACTCGATGGACTGGTACTACCCCGTCCTCGGCGGCGCGTTGACCGGAGCCGACGCCAAGTCCCGTATCGAGGAGGGCTGGGACACCTTCGTCGTACCCGGCCTCGGCGTGCGGTGTGTGGTGCCCAACCCCTGGGTCACCGGCGGTGAGAGCTGCGAACTCGCCCTCGCCCTCTGGGTGATGGGCGAGTCCGGGCGCGCGCTCGACATCCTCAGGTCCGTCCGCCATCTGCGGGACACCGACGGCATGTACTGGACGGGGTACGTCTTCGAGGGCGACAAGGCCTTCTGGCCGCGCGAACGCACCACATGGACCGCGGCGTCGCTGCTGCTCGCGGTCGCCGCGCTCGGTGGCGACGAGGCGACCACCGCGGTCTTCGGCGGCGAGCGGCTGCCACGCGGAATCGAACCGGACTGCTGCGGTTAGAACGGCCGCCGCGGCGGGGCGCGTTCCCTGATGCGAGTGCGGCTGCCGCAGTGGGGAGCGATCGCCGGGGCCACCGCGGTCGCCGGGTGTGGTGCGGCCCTCGCGGGCAGGGCGCGCGAGGCGGCCCTGCCGCGGCCGGGGACCCTGGCGCAGGCGATCCCCAACTGCCCGGTTTCACAGGCTCACAAGAGGCAACACGCCTGTCATGGCCACACATTCGCGCAGTGGGAACCGTTCCGCGGCGACGATCATCATTGTCGTCGCCGACATCATGGCCCTCATCCTGGGTCTGTGGGTCCTCATGTACCTGCTGAACGCCAACCGGGCCAACGATCTGGTGAACTTCATCCAGAACGCGGCACGTTGGCTCGCCGGCTGGTCCTACGACCTGTTCACCTTCCATGACGCATGGGCCCGGGTCGTGGCGGGCTACGGCCTGGCGGCCGTGGTCTACCTGTTCGTGGGCCACGGGCTCGCCAACCGGCTCCGCCGCCTCTGACGCCGGGCGGCACACACACCGTCCCTGCCCGCCGCCGGGCCGGGCCTCCTGGTCCGTGCCCGGCTGCCACGGCATCCGGACCACCCCCTCACCTGCGCCTTTCGCGCACACGCTTGCACCCGTGCCGCGTCGGGGTTAACTTGCAGGGCCAGGACATGGGACATCCTATGTCTCACGGCTCCCGGGAGGTTCCGCCGTGGCGACGACGCCGTCAGCCGCCCCCGCCCACCCGCCGTCGTTCCGCGGGCTCACCGGAGCGCAGCGCAGGGCGTTCTTCGCCGCGTGGCTGGGCTATCTGCTGGACGGGCTCGACTTCGTCCTGATCACCCTGGTACTCACCGAGGTCGCGCAGAGCTTCCACCTGGATCTCGCGAAGGCGTCCACACTGGTCTCGGCGGCCTTCGTGTCCCGTTGGCTCGGCGGCCTCGTACTGGGCGCCGTCGGCGACCGGTTCGGCCGCAAGCCCGCGATGATCATCGCCATCGTCGCGTTCTCCGTCGGCAGCGCGTTGTGCGGCTTCGCCTGGGGCTACTGGTCGCTGTTCGCCTTCCGGGCCGTCGTCGGTCTCGGCATGGCGGGGGAGTACGGGTCGAGCGCGACGTACGTGATGGAGTCCTGGCCCGCGTCGATGCGCAACCGCGCGACCGGCTACCTGCTCTCCGCGTACCCCGTCGGCGGCATCGTCGCCGCGCAGGCGTACCGGGTGATCGTGCCGGAGGCGGGCTGGCGCTGGCTGTTCTACCTGGGCATCGTGCCGGTCCTGCTCAGCCTCTACCTCCGCCGCTCGCTGCCCGAGGCCGAGGAGTGGCAGCGCGAGGTCGGGGACCGGCCGGACGTCGCCACCACCTCGTCGGTGCTGCTCGCGCCCCGGCGGCGGCCGTGGAACGCCCTGCTCGCCGCGGCGCTCGCGGCGGTGCTCGTCGTGCTGTTCAGCGAGAACGCCGGCGGCGCGGGCCCCTGGCTCAGCGCGCTCGCCGTCCTCGCGTTCGTCGCGTTCAGTGTCCAGATCGCGGGACGGCTCTGGCCGGTGATGGTCGCGGTCATGGCCGCCACGTTCTGCGCGTTCCTGTACTCCTGGCCGATCGCCTCGCTGCTGCCCACCTACCTCAAGACCGACCTCGGATACGACGCGGGGCAGGTGTCCAATGCACTGACCTGGGCCGGCCTCGGCTACGCGGTCGGCTCCTGCCTGGCAGGCCTGGTGGGCGACCGGCTCGGCACCCGGCGCGCCTACGTCTGCGGGCTGGTCCTCTCGCTGGTGTTCCTCTTCCCGGTGTTCGCGCTGGGCCGGGGGAGCAGTGTGATCCTGCTGTGGGTCCTGCTGTTCGCGATGCAGGCCACCAGCCAGGGCATCTCGGGCCTGCTGCCGAAGTACATCGCCGACCACTTCCCGACCCGCGTACGGGCGGCCGGACTCGGCTTCTCGTACAACGTCGGCGCGCTCGGCGGCGCGGTGGCCCCGCTCGCGGGCGCGTCGATCGCCACGAGCATCGGCCTCGGGAAGGCGCTCGCCCTGCTCGCCGGGGTGCTGACCGTGGTGGTCGCGCTCATCATCGGTTTCGACGTACCGGCCCGGATCGGCCGGGCGCTGTCCGCCGCCCCGGACGCGCCCGTACTCGCGGGCGCACCGCCCGGAACACCGGACACGGGGACCGGACGGGAGGCCGGGGAGGACACCGGCGGCGGCAGGAGCGGCGCGGCGACCCGGCCGGACACCGACGGCACGAGCGGAGCACCGGGCGGCAGCCCGCGCTGAGCGGCGGTGGGAGCCCCGCGGCACGGCAGAGGCCCAACGGCGGCCGGGTTAGGGTCGCGTATGACTCTTCTGTCCCACGGACGCTACTGCGACGAGATCATCGGTCAGGCGGACGCGCTGTGCGCGCTGCTCGACGGCGCAGGGCCCAGCGCGCTCGGGCGTCGTGTGCCGACCTGCCCCGACTGGGACGCCGGGCAACTCGTGCGGCATGTGGGGGAGGTGCTGTGCTGGGTCCGGCACATCGTGGAAGAGCGCGCGCGGGAGGACGTGTCCGTGCATGACGTGCCCGGCGCCCAGGGCCCCGAAGACCCGCGCGAGCTGACCGCCTGGCTGGCCCGGAGCGCGCGCCTGGTCGCGGGCGCGCTGCGCGAGGCGGGCCCCGACGTGCCGGTCTGGAGCTGGGCGTGGGAGGCGACCACCGGGTTCTGGGCGCGGCGCATGTGCCACGAGGTGGCGGTCCACCGGGCGGACGCCGTGTCCTCGCAGCGCGTCGGGGACGCCCCGCCGGGCGCGTACGGGTACCGGCTCGATCCCGCGGTCGCCGCCGACGCGCTCGACGAGTGGCTGCGAATCGTGGAGTTCGCGGTGGCCGCCGAAGGCGCCCCGAGACCGCCCGCCGGGGTGGGCGGCACACTCCACCTGCACGCCACGGACGTGGCGGACGCCGAGTGGCTGATCGAGATCGGCGGGCAGGACTTCCGGTGGCGCCGCGCCCACGAGAGGGCGGACACGGCCGTACGCGCTCCGCTCACCGCGCTGCTGCTGGCGTCGGTGCGCCGACTGCCCGTTCAGGGACCGGAGTTCGTGGTCATCGGTGACCGCCCGCTGCTGGACTTCTGGCTGGACACCGCCAGGTTCGACTGACCGGAGGCACCGGAGGCACGGGAGGCACGGGAGGCACGGGAGGCACGGGAGGCACCGGAGACACCGGAGGCCCGGGAGACGCCTCGCGCCGGGCCCGCCGACCCGGGGCGCGGGACATGAGTCAGGGCCCCCGCCTGCCGGCAAGGGCCCTCACCCGGTCGTTGAGGCCGACGGTTCAGCCGCGCTGGATGCCCGTGGTGTCCTGCAGGACGCCCCTGCGGCCGTCCTGCGTCTGCGCCACGAGGCCGGCGCCCCGCTGCTCGACCGCCAGGTACCAGGTGCCGGGGGCGAGTTCGGCGATGGGCGACGGCGAGCCGTCCTCCCCGTACAGCGGCCGGGCGACCGGCACAGCGAACCAGAACGCCGCGAACTCCGGCGCCGGGGTGCCGGGCGCGGGCGTGCCGTACGCGGGCCCCTGCGCGCCGTAGGGCGCCTGCCCGCCGCCCGGGTACCCGTAGCCCGCGCCGACCGGCCCGTACTGCTGGGCCTGGGGCTTCGGGGCGGGGACGAGCGGGCCCTGGAGAGCCGGCAGCAGCGGTGTGCCGACCGCACCGAACACCAGGACCAGCGTGGCGATGAAACCGAGCACGAGGCCCGCGCCGCGGCTGACGCCGGCGCCGCCGTCGAAGTCGATGATCGTCCACAGCGCGGTCCACGCGGCGAAGACGGTGAAGGCGATGCCGAACTGCCGGAGGTCGAGCCCGAGGATCGTGCGGGGCTGCGCCGACGAGCGGGACACCACGATCAGCGCCGCACCGATGACACCGCCCAGGTACATGCTCATCGCGAGCCCGAGGTTGTCCCACGCGTTCGACCCGAAACCACCGGCCGTGACCACGTCGAGGAACGACGCGATGAACAGCAACAGCGCTGCCCCGATCACCACGCCGTCGCCTCGCATGAGAGAGCGGATGTTCACGTAAAAGTCCTTCGTCAGTCGTCTCTTCGGGGGCGGGCGGGGAAGGCACCCCGAGCGTGACCACGAATGTATCGCCCGAACGGCTGCCGCGTCCGCCCGCCGGAATCTACTCCAGGTACCTGTCGATGCCCTCGGTGATGCCCTGCGCGGCCTTCTGACGCCACTTCGCGCTGGTCAGCAGCGCGGCGTCCTTCGGGTCCCGCATGTTGCCGCACTCGATGAAGACCTTGGGAACGGTCGACAGGTTGAGCCCGCCCAGGTCGGTCCTGGTGTCCAACCCGGTGCCCCGCCCTATGTAGTTGGAGCGCGCGCTGCCGGTGACCCGCTGGAACGCGTCCCGCAGGTCCGTGCCCAGCCGCCGCGACGGCGCCACGATCTTCGCGTTGTCCGCACCGCCCTCGTCCACCCGCCCCGGCAGGATGACGTGGAAGCCGCGCCTGCCGACGGGGGCGCCGTCCGCGTGGATCGACAGCGCCACGTCGGCCTTCGCCCTGTTGCCCGCCTCGGCGCGCTCCGTGACGCACGGGCCCCACGGCCGGTCGCCGTCGTAGGTCAGGACGACCTTGGCGCCCTGCGCCGTGAGCAGCGCCCGCAGCCGGTGCGCCACGTCGAGGTTGAAGTCGGCCTCCGAGTAGCCGGAGTCCGTCGACGTGCCGGTGGTGTCGCACTCCTTGCTGCCGTTGCCCACCTTCACCTGCTTGTTGATCTCGGCGGTGTGCTGGTGGTTGTGCGGGTTGTGCCCGGGGTCCACGGCGACGACCCTGCCCGCGAGCGGCTTTGACGCGCCGCCACTCGCGCTGGCTGCCGGGGCGCCCGGCGACGCCGACGCGTGTCCGGGCGCCGGGGCGGTGGTGCGGCCCGTACCGGCGGCGGCAGCGGACGAGCCGGAGCCCTGGCACCCGGTGAGCGCGCAGGTCGCGAGGGCCGCGAGCGCGAGCGCGGGACCCGCAGCCCGCCACCGGCGGGCCGCGGCGGACGGGTGCGGGCCCCCGGGGCGGGCCGGTGGGCGCGGCCGACCGGAGCCGGACCGCTGGGGGCGCGGGTTCTGGTGGTGAGGCACCCGCGCGATGGTAGTGGGGCGCACGGCGGCCGTCAGATGCCGTGTCCGATACGCCGTAGTACGCGCAGCGAGCGCGTGACGGACGTCTCCTCGAACGCGCCGGACGCCAGCGCCCGCAGGTAGATCCGGTACGGCGGGGGGGGGGGGGGGGGGGGGGGGGGGGGGGGGGGGGGGGGGGGCCCCCCCCCCCCCCCCCCCCGGCCCCACCATCCGAAGGGAGTGCCACGTGATCGTCCGTACCGGGACCCACGGCTCCGGGCCGTCCGCCGAAGCCGGCCCCCGGCCCCGCGTGCGCTCCCGCACGGTGCCCGCCCCGGGGGGCCCCGGCGGGGGGGGGGGCCCCGCGGGGGCGCCCCCCCCCCCCCCGCCGGCGCCGGCCGGCCGGCACCGATGAAGCACTGACCGGCACCGATGAAGCACTTGAAGAGGAAGAAGTAGTAGCTGTGACCGTCATTGACCTGGTGTCGTACGAGGACGCCCTCGCGACCTACGACCCCGTCATGGGCCTTGAGGTCCACGTCGAGCTCGGTACGAAGACCAAGATGTTCTGCGGCTGCTCCACCGAGCTGGGGGCGCCCGCCAACGCGCAGACCTGCCCGACCTGCCTCGGCCTGCCGGGGGCGCTGCCCGTGGTCAACGCGGTCGGCGTGGAGTCCGCGATCAGGATCGGCCTCGCGCTGAACTGCGAGATCGCCGAGTGGTGCCGCTTCGCCCGGAAGAACTACTTCTACCCGGACATGCCGAAGAACTTCCAGACCTCCCAGTACGACGAGCCCATCGCCTTCAACGGCTACCTGGACGTCCAGCTGGAGGACGGCGAGACCTTCCGTGTGGAGATCGAGCGCGCCCACATGGAGGAGGACACCGGCAAGTCGACCCACATCGGCGGCGCGACGGGCCGCATCCACGGTGCCTCGCACTCGCTGCTCGACTACAACCGGGCCGGCATCCCGCTGATCGAGATCGTCACCAAGCCCATCGAGGGCGCGGGCGAGCGGGCCCCCGAGGTCGCGCGCGCCTACGTGGCGGAGCTGCGCGAGCTCATCAAGACGCTCGGCGTGTCCGAGGCCCGCATGGAGATGGGCCAGATGCGCTGCGACGTGAACCTGTCGCTGCGGCCCCGCGGCCGGGAGAAGTTCGGCACGCGCTCCGAGACGAAGAACGTCAACTCGCTGCGCAGTGTCGAGCGCGCCGCCCGCTTCGAGATCCAGCGGCACGCCGCGGTGCTCTCGTCCGGCGGCACGATCCTCCAGGAGACCCGCCACTTCCACGAGGAGGACGGCTCCACCACCTCGGGCCGGATCAAGGAGGAGGCCGAGGACTACCGGTACTTCCCCGAGCCCGACCTGGTGCCGGTCGCCCCGTCCCGCGAGTGGGTCGAGGAGATCCGCTCGTCGCTGCCCGAGCTGCCGCGCGTACGGCGCAACCGGCTGCGCGAGGAGTGGGGGGTGTCCGAGCACGACATGCAGTCCATCCTCAACGCGGGCGCCATCGACCCGATCGTCGCCACGATCGACGCAGGAGCCCCCGCCGACCAGGCCCGCAAGTGGTGGATGGGCGAGCTGGCGCGCAACGCCAACGAGACCGGCCGCGCGCTGGACGAGCTGCCGATCACGCCCGCGCAGGTCGCCCGCGTCACCGAACTCGTCGCGGCCGGCGACCTCAACGACAAGCTGGCCCGGCAGGTCATCGACGGCGTGCTCGCCGGCGAGGGCGACCCGGACGCGGTGGTCGAGAAGCGCGGCCTGAAGGTCGTCTCCGACGACGGCGCGCTCGGCTCGGCCGTGGACGAGGCCATCGCGGGCAACGCGGGCGTCGTGGAGAAGATCAGGGGCGGCAAGACCGCCGCGGTCGGCGCGCTCGTCGGCGCCGTGATGAAGGCGACGCGCGGCCAGGCGGACGCGGCCCGCGCGCGCGAGCTGATCCTGGAGAAGCTGGGTGTCGAGGCCTGACCGGTCGGACCTCGCCACCCGGACGGGTCCGGCACCCGGCCCGGCAGCCCGGCCCGGCGGAGTGTGCACCGGGAAGGAAGAGCCGGACACCGAGCCGGGCACCACGGGTTCCGTAGGACGAGTCCAGTAGTACGCATGTGGTAGTACGAGCACGTTGTACGTGCGTGGCAGTGCGCAGGGGGCAGTACGCACGCGCGCGTGCGGCGGTACGCACGCAGGAGTACGAGCTCGTGGGGGGGGGGGGCCGGGCACGTGCCCGGCCGCCGCCCGCGCCGCGCCGCCCCCCCCCCCCCGCCCCCCCCGCGGGGGGGCCCCCCCGCCGCCGGGGGGCGGGGGCCCCC
>NZ_JAIUKE010000308.1:0-433 GCF_020176795.1 Streptomyces sp. 8L
CGCGCGGGGGGGGGGGGGCGGGGGGGGGGCGGCGGGGGGGGGGGCGGCGGGGGGCCCCCCCCCCCCCCCCCCCCCCCCCCCCCCCCCCCCCCCCCCCCGGCCGTGCCACCGGTCCACGAGTCCCCGCCGAGCGGAGCGGCCCCCGCCGTTTCCGCCGTCCCTGGAGCCCGCGCTGAACACCGTCACCGCCGAGATCGTCTCCATCGCGCTGCTGCTGGGTGTGCTCGCCTTCGCCGTGATCAGGCCGTGGCGGGGAAGGCTGCCGGAGGCCGTGGCCGCCGTGCCCGCCGCGGGCCTGCTGATCGGGCTCGGCGCCGTGTCGCCGGGGGAGGCGTGGCAGCAGATCCGCGAGCTGCTGCCGGTGGTGGCGTTCTTGGCCGTCGTGCTCGTGCTGTCCGAACTGTGCGCCGCCACCACGAAGACGCCTCCGAGC
>NZ_JAIUKE010000308.1:440-4442 GCF_020176795.1 Streptomyces sp. 8L
GGGGGGGGCGGGGCGCGGGGGCGCGGGGGGCGGGGGGCCCCCCCCCCCGCGCGGGGGGGCGGGGGGGGGGGGGGGGGGCCGGCGGGCGGGGGGGGCCCCCCCGGGGCCCCGCCGCCGGCCTGTGCGCGGCGGCGCGCGACGGGGTCGCCCGGCTGTGCGGGGGCAGGCCCGGGCGGCTGCTCGGAGGCGTCTTCGTGGTGGCGGCGCTGACGACGGCCGTCCTCAGCCTGGACGCCACCGTCGTCCTGCTCACGCCGGTCGTCTTCGCGACGACGGCGCGGGTCGGGGCGCGCGCGAGACCGCATGTGTACGCCTCGGCGCATCTGGCCAACTCGGCATCGCTGCTGCTGCCGGTCTCCAACCTGACCAATCTGCTCGCGCTGTCCGCGAGCGACCTGTCCTTCACCCGGTTCGCGGAGCTGATGGTGCTGCCCTGGCTCGCGGCGATCGCCGTCGAGTACGGGATCTTCCGCCGCTGGTTCGCCGCCGACCTCGCGGCGGGCGGCCATCCGCCGCGTTCCGGTGAGCGCAGACCGCTGCCCCTGTTCACCACCGTCGTGCTGTGCCTGACCCTCGCCGGGTTCGTCGCCACCTCGCTGGTCGGGGTGGCGCCGGTGTGGGCGGCGCTCGGGGGCGCCCTGATCCTCGCCGTACGGGCGCTGCTGCGCGGACGGCGTGCGGAGGCGGGGCCGGGTGCCGGCGGCGCGCCGCCGGACGCGCGGGCGGTGCGCCGTGATCCTCCCCGCGTCACCGTGGTGCGGCTGGTGATGTGGGCGTCGCCGCTGTTCTGCCTGTTCGTGCTGGCGCTCGGCGTCGTCGTGAAGGCCGTCGTCGACAACGGACTCGGCAGCGGGATCGCCGCCATCCTGCCGGGCGGTACGTCCCTCGGCTCGCTGCTCGCGGTGGCCGGTGTCGCCGCCGCCCTCTCGAACGTCATCAACAACCTGCCCGCGGTCCTCGCGCTGCTGCCGGTGGTGGCGCCCGCGGGGCCGGGACCCGTGCTCGCCGCGCTGATCGGCGTCAACCTCGGGCCCAATCTGACCTATGTGGGCTCGCTCGCGACCCTCCTGTGGCGGCGCATCCTGAACGAGCACGACACGGAGCCCACGCTCGGCCACTTCACCCGGCTCGGTCTGCTCACCGTCCCGGCGACGCTGCTCGCCTCGACGCTCGCCCTGTGGGGCGCTCTGGCCGTCGTCGGGAAGTGACCGCGAGCGAAGAAGGCGCGAAGTTTTTCCTTCGTTTCATGAATCCAGGGGATTGACCCCGGTCCTGGTCTAGTCCTTTACTGCTCTCAGTGACAGTCCGTTCACATGGCAGGGCAACGTTCCGCCACATGACCGCGCACCGTCCCCCGTTCTGCCTGTTCTCCCGCTCCCCGCTCCTTGTTCAGCACCTGCCTGTTCCCACCCTCACTCGCGCTTGAAGCGCGCATGACAGGAGTGTCCCCGTGCTGCGTACCCTCAAGAGATCCCTCGCCGTAGCCCCGGCGGTACTTGCCCTGGCCGGCACCGCCGTCATGGCGTCGGGAGGCGCCGCCAACGCCGCCGCCAACGCGGGGCCCGGCTTCCCGGCCCACTTCTCGGCGCCCTACGCCGAGACCTGGAACTCACCCTCGGCGATGACCAGCGCGCTGAGCGCCAACGGGACGAAGTACTTCACGCTCGCCTTCGTCATCGACGCGGGCGGCTGCAACGCCAAGTTCAACGGCTCGACCGACGTCACCGACGGCTCCTGGACCTCGGCCGTGAACGCGGTGCGCGCCGCGGGCGGCGACGTCATGGTCTCCTTCGGCGGCGCGTCCGGCACCGAGGAGGCGGTCGCCTGCAATTCGGTCGCCGCCGTGAAGGCCCAGTACAAGAAGGTCATCGACGCGCTCAACCTCACCCGCGTCGACTTCGACATCGAGTCCGGCCAGGAGTCGAACACCGCGGCCAACACCCGCCGTGACCAGGCCCTCGCCCAGCTCCAGCAGGAGTACGCCGCCTCGGGCAAGAACCTCCAGGTCCAGTACACCCTCGGCACCGACACCTCCGGCCTGCCGGGCGCCCAGCTCAACCTGCTCCGCGACGCCAAGGCGCAGGGCGTGAACGTCAGCCTCGTCAACCCCATGACGATGGACTACGGCCGCGCGGTGTCCGACATGGGCCAGGCCGCCATCGACGCCGCCAACGCCCTGCACGGCCAGCTCGGTTCGATCTGGACCGACAAGTCCTCCGCGCAGCTGTGGGCGATGGAGGGCAACACCCCGATGCTCGGGAAGAACGACAGCGCCTCGGAGACCTTCACCACCGCCAACGCCAACGCCGTTCTCAACTTCGCCAAGGCCAACGGCATCCAGGAGCTGTCCTTCTGGGCACTCGGCCGCGACCGCCAGTGCGGCGGCAGCACCAACGACCCGTCGAACAACTGCAGCGGCACCTCGCAGAGCGCCTACCAGTTCAGCTCCATCTTCAACGGCATCAACAGCGGCGGCGGCACGACCCCGCCGCCCGGCGGCGCCACCGGCCAGATCACCGGACTCGCCGGCAAGTGCGTGGACGTGAACGCGGCGAGCAGCGCGAACGGCACGGCCGTCCAGCTCTACGACTGCAACGGATCGAACGCCCAGCAGTGGACGGTCGGCTCCGACGGCACCCTGCGCGCCCTCGGCAAGTGCATGGACGTGACGTCCGCAAGTACGGCCGACGGCGCGAAGGTCCAGCTCTACGACTGCAACGGCACCGGCGCGCAGCAGTGGGCCGCGGGCAGCGGCAGCACGCTCGTCAACCAGGGCTCGGGCAAGTGCCTCGACGTCACCGACAACAACTCGGCGAACCTGGCCAGGCTCCAGATCTGGCAGTGCTTCGGCGGCTCGAACCAGCAGTGGCACCTGCCGGCCTGACGCCCGCCGCGTAACCAGTACACGTAACCCGGAGTACACGCCACACCACATGGCGCGGCGTACACGACGACGCGCCCCCTGTACGGCCCCGGGGGGGCCGCACGAGATCTTCTCCGGGGCCCGCGGCGGCGTGTGCGCCCGCTCGCCGGCCGGCCCGTACGGCCCCGGGACGCGGCGGTCGTGGGCGACACCGATGAGATTAAGAAACCTCTCAGGAGGGACCCCTAGCGTGCGCCGTATGAACCCGACCCCCAGCACCACCACGACAGGACCGGACGCCGCCACCGGGAACGACACCGAGGAGAAGGAACCGACGGCGGGGGCCCAGACGGCGGACGGGCTCGCCGACGGGAAGCCGGGCGAGACCGGTGCCCCCGAGGACACGGACACGTCCGGGGCCACGGACTCCCCCGAGGACGACTCCGCCGACGACGACGCGCTCGACGACGGCGCCGCCCCGCCGCGCACCTCCAGCGGAGTGGGCGTCGCGGCAGCGGCCGTGGTCGCGGCGGCACTCGGCCTCACCTCCCTGACCGGCACCTGGACCGGACGCGTCGGCGCGGAGCGCGAGACGCTCGTCGGCCAGCTGCACACCAGCCAGACGTCCTCCACCTCCCAGCAGATCGCCGAACTGTACGGCGACGGCTGGCACACGACCGCCGCGATCAACGGCGCGGTCGCCCTGGTCGCCGCGATCATCGCCGTGATCGTGCTGTTCGCCCTGCGGCGCGCGACCACGGCGGGCACCGCCTGGGCGAAGCCCGTCGCGGTGGCCGCACTCGTCCTCGGCGCCATCGGCGTGGTGGTCTCCCTCGGCATGTACTTCGACCTGTTCGCGTCCCTGCCCAGCGCGCCCGCGACCACGGCCCCCACGACCACTCCGCCCGCTTCCTAGAAGGCACGCCTTCCAGGAACGTTTTCCTGGGCCGCCTTCCTGAAGGGCCGCCTTCCTGAAGAACTGCCTTCCTGGAAGGACCGTCCGGGCCCTGCCGCCCGGACGCACATCGGCCCGGGGGCCTCAGGGGTCCTTGCGACATGAACGACCCCGAGGGGGCGTGTCGCAAGGACCCCTGAGGCGTGCAGGACCCCTGAGGCGTGCAGGACCCCTGAGGCGTGCA
>NZ_JAIUKE010000309.1 GCF_020176795.1 Streptomyces sp. 8L
GCGGGCGGGGTGTGGTGGACGGGGCGGCCGACGCGCAGTTGGTCGAGGTCGGCGGCGACGCGGGTGAGGTCGGCCCTCACCCGCGCGGGCTCGGCGCCCTGCGCGGCCCAGCGAGCGGTGGCCTCCTCGATGGCGGCGGCCCGTTCGCCGGGGGCGGTCGGCAGGTCGAGGAGGTCGGCGGCGATGGGGTCGAGGACTTTCCACCGGCCGGTCGTGAGGTCGAGGACGGCCGCTCCGGCAGGGCCGCGGGCGGCGTGGAGAAGGGGCGGAGTCATCGGCTGGTCTCCTGGGCCGGGGCCGGCTCCCACCAGGCGCCGGCGGCGCCCGGCAGGTTCGACAGCCACACTTCGGCGGCGACCAGGGTGTCGAGGCTTGCGAGGTCGGCCGGGGAACCATGGATCGTCCGGTCCAAAGAGGCCAGGACCACACCGGTGTCGATGAGGCCCGCCCCGGCCAGCGTCGATCGCTTCAGGAGGGCGCGTAGGGCGGGGGCGTTGACGCGCAGACCGTCGTAGATACCGTCGAAAGGAGTCTTGGTGCGGCGGGACAGGACCGGGGCGTGGACGAGGCCGGTGAAAGCAGCGCGGGCCAGCGGCTTGAAGTCGCCGGGACGGCGCCGTTCCCAGGCGGGAACGGCATGGCAGACGTCGACGATGCGGGTGTCGAGGAACGGGGCGTGCACCGGCAGGCCCCACAGGGCGCGAGCGAGGGCGTCGAGGTGGGCGTGCTCGGCGCCCGTGGCCTCCAGGGCGAGCCGTTCGCGCAGCGCACCGGGTCCAACGGCAGGGTCCGCGGCCTGCGCGCGGGCGCCGATGAGGTCGGCCACAGCAGTGCGGCCAGCAGCGGTGAGCCAGCGCGCGGCGGGCAGCCGCCCGCACCAGCGCGCCACATCGGCGGCGTCGGGAATCGCCGGCAAGGCCGCGTCGCCCCGGACCGCGTCGGCGAGGCGGGCCAGCGCCTTCGGGTGGGTGCCGCGTGCGGCAGCGGTGACGGCGCGCACCACGGGCTGGACAGCGCAGCGGCGTTCCCGAGCGAGGCGGTGCGCGTCGCGCAGGGCTGCGGCGCGGGCGCCGCGGCGGTAGCGGTCGGCGGGGGAGGCGAACGCGTCCAGGACGTTGTCGCCGCCCCCGCCGGTGAGGTGCCCTGTGCTGCCCACGGCGACGGCGGGGGCCAGTTGCGCGTGGAGGATGCCGAGCCTGGAGACGTTGAGGGTGGGGGCGTCGGTGAGGGGAACGCCGCTGGGGTCGGTGAGCCGGTCGAAGTGCCTACTGCCGCTACGGCGGCCGTCGACCAAGTGCCGGGTGATGGCCGGGTAGGCAGCGGCGACCCCGGCGGCGTAGCGGGCGTCGTCCTGGTCGGCCATCGCCGCGTCGATGTAGCTGACGGCGGTGACGTCAGTGTGCGCGGCGGCCAGGCAGGCGATCGAGCTGGAGTCGACGCCGCCGGACAGGTCGCTCGACAGTGGCCTGCCACTCAGGGCGCGGCGGCCGACCGCGAGGGACAGTTCGTGACGCAGGGCCTCGGCGGCGCCGGCGAACGAGCGCTCGGCCGGGGCGGGGAGCCGCTCGATGGTGGGCGGGGCGCCGGGGTTCAGGGTCAACGCGGCTCCCGGCGGGACGCGGTGGATGCCCTCGAACCAGCCGTCGGCCCCGGGCTCCACGCCCCAGGTGGTGGCCTCGGCCAGCAACCGGACCAGGTCCGGGGCGGCGCGGGTGAGGTCGGCGAGCGCCGCCGCGGACGTGGAGAAGGTCACCGCCGTGTCGGTGGCGATCCAGTGGACCTGAACGGTGGCGGCGCGATCACCCACGACCCGGACGCTACGGCCGACCCTGACGATCCCCAGGTAGGAGCCCGGCAGTCGACCGGCGTGATGCCAGTGGCCGCGCGCGGCCGACTCGGCGGCGTCCCGGACCTCCTCGGCGGTAGCAGGGCAGGCACCGACGAGGATCACCTCCGCCGTGTGGTCCCGGGACACCGCGCAGCACACTTCGTGGGAATCGTGCCCGACACTCCAGGCGCGCAGAGTGCCGTCGTGGTGGAACTCGTGTCCGCCACGCGGGCGCGGCCCGGCGACGAGCGGGGGCGTGCGGGCAAACGTGCCTGCGACGTACCTCATACAGTGCTCCCCTGCTGGTGAGACATCCTCCGGAACAAGGCGACGCGGGGGCGGGACGGCCGGTGAAGACCGACCCGCCCGGGGCGCGCCCTCACCCAAAGGCAGTGCCGAACGTGCCGAACGGCTGTCAGCCCTGCCAGTACATGGTGCTGTCCGCCTTGTTGAAGCCGCCGCTGCCGAGGGTGACCTCAGAGACGGCGCCGAGGTCGGCGACCTCGGGGGTGGCGAAGACCACGACCTCGTTGACGGCGAGGGTCTGGGGGACCTGAATGTCGGTGCTGTTCTCCATGACGGACTCCTTCGTGTGGGTTGGATCAGGTCTTCGAGGTCGGTACCGGCCTCGAAAGGCCCCGGGACGCCGATCGACGCCCCGCCGTTTTTCACCCGGCGCCGTGCTGCCGCGCAGAACCATCACAGCGCGCACCGCCGCCACACGGAAGACACTTCAAGTTGCCTTCGGTTGCCGCCAGTTGCTCCGGTTGCTCCGGTGCTCCCCCCTGTTCCCGTCCGGCCCTCCGTTGCGCACACTGGGATTTCCGTATCCGGGAGGTCGAACGTGAGCGTGATCCTGGAAGACCGGCACCCGCTCATCCAGATACTGACTTTGCGTGGGTGGACCAGCGAATACTGGCTGCGCCGCGTCGCTGCCAAGCACGACGAACTCGGCTACGGGGCCCTGGCGGTCCGCAAGGAGAAAGTCAGCCGCTGGACTCGACCGGGACGCCCCCAGACTCCGACCGCTCCCACTCAGCTGGCCATGGCCGACATCCTCGGGATCGACAGCCACGAGGTCTACGCCCGGCCATGGCCGCTCTGGCTCCTGCTCGCCCTGCGAGACGACGCCACCGTCTGGGACTCACCCTGGACCCCGGCGGGAACCATCCAAGTACTCGATGACGCCGGAGGACTCGTGGAGCTGGACCGACGCGGATTCCTGATCGCTACGACCGCCACGCTCGCAGCGGTCCTCGCACAGTGGGCCACCGCCGAGCCCGCCCCCGCATCCGCCTCCGGCGGCCGCCAGATCGGCACTGCCGTCGCCGACCGCTTCGACAGCACACTGGGCGAACTCCGCCACCTCGACGACGAGCTCGGCAGCGATCACGTCTACGACGCCGCGCGCGCCGAGAGCCGACTCATCACCCGGCTCCTGCGCGAGAGCACCTACAACCAGGAAACCAGCCGACGCCTCCACGCCTGTGCGGCGGAAGCCAACCGGCTCGCCGGATGGTGCGCGTTCGACAGCGGCCACAGCGCCGCGGCAGAAAAGCACTTCGTCGCATCGCTGCGGGCCGCCGCCGGGGCCGGCGACCGCACGGCCGGAGCGACCGCGCTCGCCTTCTGGGCCAACGTCCGCTACTCCAACCAGCGCCCCGACCCGCAGGGGGCTCTCGATCTCATCGACAGGGCACTCGCCCACCGCACGGACATCGCCTCGCCCCGGGTGCTGACGATGCTCCACATCCGCAAGGCACGCGCCCACTCGATCGCCCAGGAACCCACGGCCGCCTACCGGGCGATCGATGATGCACTCGCCGCCTACGGACGGGGCGCTTCGCCCGGCGAGGATCTGGAGTCGATGTACTGGATCACCACGGGCGAGATCTTCCAGGCCGCCGCGTCGGCTGCCCTCAGCCTCGGAGACCCACAGAGGGCCCTGGCCTACTTCGCGGCGGCCACGACCCACCACGACCCCTACGACCCGCAGAAGGAACCCCGCGGCACCGCGATCTACCTTGCCCGACAGGCCGAGGCGCACCTTGCCCTCGGTGACCTGGACGGCGCCGTCGAGACCGCGCAGCACGCCATCGAGTTGATGGGCGGCGTCAGCTCCGCACGCGGCAGCGACACCCTGACCGGCCTGCGGTCCGAGTTCATACCGCACCGTGCCACCCCGATCGTGAGGAACTTCCTCAGCGAAACGGCCTGAGCCGGGTTGCCCGGCGGCGTTCCTGGCGGTCGTGGAAGTCAGTTTCCGTTGTTCAAGGAAGTGACCTCGTACCGTGGTCGCCGGCCGTGCTCACCCGGTGCTGGCCGGGGCGTCCGCGTTCAGCAGTTGCGGTTGCGGGCTGCGTCCATCGTCGTCGCGAATAGGGCGTCGCGCTGCCGGCGTTTGTAGACCGCGACCTTCGTTACCCCGGCGTCGGCCGCAGCACGTCCGACCGGGTGCCCGGCCCGTAGCGACTCCAGGAACCGGCGGGTGCGATCCGCCGTGAAACCAACCGGCCGCCATCCGGCGCCGAGCGGTGGAGCCACCGCGGCGGGGGCGTCGCACGCCGCCGCGAACTCCAGCTCGCCGCGCCAGGTTGAGCCCTGAACCCCGAGGATCACGTCGACCGTGCTGGGCGGCAATCCCAGAGCCAGGAGGCGCAGGTAATCCGCCCGCAGAACCGCTCCGTGCGCGTCGGGATGGGCCGGGTCACGCCCGGTCATGGCCACCGCCAGTCCAGCATGCGTGCGCGCGGTCGCCCTGACGTCGTCCATCGCGTACCCCAGCTCGCGCGCGGCGTCCGCCAGGACCTCGCCGAGCAACAGGTGCCTGACCAGTGCATCTGCCTGATCATCCGTCAGTAGCTCGGCCATGAGCCGAGTCTACGAGGGCAGTCCGCCGCCAGGGCCTCGCCTATGTCTCTTGGCGCTGTGAGGTGTCGGCAGCGACGGCTCAAACTGGTCGTAGTACGGCTTACCCGGTACCGCTCGGGGCTTGCCCAGGGGCAGGTGCCAGCGGGCAGCCCGATGCTTCATGCCCGGATGTGCATACGGGATCTCGTGGGGGGCGTGTTGCCCGCCCGGGGTCTTAGGCCCAGCCTGCGGGGTCGGCCTGAGCTTTGGTTGCCCGCCGGCGTTCCTCGCGGTCGTGGAAGTCGGTTTCCGTGTTGTGGTGAGTGAGCGCGTTCAGGAGGGGGTGCGGTCGCGAGCGTCCGAAGCGAGTCCATACGGGTCCGTGAGGGCCGTGCTCCCGGAGAAGAGTGAGGGTGGTGGTGATGACGGGGACGACGTCCTTGTACTCTCGCCAGCCGTCGTCCTCTCGCGCGTCAGGGCGGCGGCCTTCGTAGCTGGTCCAGGGGGCGGTCCAGTGGTCGCGAGAGGCCTCTCGGATCGCGTTGACCCGGCGCTGGAGGGCGGAGTCGGAGGCGTCTTCCGCGAATACCAGGGCGAGCGGGGGATGGCTGGCTAGTCCCGGGGCGGGCCACTGGGTGGCCCACATGGGGATGTTGCGGCCACGAGGGTCGGGCAGCTGGCGTCGGAAGAACTGCCGGTAGGTGGCGATCTTCTGAGCGACCAGGGCCGGCGGTTCCGTTTGCCGGTCGACTTCCACGAACAGAACCGGGACATCGTCCTCCACGGCGCTCAGCAACGCGTCCGCGCGCAGGCTCCCCCTCGCCGGCGTAGTGAATGTGCCGTGTACGGGGAGAGCAACCTCGGTCCACCATCCGCGCAGGTGTCCCAGTCCCTGGGGACGGCTGGGCAACTGCCGCGGTCGCGACACGACAGGAGACGTACGACGGGCCACGGGGTTCGTCGGCAGCGGCGGCGTCTGGAGGATCGCGTCGATGACATCGGTGACCGCGAGGCTGTGTGCAGCACCGGCCTTCGCTGCTTCTCGTGCCGTGCCACCCATCTCCTTGATCGGCCGGCCGAGCTCAGATGCGGCGGCAGCGAGCCCGGCCTGGGTCAGCGTCCACAGGTCCTGTGCAACGCGCTTGCCTCCTCCCCCCGGGCGGTGCGTTCGTCCGACCGACTCCGTCAGTCCGGCCTCGCGCAGGTCCTTGGCGGCGTTGCGAACCGTTTGCAGATTCGCGGTTCCCGGGAGCACGAGATGTCGCAGCTGCCGGACCGTCGCGACCTTCACCACTCCCAGTGCCATGAGCACCAAGCCCCGGACCCGCGAAGTCGACTTGTAGGGCCACGCCTGCTGTTGATTCGTCATCGACGCTCCCGTTCGCTCTAGTCCTTGAGACTCGAACCCTCCCCGGCCATAGGGCCAGAGAGGGTTCTCAGCATGAAGGACGGCCGGGCAACCGGCCGTGAGCTGCGCTTTTGCCCTGTGCTCCGTAATGACTGATGTAGGGAAGAGTGTAGGGGAAAGTGTAGGGAGAGGTGTAGGGAAGAAGCTAAGGCATACCCACCCTCGGTCATCCCCTTCTGGCCCGGCACCGACCCGCGGAATGCTCTGTTCGTATACGGGCCGTACGGGCATGATCACTGCTATGGGTGACCGGGCGTGGGACCGCAAGAGCAAGCAGGTGATCGAAGTGCCGGGCGGGGCAGCGGGGCTGGAGCCCGGGCTTGCCCGCGGGCGGTACGACGAGTTGGGCAGGGTTCACGGCCGGAACATGTTCCGGGCGTGCGAGCAGGACCTGATCCTGCGGGGGCTGAACCCGACCGCGAAGCAGCACCAGATCCGCGATGGCCGGCGCTGACCCCAACGCCCCGCTGCAACCGGTAGACGCGGCGGGGCGCCTTCAGTGCCTGGAGTGCGGCAACTGGTACCGCTCACTCGCCTCCCATCTACGAGCCAGCGAGGACATGTCTGCTGACGAGTACCGCGAGCGCCACGGCCTGGCCGCCGGCCACCCGCTGGTCAGCCAGGAACTGAGCGAGACGTGGAGCGAGCAGACCCGCACCCGCCAGGACCGCGGAGACCTCACGTCGATCGCTGAACTGCCGGCTGACAAGTGGCGCGCAGCCAGCAGCAAGGGCAACGCGCGGCACCGCGAGACCGCTCCCCGCCCCGAAGTGAAGGCCGCCCACCAGGCCGCAGTCGTCAAGGGCCGCAGCCAGGCCCACGCCAACAGACGTGCCGCGCTGGACGCGCTGGCACGCGATCTCAACCACCCTGACTGGGCGGCGTTCATCCGCGAGACAGCGCACCTGAGCGTCAATCAGGTAGGCCGCATGACGGGCCGCAACCCGAAGACGATCGCCTACTGGCGCCAAAAACTACTCGGCGCGGGCTGGGCAACAGCGGGCGCACGGCTTCATCCGCGCCGGGCAGCCGCCTACGCGCGGCTGGACGCCGAGTTCGCCACGCGTGGGTGGGTCGACCTGGCTGCCGCCTGTAGCTCGGTTGGCAGACGCGGCCTCCAAGGCGTCGCTGCGGCCGTCGGAAGTAAGCCCGCGACTTTGCAGGCATGGGACGCACAGCGTAGGACCGGCGGGGAGACACCATAGTCAGCGGGGTGCGGTGCGTCCTGTGGTTCAGGACGGCCGTTGGGGCAGCAAGGTGCGCAGGAGCTCTGCCGTCTCTGCTTCCATGTCCACGCCGCCGCCGAGCTGCTCGTTGATTCGGGTGAGGCGGGCTGCTGCCGCACGTAGCCCGTTGGTGTCGCCTGCGGCGTAGTGGGCGAGGAAGACCTGCCGGTGGAGCAGTTCGCTCTCCTCTGCGGCGAGGAGGCCGCGTCGTGCGGCCCACAGGGCTCCGGTGTGGTCGCCTGCCTCGCGTGCGCGTGTGGAGAGCTCGTAGGCGACGTCGACGATCGCGGAGACCATTTCCTGTACGTCGGGTTCGGCCCAGGTATAGCGCTGGGGGTCGATGCCGGTGAAGGGGCGGCCGCGTACGAGGCTGAGGGCGTTGCGCAGGGCGCGGGTGCCGTCGTCGTCGTGGTGGGCGAGGCCGGTACGGGCAAGCTGCTGGAACTGACTCCAGTCGCAGGTTACTTCGTCCCCGAGGCGGTAGCGGCTGTCGCCGGTGTCCTGCACGCGAGGGAGGTGGGGTTTGCCCTCGGGGTCCTTGCCGAGCCATGAGCGGGTGCGTGAGATGACCGCGTTGCGCATGTTCTTGTTGACCAGGCGTCCTGGCCACAGCGCGTCGTCGACGGCGTGGTGGTCCACTCCGGGGTGGAGTGCGAGGTAGGCGGTGAGCTCGGTCCCGGCGCTGCGCCGGTTGGAGTCGATGCGTCCGGTGGCGCCCTCGATCGTGACAGGGCCCAGGACGAGGATGGCGGGCGCCTCGCGTGTCGCGGGCTGCTCGAAGGCGGAGGCGGGCGCCTCGGCCCGGGACAGGATGGCGAGTTCCGGCTCCGCAGGTTCCGCCGACTGTTCGTCGGCCGCCTTGGTGCACGGCGAGCGCGCGGCGGTAGCCGGGCGAGGCGGTTTCCCGGGTGCGCACCGGCCCTGCGGGCGCGGGCTCCGGGGCGGCGTCGGCCGGCTCGGGCATCGGCACGGCGCCGGGAGCGAGGATGCGCAGGGCACGTACCACCGTGCGGCCGGCCGAGGCGTTGGCTGCCGCGATGATGCGGGCCTGCTCCAGGCGGGTCATCGTCGCCCAGGCCGCCGACTGCGGGCACACGGTGAGCCGGCCGGCCTCGGCGTCGTACCTGATCGCGGCGACGTGCCCGGCCAGCTGCGGGGCGATGGCTGTCCACCGCTCCCGCAGCGTCGCGCCGGCCGCCGGGAGCTCCCAGGCCCGCTCGATGACGAGCGCGCCGATCGCCGCACCCAGGCCCATCGGCTCGCGCCCGTCGCGCCGCACCGCCCGGACGCCCCGCGGCTTCCGCTTCGCCTTCGGGCCGGCGCCGTACTTGCGGGCCGCCTCGCTCGCGGCCCCGAACGCGACCCGGGCCAGGTCGACGCCGGACGTCTCGCCGCCGCTCACGCCTGCCCCCAGGTGGAGAAGCCGAGGTCCAGGTGCCCGAGGCCCGCCAGGCGCTGCACCTGGGCGACGAACACTCGGGTGAACAGGCGTTGCGCCGACAGCTCGCCGTACCGGTCGATGTGGTCGAAGACGAGCTGGTGGTCGGCGGCGGCGCGGTTGCGCCAGTCGAGGACCTGCTCGCGGGTCAGCTCCTCGAGTACGAGCTCCTGGACGTCGTCCGCGTCGGCGAACTCCGGCGCCGGGGCGGGGGCGGGGGGGGGGGCCGGGCGCGGCGCGGGCATCGCGACCGGGGCCACCGGCGCGGCCGGGACGTCGTCGGCCGGCTGCGCGGCCGCGGCTTCGGCGCGGTGAGCCTTGGCGGCGGCCTGACGGGCGCGGACCTGCTCCCACTCGTGCTCGCGGGCCCACCCCTGGGCGGTCACCCGCTCGTGCAGCTGCCGGGCGACGGCCGTGCGGCGCTCCTCCTCGGAAGCGCCGGGCAGCTCGGCTTCCACAGCGGCCGCGACCGTGTGGCGCTGGGCCCGGCGGTCGGCCTGCCGGTCCTCGCAGCGCGGGCAGTCCCGGCCGGTGTCGAGCAGCACCCGGTCGTCGCACCGGGGGTCACCGCACTGCTGTCGCTGGGGCAGGCCCCGGGCCAGCAGCCAGCCCACCGGGTCGGTGATCGGGCCACCGGTGCCCAGCTGCTCGTCCAGGCGCCGCACGAGCCGGTCAGAAAGCACCTGCGGGGCATCCGTACGGCCCGCGAAGCCCTGCACGCGGGTCAGCTCGCTGCGGGCGGCGGCCTCCACCAGGCGGCGGGCGGCCGGACGGTCCAGCCGTGCCCAGACCAGGTCGACCGGGGCCAGGACGGCCCGCAGATCCTCCGGCGGCAGAGGCACCCTCCCCCGCTGCCGCCTGCTGTGACAGGCACCGTCCACGCCCGGCACCGGTACGCCGGTCACCGGCTCGCGGCCGGGCTTCTCTCTGCTCATCGACGGGGACTTCTTCGGCTGTTCCCCGCGAAGCGGGCCGCCGTCCTCGCGCACGCACGCGCGGTCCGGCAGATCGTGGTTCCCACCACGGCCTTCGCCGGAAAAACCACAATCAAGCTGTTGAGGAACGACGGGAGTAACCAGGTGAGGGTGATCAGTGTGAAGGGCTGCCGCAACGCCGTGCTCTGCAACCTCCGCAACATCCGTTACCTGCACGCCGCTGACCTGCGTTTCCTCCGCCAGCTCCAACAGCTCACCAGCCCCTGCCGTAACGTCGCGCTCTGAAAACTCGGGCTCAGGGGCCTCCCCACCGTCCCCCTGTGCGTCGGCGACCGTGAGGCCGTGCGCGGCGGCGACCGCCGGCACCATCAGCCGCGACCGGTTCGCGAGCCCGGACGCCGTCCGCAGACGCACCCTGATCACGAGCTCCCGCTCCTCCAGGCGCCCGAGGATTCCCGCCGCCGCTGCTGCCGTGCACCCCATCAGCCGTGCCAGCGTCGCCGCCGCCCGGCCCCGCTTGGTGTCCACCGCCCCGCCGCACAGCCGGATACGCCCGCTCTCCCGCGCCTCCAGCACCATCAGCAGCAGGGCCAGGCGGTCCGTCGCCGCGCCCCGACCGGTACGCGTACCGATCAGCCCCGGCGGGGTCACCCGACCGTCCCGGTGCGTCCAGCCCGGCCCCATGACGGCCTCCAGCAGCCGCAGCAGCGTTGCGTATTCTTTCTTCGCCAGATGCAGCGGGTGCCCGACCACGTCCTGCGTCGCCCACAACGGCAGCACCCGGCACTCCAGGCCGATGTCCTGGCCATACTCGCCCTCTTCCGCCTTCACCGACACCACACCCGAGCGGCGCAGTGCTGGCACCACCGTGGACGCCGTGTACGACGCGGACACCCCGAGCCACCGGCCCAGCTCACCGGTGCGGATCTTCACCACACCGGTCTCCGACGGCGTCCGCGACACCAGCACCAGCACCGCCAGACGCGCCGCGTCCGACGCACCCTCCAAGCCCGCCACGTTCAGCAGCGCACGCATCGCGCCACCCAGACGGGCGCGAGTGCCCCGACCGAGCGCCAGCGGATGGCCCGGACCATGTGCCGGCACCGGACCCGCCTGTGCCGGCACCGGCCGCAGCCAGCGCGAACCACAGGCCGGACGGGATGTGAACCTCAAAGCAGCGGAGGCCGTCGGCCTGGCCATCACAGGAACACACCCCCGCCCGCAGAGCACGCTGCACGGAAAGAGAACCTGTTGCCGAACCGGTCGTTGGGAGGTACATGGCAGCCAAGACCAAGAAGGACCCCGCCGCGCGACGTGCCCGCGAAGCTGCGCGCCGCGCCAGCGCAGCAGAGCGAATCGGCCCCCGCCCCATCAGGACACCCCGTCCGCGAACTCTCTACAACCTCAACCCACCGGGCCTCTACTACCAGGAGTGGGACGAGCCGACAGGCACCGACGAGGAGGTGATGAACAAAGTGATCGAGGCCTTCGGAGCCGACTCCGGGGAGGCGACCACCATGCGCCTCATGCTGGAATACCGGCACATCTACGGACCGCACATCCCGTTCGCGGCTGCCGGCCATCTCGACCTGATCCTGCGGGACACCGACCTCGCAGCCAGCCTTGCCGAATCGGCCGGCTCCCCGACGGACGACGTGCGAAAATCGCTGCATTCCCTGCACGCGCAGGGAATGCTGCTCGTCAGGGATGACGGAGCCCTCTGGATGACCGTCCCCCCTGGTACCCCGTACTCCGCAGCAGGGGGCCAATGGGCATTCGTGGAACAAAAGGTAGCGGCGCCAGCCTGACGTCAGCCCGATCCACCGCGCCAACTCCCCCGCCGTGATAAGCGTGCTGAAACTGTCGGCGACGCGCGCCTTCGCCATCACCACTACGGCCGCCAGACGCGCCGGGTCACCCGCGCCCTTGAGCGCGGGGTCCGACACCAGCGCGCGTACCGCGGCGAGCAGTCGCCTCTGCATCGTCTCCGTCAGCAGGAGCGGATTGCCCAGACTCAGCGACTCCACCGGAGCGGCCTGCACCGGCACCGACCGCAGCCGGCGCCGCGCTGCCGCGCCGAGCTCCTCGCGGGGGCGTACGAGCGACGCAGCGACCGGGCTCAACGGACACCCCGCAGGGCCTTCGAGAAGAGGTCCATCCGGCGACCATGGGCCAGAACGCCTGTGGCCAGAGGCCCCGCAGGCCCAGACGACCCGGTCTCTCCCGTACGGCGCGTCAGAAGTTCGCAGAGCGTCCCGGCGTACGGGACGACCCGCCGGCCGATGTCTCTCGCTGTGGCGTCGCTCACAGCCAACCGGGCAGCGTCGGTACGTGCTGGCTGGTTTCGAGGCGTGGTGGCATGCCGGAGCTGGCACACCTGGGCAGCGTCATGCACAATGGCTCCTCGTAGGGCTCCGAGCCTTACGGCATGACGAAGCCCCCCCGTGGGTGGCTTCGGTTTCTGGGGAGAAACCAAGTGAAAACCGTTCGACCGGCGCGAACCGGGTGGACGGCCCATCGGAAGGACTGCAATCCCTCCGGTAGTAGATGGGCGCTACAGCGACACGTGGGTGGAATCACGAGTCGGCTGAGTGGCCCGGGGCGGCACGAAGACCCTGACGGGCGCCGCCCCGAGTGACCTACGTCATCCCGACCCCCTCATCCGAGGCGCGGTTCGGGATGCGCTCAGACAGCACGAACACCCCGTCGACGGACCAGCAACCGGCCTGGCTGCTGACCCCACGGCGGGGTGCGGTGTGTGCACGCGCGGGTACGGGTACCCTGATCACGTCGGCACCTTCCTTCGCATAAAAGGGTGCTCGGCCGGCCGCAGGACCCCCTTCACAAGGTCCTCCGGCCACGTGGCCCCTCCCGGCTTGCCAAGGCCGGTCGACGGGGCCACCTTTACATTTTGATCAACGTCGGAAGTCACCCTACCGCTCCCACAACGCTCCAGAGACACCCCCTGCTTACGTGTCGTCACCATGCCCGCCTGCCAGCACATATCGATCGCGTGGGTAGGGGAGGACGGCCCCATGGAAACGCTTTGGCCACGTTCCAGGCACAGCTTGGTGTGCCAAGCGTTGTCGGTACGGTTCAGTCGTCGTCAACGTCACCGTTTTCATCGTCCAGTCGAGCGCTGGCGTTGCGTCTGATGGAGTAGCCGATCTCGAATTCTTCGGCGCTCATCCTGGTGTCGTTAATCTCAACAACCTTGCCGTCAGGGGAGGTCGTGACTCGCACGATTCTCAGAAGTGGCACGCCAACGTCGGCTGGCAGCTTCAAGGCCTCCGCTTCTTCAGGAGACGGCATGCGGGCGGAAACGGCTTCACTCCAGCGGAGGGGACGGTGGCCCATCTCCTCCAGGCGGTCGTAGATGCCACCCCGCCCCGTGTCGGCTTCCACGAGTTGCGTCCCGCGGGCAAGGTCGCCTGGCAGGTAACTGGTGGCCAACTGTTTCGGTGTCCGGTTCTCGTTGTCCCCCATCACGCGGTCGCGGATGAAGACCTCGGAACCGGTAGCGATACCCATAAGCGCGGCGAGGTCCACCGGTACGACACCCCAGCGCAAGGCCGGGGGCGCCAACGCAACCCACGGCTGAGCGGTCGGGTCGAAGTAGTAGCCAACCTCATCCCGGAAGACTTGGCGGCTCCGAGTGATGCGCCGCTTCTCAGGACGCTCTCGCACGATGGTCCCCCTGCGGCGCACCGCGACGACCAGCCCCTCTTGCTCCAAGAGTGCGATAGCGCTGCGGACAGTTTGGTACCCAGCGCCGTACTGCGCCTGAAGCTCAGTCAGCATCGGCACCTTGTCGCCCGGCATGTATCGCCCCTCGCTGATCTGCTGTCGCAGGTCAGCGGCGATGTCGCGATACGAGACGGGCATCGAAGCCACCTTCCAAAGTGTTCCTCGAATCTGATTCTAGGGCTAGCTCTATCAGCCAGCGATGTCGGAGCACAAGCAGTCGACACGGTTAGAGCTATCGGTATTGACTTGTGGTGCGACATGGTCTCTACTTGGCGATAGCGATAGCCATAACCGACCGTCAAGGTGCGGCTACGTCACGCACTACCAACTGCATACGTCTGGCTGATCGCCGCTTCCAAGCGCGGCCGGGGTGACGAACGACGAGGTCCTCCGGAGCACAGCCAGTTGCGCCACCCGCAGTCGCCGTTGCGCTGCGCGTCGATCAGGAGCAGGGCTTGCCCAGGTTCCTGGTCGGCGGAGAACGCAACAGCAGAGGGAGAAAACTGATGCGTCACAACGGACGTGCACCCATCCTGGCCAGCCGAATGTCGCCAAAACATCTCAACCTCCGCGAGGGTGAACCCCGCCTCGTGGTGTGCCCTGACTGCGAGTCCTGGTGCGGCCTGGAGCGGTCGATGATCAAGCCGCACCGCGACGGCACCGAAGCCCCGACACGCGCACGCCGCTACGTCGGTGACAAGCCCTCCAGGGGGCGCCGATGCCCCGGCAGCGCACAGCGCATCGTCTTCGACGTCACGTCTGAACAATGGGGCGAGCGCCTGCTGGAGGCCGAAACAACGGCCTCCGCCCGCCGCTCCACGATGGTCTTGCCCAAGGTCAAAGCGGCGCCCGCACCGGCTGTCAGCCAGCTCGTGCCCGCACCGCTCAGTGCCGAGACGATCCGCCGGGCGCTCCGAGGGCACATCCAGCAGTGCCGGGCGTGCAAAGGCAAGGCCACCAGCCGTGTCGGTGAGCCGCTGCCTTGCCGCGACGGCGAGCGCTTGGCCGTCACGTTCCTCCGGCTTCTCCGGCAGGAGCCCAAGCGCCGGGCTGTGCGCGACCTCTTCGCTCGGGAGCGCCGGCGCTTCGACCGTCAGTACGCGGCGGCGGCCCCCGCAAGGCGGGCGTTCGAGTGGGGCGCGGTTCTCCCGGCCGTACAGGCCGTTGACTCCGAGCGTGCGCAGCTGCCCACCGGTGACACTCCGACCGAGGCACCCAGCGTGCCGCTGGACACTCTGCGGCCCTCCCGCTGAACGCCGTACGACGACACACCACCGCCTGAAATCCCATGAAGGAGAGACATGTTCACGAAGTGGCAGGCGCGACGGCGCCACATCCTGCTCATGCGCATCGCTGCTGACGTCATCTGGGCGAACAATCTCCACCCTGGCACCGCCCAGGACTACGAGGAACTCGCGCAGCTGCTCGGCGGGCGGGTCTACTCCCGCTGGGGCGAATCGATCGAAACCGCTGATGCGCTGCGGTACATCATCGCGGCGCTCGCCGATCGAGGCACCTCGACCCCGTCCGGGCTGACGGATCATCCGGCCGCCAGCTGACCCCGAGCGACCACAACGGCCCCCACCAACTTCGGTGGGGGCCGTTGTGGCTGCTCGGGCAGTCACCGCGATGGTCCCGTTCACGAGAGGCAACCCGCATGCGCAGCATGTCACCCATTCCCTCGCAGCTCGATGTGGAGCTTGGGCCGCGCCGCCCAGGCGCCGTCTACCAGAACGTTTCCGGCGCTTTCGAGGTGCTGGCCCTGATCACCGACCCGATCCGGGCCGCACAGATGCTCAAGCGCAGCAGCGCCCGCTGGGCGCTGGTCGTGCGCGACGTCCTGCGTGCCGACGGCCAGCCGTTCGTCATCGGCTCGGTGTGGACGACCAGCGACTACCTGGTTCGCCCCGCCAAGAGGACGCCGAGCGTCACGTCTGCGGCCTGAGCGTCCCGCGCTCCCCCTCGCCGCCGGCCAGCCCCACGCAGGCCGGCGACGTCGGAGACCGCAGGAAGCGGTCGGTGCGCGCCCGGGGCGGCTACCCCCCGCCCCCCCCGGCGCC
>NZ_JAIUKE010000310.1 GCF_020176795.1 Streptomyces sp. 8L
TGGGGTTACCCGGCCCGGCCGCCCGGGCCCCTCCGCGGGCCCACTTCACCCCCCCCCCCCCCCCCCCCCCCCACGACGCCCCCCCCCCCGCCCCGCCCCCCCCGCCCGGGGCCCCCCCCCCCCCCGCCCCCCCGCCCCCGCGCCCCCCCCCCCGCCCCCCCCCGGCCCCCCGCGCCGCCCCACACCCGCGCCGCCGCCGTACTGCGGACCGCCCGGAACCGCCCGCGCGGAACGCCCGGGGCCGCCCCGCGCGACTGCGCTGCGTGACACAGGCGGTGCCTCGCCGTCACCCGCCGTACGGACACGGTGCGTGCCCGCCGGGGGGGGGGCGGGCCCCCCCCCGGGCCGCCCCCCCCGCCCGCGACACCGCGGACCTGGCCCCACTGGTCTCCCGCCACGGCGACGCGGTACTGCCACTGCGCCTCGACGTCACCGACCGCGCCGCCGTGACGGCCGGCGCCACCTCGGACGGGGGGCGCAGTCATGGCTGACAGCGGACCGCGTGTCGCGGTCGTCGGGGGCGGGCCCGGGGGGCTGACCCTGGCCAGGGTGCTCCAGGTGCACGGGGTGCCCGTCACGGTCTTCGAACGCGACGTGTCGCCCTCCGCGCGTCCGCCCGGCGGCACCCTCGACCTGCACCCCGGCACGGGCCAGGCCGCGCTGGCCGCGGCGGGGCTGACGGACGCCTTCCGTGCGCTGTCGCGTCCCGAGGGCGAGGAGGTGCGCGTGTCCGGGGCGGACGGGCGGGTGCTCGTGCACCACGAGCCCACGCCCGGCGTGGCCGCGCGGCCCGAGATCGACCGCGGCGACCTCAGGACGCTGCTGCTCGACTCGCTGGCCGGGGACACCGTCCGCTGGGGGCACGCGCTCACCGGGATCGTGCCCGGGGCCGACGGCCGCAGCCGGCTGGTGTTCGCCGGACCCGAGAACGGGGCGGGGGCCGGCACCGCCACGGAGACCGGCGCGGGGGCCGAGGACGATGCCTTCGACCTGGTCGTGGGCGCGGACGGGGCGTGGTCGCGGACCCGGGCGCACCTGGGCGGCGCGGGGGCCGCGTTCTCCGGCGTGCACCTGATCGAGGCGCGTGTCGAAGCGGTGGACGCCCGCGCGGCCGCGGTCACCCGGCTGGTGGGCGACGGCAGCCTGTACGCCTTCGAGGCCGGCCTCGGCATCATGGCGCAGCGCAACACGCAGGGGGTGGTGCGCGTGTACTTCACCCTGCGCGAGCCGGAGGACGCCGAGCTGTACACCGGCGGCGCGCTCACGAGCCCGGACGCGGCCCGGGCGGCGCTGCGGGAGCGCTTCGCCGGCTGGTCCCCCGCACTGCTCGCGCTGCTGGACGCGTGCGGCGACGTGTTCGAGCACCGCCCGCTGTACACGCTCGCGCCGGGCCGCAACTGGCCCGCCCGTCCCGGCATCACGCTCCTCGGCGACGCCGCGCACCTGATGACGCCGTTCGCGGGCATGGGCGCCAACCTCGCCATGTTGGACGGTGCGGAACTGGGCGAGGCGGTGGCACGCGAGGCGTCGGTGCGCGACGCGGTCGAGCGGTACGAGCGGGACGCCGTGCCCCGCGGCTCGCACGGGATCGAGACGTCCGCGCGGGGGCTCGCGGCGTGCATGTCCCAGGAGGCGCCGGGCAGCGCGGTGGCCTACCTGTCGGCGCTCGGCTGACCGCGCGGCCCGGCACGGGACGGGCCCGGCTGAGCGCGCGGGCCCGGACGGCAGAAGGGTCCGCGCGGCACGCCGCGACCGGGCGCGCCCCGCGGACCCTGCACGGCATGTCCTACGGCCTGCCCTCCGGCGCGGCGATGGTCTCGGCGGGCGGCGCCGCCGGGGTCTCCTTGCCGACCGCCCTGCGGACCAGCGCGATGCCGACCACGATCGCGGCGACCAGCAGCGACAGCAGCATCTCGTTGCGGGCCGAGTCGTCCGTGAGCATGTAGCCGACGATGAAGACGATGACGGCGGCAGTCACCCAGGTCAGGTACGGGAACAGCCACATCCGTACGACCAGCTTGTCCGGGGACTCCCGCAGGATCATCTTGCGCATCCGCAGCTGTGTCAGGCAGATCACCAGCCAGACGAACAGCGCGACCGCGCCGGAGGAGTTCAGCAGGAACTGGAAGACCGTGTCGGGCCACTGGTAGTTGAACCACACCGCGAGGAAGCCGAACGCCACCGACGACAGGATCGCCACGTGCGGCACACCGCGCCGGCTCGTACGGTTGAAGGCGCGCGGCGCGTCACCGCGGCGCCCCAGCGAGAACGCCATCCGCGACGCCGTGTACAGGCCGGAGTTGAGGCAGGACAGCACCGCCGTCAGCACGATCACGTCCATCACGGTGCCGACGTGCGGGATGCCGATCGTGTTCAGCGCGGCGACGTAACTCCCGTCGTTGGTGACGGACTTGTCGTTCCACGGCACGAGTGCCAGCACAACGAATATCGAGCCCAGGTAGAAGATGCAGATACGCCAGATGACACTGTTGGTGGCCTTCGACACGGCGCGCCGCGGGTCGGGCGACTCGCCGGCGGCGAGGGTGACGATCTCGCTGCCCATGAAGGAGAACACCACGAGCAGCACACCGGTGAGGATCGCGCCCGGCCCCTTGGGCAGGAATCCGCCCGCGTCCGTGAGGTGGGAGAACCCTGCGCCGGGGTTGTCGGAGCCGGGCAGCACACCGAAGACGGCGAGCAGGCCGATGATGATGAACGCGCCGATCGCGACGACCTTGATGCCGGCGAACCAGAACTCGAACTCGCCGTACGAGGCGACGGACGCCAGATTGGACACCGTCAGCACGACCATCACGATCAGCGACCAGGCCCACTGCGGGACGGCCGGCACCCATCCGTTCAGGATCGTGGCGCCCGCGGTCGCCTCGACGGCGAGCACCACCACCCAGAAGAACCAGTAGAGCCAGCCGATCGAGAAGCCCGCCCAACGGCCCAGCGCCCGGTCGGCGTAGGCGGAGAAGGACCCGGAGGTCGGATTGGCCGCCGCCATCTCGCCGAGCATCCGCATCACCAGGACGACGAGCAGGCCGACCAGGGCGTACGAGACGAGGATGGCCGGTCCCGCGGCGGCGATGCCGGAGCCGGAACCCACGAAGAGGCCCGCGCCGATGACACCGCCGATCGCGATCATCGACAGGTGGCGGTTGCGCAGTCCGGGGCGCAGGCCGCTGTCGTTCCCACTCGGCGGGGCGGGCGGTTCGGGCTGGGCGGGATCTCCGCCTTCCGCGGTGAGGGTGGGAGGACGAGTCATATCGGTGCATCCCTCGGTAGATAGGTACATGACGTGGTGACATCAGTGATGTACGGACGACCGGAGGCGGGGGTTCACGAAGGGAGGCGTGCGCGCCCCTCCGCCGCACCCGGCCGGGCCTGCCCTGCATTGTCGGGTCCTGATCAACATAAGGCGAGCCCCTTGCCCATTACCCTTCGGTTCCCGTGCCACACTCGTGGCATGCGCGTCTACCTCGGCTCCGACCACGCGGGCTACGAACTCAAGACCCACCTTGTCCAGTGGCTGGCCTCGCACGGCCACGAACCGGTCGACTGCGGCCCCCACATCCTCGACGACCAGGACGACTACCCGCCGTTCTGCCTGCGCGCCGCGGAGCGCACGGCGGCGGACCCGGAGAGCCTCGGCATCGTGATCGGCGGCTCGGGCAACGGCGAGCAGATCGCCGCGAACAAGGTCAAGGGCGTACGGGCCGCCCTCGCGTGGAGCGAGGAGACGGCGCGCCTGAGCCGCGAGCACAACAATGCGAACGTGGTGTCGGTGGGCGCCCGGATGCACAGCCGCGACGAGGCGACGTCGTTCGTGGAGGTCTTCCTCAAGACGCCGTTCTCCACCGAGGAGCGGCACAGCCGCCGCATCGGCATGCTCAGCGCGTACGAGGAGACGGGCCAGCTTCCGCCGGTTCCCGCGCACCACCCCGGGCAGGGCTGAGCGCGGACGGTTCGGCTCGTGCCAGAAGGACATACGATCCACCGGCTCGCCCTGGACCACCAGGACCGCTTCGGCGGCCGGGCGGTCCGGGCGAGCAGCCCCCAGGGCAAGTTCTCGGACAGCGCCGCGCTCCTCGACGGGCGGGTGCTCGGGCGGGTGGACGCCCACGGCAAGCATCTCTTCCTCGGCTTCGAGGACACCGGGTGGGTCCACATCCACCTGGGCCTGTTCGGCAAGGTCACGTTCGGCGCGCCGCCCGCCCCGCCGCCCACGGACACCGTGCGGCTGCGCCTGCTGGGCGAGTCCGCGTACATGGACCTGCGCGGTCCCACGACCTGTGCGCTGATCACGGACGGCGAGAAGGCCGCGGTGCACGAACGGCTGGGCGCCGACCCGCTGCGTGCCGCGGCGTCGGCCGACGACGCCTGGCCCCGGATCTCCCGCTCCCGCACGTCGGTCGCGGCGCTGCTGATGGACCAGAAGACCGTGTCGGGTGTCGGCAACGTGTACCGCGCGGAGGTCCTGTTCCGGCACGGCGTCGATCCGTATCTCCCGGGCAGGGACCTGCCCCGTGAGCAGTGGGACGCGATCTGGGCGGATCTGGCCGCGCTGATGCGGGAGGGCGTACGCAACAACCGCATCGACACGGTCCGCCCCGAGCACGAGCCGGAGGCGATGGGCCGGCCGCCGCGCGTGGACGACCACGGCGGCGAGGTGTACGTCTACCGGCGGGCGAACCTGCCGTGCCTGGTGTGCGGCACTCCGGTCCGCTCGGCGCAGCTCGCGGCACGCAACCTCTTCTGGTGCCCGTCCTGCCAGGCGGCATAGCGGGGGCCGCGCGGCGCCCGGTGTGAGATCGTTTCGACGATGGCACCGAGAAGCAGTAACAAGCTCCCCGTGGTGGCCGGGGCCGAGGCGGCCCTGCGCTCCCTCGGGGTCCGTGGTGCCCTGCTCGACCAGCGGCCGGCCGGGCGGGGGCACTGGTTCGCCGACTGGTCGGGGCGGCTCGCGGACTCCGACGTGTATCTCGCGGTCATGGGCAAGTCCGCGACCACCCGCAAGGTACGGCTCGTGCTGGACGACTGGATTCTGGAGGACGTGTCCGCGGGGCACCTCGGCGACGTGATCACCGCCGTGTTCCGCGGCGGGCCGCCGGACGGGTCTTCGGATGGGCCCCGGGGCAGGGCGAGCATCCGCAGGAAGCGCGCGTACCTCGTGCTCCCTGTGCAGGTACTGCGCGTCACGGCCGGCCACGCGCACTACAGCGCCGCGAAGAAGCTGCCGCCCGAGGGCACCCGCCGCTCCCCGTGGGAGGAGGCGCTGCTCGACGACGGCGACGGGGGCCGCGACGGCAGCGGATGACCCGTCCGCCGCGCGTCCCTGGCCGGGTGTCTCGCCGCCCCGCGCACTCTCCCCTCGCGCATAGAATCGTGACGACCTGGCAACACACCGTCACGGTGCGGCCGTGACGGCTTCCGGAAGGGCACGGCATGGCAGTGGAGCTCTCGGAGAACCTGAAGCAACTCGTCGACGGCGGGAAGCCGTTCGCGACGGTGTCGACGCTGCTGCCGGACGGCGGCCCGCACCTCGCGGTGGTGTGGATCGGGCGGGACGGCGACGACCTGGTGTTCGCCACCGGCGCGGACTCGCGCAAGGCGCGCAACGTGGCGCGCGACCCGCGGATCACCGTCCTGCTGAACCCGGCGTCCGCGCCGTACACGTACGCGGAGGTGCGCGGCACCGCGACCACCACGGCCGAGGGCGCGCAGGAACTCCTCGACCGGCTTTCGCTCAGCTACGCGGGCAAGCCGTACGCGGAGTTCGCGGGCGGGAACGTGGGCCCGACCGTGGTCGTGCGGATCACCCCCGGGAAGATCGTCGACTCGCTCTGACGCCACCGGCCTGGCGGCCCAGCACGACCGTGGCGCCGAGTTCGTCGTCCTCGGCCAGGCGCGCGTCGAGCCCCGCGGCGGCGAAAGCGGCGCACGCGGCGGCGGACTGGCGCTCGCTGGTCTCGCTGAGCAGCACCCCGCCGGGGGCCAGCCAGTCGGCCGCGCCCCCGGCGACGCGCCGCAGGACGCCCAGCCCGTCGTCGCCGCCGTCGAGGGAGAGCAGCGGCTCGTGCTCACGGGCCTCCGTAGGCAGCAGCGGCACGTCGCCCGTCGGTACGTAGGGCACGTTGGCGACCAGGATGTCCACCCGGCCGCGCAGGGCGGCCGGGAGCGCCGCGAACAGGTCGCCCCGGTGGACGGGTACGCCGAGCGGTCCGAGGTTGCGCCGCGCGCACTCGACGGCGGCGGGGTCGAGGTCCGCCGCGTGCACCTCGCCCGCGCCGCCTCTGGCGAGCGCGGCGCCGAGGGCGCCGGAGCCGCAGCACAGGTCGACGGCGACCGCGCCGGGCCGCATCAGCCGCAGGGCGTGTTCGGCGAGGAACTCCGTACGGCGGCGGGGCACGAAGACGCCGGGGCCGACGGCGACGCGCGTACCGAGAAACGCGGCCCAGCCGAGGACGTGTTCGAGGGGTTCGCCCGCGACGCGGCGGGCGGTCATCCGGTCGGCCTCGTCCGGCCCGGAGGCGGTGTCGAGGATCAGCGCGGCCTCTTCCTCCGCGAACACGCAGCCGGCGGCGCGGAGTGCGGCGACGAGGGACATCGGTGGTGCACCGGCCTTCCGGAAGGGCCCGGAGGGGCCGGACCCGCGAAGTTCAGCGGGCGGCGGTGAGTCCGGGCGGACGCTGCGGGCAGACAGGGCTGACGGCGGTAACGGGACTCACCTCCCGGCGGCGCGGGGGAAGGAACGCTACCACGGGCCCCGCCGCCGCCCACCGGGCGCGGGAGCCGCCCGTACGACCGCCCAGGGCCCCCGCGCAGGGCGGCCGGCCCAGCCGGGTGGAGGACGGGCGGAGGGGAACGGCGGTGCGTGAAGAACCGGCTCACCGCAATCGCCCGATCCGGCGGTGTGAGCGGCCGGACACCACCCCACCTGCGTACTGCTGGACAATGGGGTGGACAACGTCACGTGTAGCGTCCGCATGATGGGCAGGCATAGGAGCACCGTCGTACGTACAGCGCCGTCCGTACGCACGTAACGATCCCTGTACACACGTCACCGCCAAGGAGTCCCCGTGAAGGTCGGAATCGTCGGAGCCACCGGTCAGGTCGGCACGGTCATGCGCAGAATCCTCGCGGAGCGTGCCTTCCCCGTCACCCAGCTGCGCCTGTTCGCCTCGGCCCGCTCGGCCGGCAGCACGCTGGAGTGGGGGGACGGGCGGATCACCGTCGAGGACGCGGCGAGCGCGGACTACACGGGGCTCGACATCGTGCTCTTCTCGGCCGGCGGAGCCACCTCGAAGGCCCTCGCCGAGAAGGTCGCGGCACAGGGCGCGGTCGTGATCGACAACTCGTCGGCGTGGCGTCGCGACCCCGAGGTCCCGCTGGTGGTCAGCGAGGTCAACCCGCACGCGGTCGCCGTCCGGCCGAAGGGGATCATCGCCAATCCGAACTGCACGACGATGGCCGCGATGCCGGTGCTCAAGCCGCTGCACGCGGCGGCGGGCCTGACCGCGCTGGTCGCCACGACGTACCAGGCGGTCTCGGGATCGGGCCTCAAGGGCGTGGCGGAACTGCACAACCAGGCGCAGAAGGTCGCCGCTGAGGCGGACGGCCTCACGCACGACGGCGGCGCCGTCGACTTCCCCGAGCCGTCCGTGTACAAGCGGCCGATCGCCTTCAACGTGCTGCCGCTCGCGGGCAGCCTGGTGGACGACGGCTCGTACGAGACGGACGAGGAGCAGAAGCTCCGCCACGAGTCCCGCAAGATCCTGGAGATCCCGGAGCTGAAGGTCTCGGGCACCTGCGTCAGGGTCCCCGTCTTCACCGGCCACTCGCTCCAGGTGAACCTGCGCTTCGCGCGCCCGCTGACGGTGGAGCGCGCGTACGAGCTGCTCGCGGACGCGCCGGGGGTGGAGATCTCCGAAATCCCCACGCCGCTCCAGGCCGCGGGCCGGGACCCGTCGTACGTCGGGCGCATCCGCGTCGACGAGACAGTGGAGGACGGCAGGGGCCTCGCGCTGTTCGTGTCCAACGACAACCTGCGCAAGGGCGCGGCGCTGAACGCGGTGCAGATCGCGGAGCTGGTCGCGGCGGAGCTGCGCGGCGCCTGAGGGGCGCGTACCACCTCGGGGGCCGGAGCGCGCCGCGCACCGGCCCCCGAGGTCGGTCAGGGGCGGCGTACCTCGAAGTGGAGGCAGCCGTACTCCACCGCCCGTACATGGACGAGGGCGACCTCGGGGTCGGCGAACGCCTCGTCGAGCGCCGCGTCGAAGGCGGCGTCGGCGTCCGGCTCCGCGCCGGTGGCCGCCGGGATCTCGAAGAGCCGGCCGCCCGCGATGTGCCCGCGCCGGTCGTAGCGCCGCAGGGTGCGCAGCGCGCCGGGGCGCGCGAAGGGGTAGCGGGCGCTCGGCGCCGGGTCGGGGCCGCCGCAGTCGCCGGGGTGGATGAAGACCGGCCCCTGCTCGTCGTACGCGCCGGGGTCGGCGCCCGTCCCGGCCGCCCAGCGGCGCAGCGGGGCGTACGAGACCAGGGCGATGGTCTCGCCGGGCTCGCTGCCGCGCAGGCAGCAGCGCAGCGGCGAACCGCCCTCCTCGTCGGTGAAAGGGGCCATGGTCCTCCCCGCGTCGTCGCGGGTCCTGAGTTCCTTGAGCGCGGCCGGTTCGACGGGCCGTGGTGTGTGCTGGGTCATGTCCACGATGCTGACCGGGCGGGGCGGGCGGTACCGGCGGATATGCGACGTCGCGCTGGGCCGCCGCGTGGAAGGATGGCGGTCGTACAGCGACACACAACGAGGAGATGACCCGGTGCCTGGTACGAACCTGACCCGCGACGAGGCGCAGCAGCGGGCTCGGCTGCTCCGCGTGGACAGTTACGAGATCGACCTCGACCTCGGCGGCGCGCAGGACGGGGGCGGCACGTTCGCGTCGGTGACGACGGTGCGCTTCGAGAGCGCGGAGGCGGACGCCGAGACCTTCATCGACCTGGTCGCGCCCGAGGTCCGCTCGGTGGTGCTGAACGGCGTGGAGCTGGACGTCGACACGGTGTTCAAGGACTCCCGGATCGCGCTGCCGGGCCTGCGGGCGGGCGCCAACGAGCTGCGGGTCGAGGCGGACTGCGCGTACACGAACACGGGCGAGGGCCTGCACAGGTTCGTCGACCCGGTCGACGAACAGGCCTATCTGTACACGCAGTTCGAGGTCGCGGACTCGCGCCGGGTGTTCGCCGTGTTCGAGCAGCCCGACCTGAAGGCGACGTTCCGCCTCACCGTGAAGGCGCCGGCGGGCTGGACGGTCGTGTCGAACTCGCCGACGCCGGAGGCGGACGCCGAGGGCGTGCGCCGCTTCGAGGCGACTCCGCGGATCTCCTCGTACATCACGGCGCTGATCGCCGGTCCCTACCACTCCGTGCACAGCACGTACGAGAGGGACGGGCAGAGCGTCCCGCTCGGCATCTACTGCCGTCCCTCGCTCGCGGAGTTCCTGGACGCGGACGCGATCTTCGATGTGACCCGGCAGGGCTTCGACTGGTTCCAGGAGAAGTTCGACCACGCGTACCCGTTCGCCAAGTACGACCAGCTGTTCGTGCCGGAGTTCAACGCGGGCGCGATGGAGAACGCGGGCGCGGTCACGATCCGCGACCAGTACGTGTTCCGCTCGAAGGTCACGGACGCGGCGTACGAGGGCCGCGCGGAGACCATCCTGCACGAGCTGGCGCACATGTGGTTCGGCGACCTGGTCACCATGGAGTGGTGGAACGACCTGTGGCTGAACGAGTCGTTCGCCACGTTCACGTCGATCGCCTGCCAGGCGGCGGCGCCCGGATCGCGCTGGCCGCAGGCCTGGACGAGCTTCGCGAACTCGATGAAGACCTGGGCCTACCGGCAGGACCAACTGCCCTCCACGCACCCGATCATGGCGGACATCCGCGACCTGGACGACGTGCTCGTCAACTTCGACGGCATCACGTACGCGAAGGGCGCCTCGGTGCTCAAGCAGCTCGTCGCGTACGTCGGCGAGGACGAGTTCTTCCGCGGCGTGCAGGCGTACTTCAAGGAGCACGCCTTCGGCAACACCCGCCTCACGGACCTGCTGGGCGCGCTGGAGCGGACCTCCGGGCGCGACCTGAAGACCTGGTCGAAGGCGTGGCTGGAGAGCGCGGGCATCAACATCCTGCGCCCCGAGATCGAGACGGACGACAGCGGCGTGCTGACGTCGTTCGCGGTGCTCCAGGAGGCGCCCGCGCTGCCCGAGGGCGCCAAGGGCACACCGGTGCTGCGCCCGCACCGCATCGCGATCGGTTTCTACGACTTCGACGACGCGGGCAAGCTGGTGCGCCGCGAGCGCGTCGAGCTGGACGTGGACGGCGCGCGCACCGAGGTCCCCGTCCCGGCGGGCCGGGCGCGGCCCGCGGTGATCCTGCTCAACGACGACGACCTCTCGTACGCGAAGGTCCGTCTCGACGAGGAGTCGCTGAGGACCGTCACCGAACACCTCGGCGACTTCACCGAGTCGCTGCCGCGCGCGCTGTGCTGGGCGTCGGCGTGGGACATGACGCGCGACGGCGAGCTGGCGGCGCGCGACTACCTGACGCTGGTGCTCTCGGGGATCTCGAAGGAGACCGACATCGGCGTCGTGCAGACGCTGCACCGGCAGGCGAAGCTGGCCCTCGACCAGTACGCGGCGCCGGCCTGGCGCGAGGCGGGTCTCGCCCAGTGGACGGACGCGACGCTCGCGCACCTGCGGGCGGCGGAGCCGGGCAGCGACCACCAGCTGGCGTGGGCACGGGCGTTCGCCGCCGCGGCCCGCACACCGCAGCAGCTGCACCTGCTCCAGGGCCTGCTGGAGGGCCGGGAGACGATCGAGGGCCTCGCGGTCGACACGGAGCTGCGCTGGGCGTTCGTGCAGCGGCTCGCGGCGACGGGCGACTTCGACGAGGAGGAGATCGCCGCGGAGTACGAGCGCGACAAGACGGCGGCGGGCGAGCGGCACGCGGCGGCGGCACGCTCCGCGCGGCCGACGGCCGCGGCGAAGGCCGAGGCGTGGGCCTCGGCGGTCGAGGACGACAAGCTGCCGAACGCCGTGCAGGAGGCCGTGATCGCGGGCTTCGCCCAGACCGACCAGCGCGAACTCCTCGCGCCGTACACGGAGAAGTACTTCGCCGCGATCGAGGATGTCTGGGAGTCCCGTTCGCACGAGATGGCGCAGCAGGTCGCGATCGGCCTGTACCCGCTGCTCCAGGTCTCGGAGGAGACCCTGGCGGCGACCGACGCCTGGCTGGCCCCGGCCGGTCGGAACGCGGCCCTGCGCCGTCTGATCACGGAGTCCCGCTCGGGCGTCGAGCGCGCCCTGCGGGCCCGCGCGGCGGACGAGGCTGCGGCGCGCGCGTAACGGCACGGCGCGTACCGCGCGGTGTGCGACCGGCCCCCCCGGGGGGGGGGGGGGGGGGGGCGGGCCCGGGGGGGGGGGCCGGGGCGGGGGCGGGGGGGGCCGCGCGCCCCCGCGGGCGGTGGGG
>NZ_JAIUKE010000311.1 GCF_020176795.1 Streptomyces sp. 8L
GTGCCGCGGCACCGGGGCCGCGGCGCGTCGAGAGGAGACTTCCTGTGCGCATCGGCTTCACGCTGCCCCAGTTCGGGGCGATGGCCCAACAGGCGTCCGAGGCCGCGCGGTTCGCGGCTGCCGCCGAGGAGCTCGGAGCGGCGAGCCTCTGGGTCGGCGACCGGCTGCTCGCCCCCGTCGAACCGTCCGTGGGGTACGGGGGGACGGACCGGATTCCCGAGGTCTTCCACGCCGTGCTCGACCCGTTCGCGCTGATGGCCGTGGCCGCCTCGGCGACCCGTACGGCGGTGATCGGTACGAACGTACTGAACGCGCCCTGGTATGCGCCGGCTCTGCTGGCCCGGTCGCTCACCACGATCGACGCGCTGAGCGGCGGGCGGCTGCTGCCGGGCTTCGGGGTCGGCTGGTCGCCCGAGGAGTACGTCGCGGCGGGCGTGCCGATGCGGGAGCGCGGCGCGCGTCTCGACGAGTGCCTGGACGTGCTGGACGCGTGGTGGGGGCCGAGCCCCGCGGCGTACACGGGACGGCACTGGACGCTGCCCGCGACGCATGTCGGGCTGCGGCCGGCCCACGCGCCGCACCCGCCCGTGTACCTGGGCGGCTACTCCCCCGCCGCGCTCGACCGGACGGCCCGCAGGGCGGCCGGCTGGCTGCCCGCCACCGCGCCGGGGCGGGCGGACTTCGACCCGGCCGCGGTGTCGGGGCCGCTCGGCAGGATCAGGGAGATCGCCGCGGCGCACGGCCGCGAACCGGGGGACGTCGATGTGATCCTGCGCGTGAACCCGCAGGGTCCGGCCGGCGTGGACACCGTGGTGGACGTCCTGCGGCGCGCGGAGCGCGAGGCGGGGGTGGGACACGCGTTCGTGGATCTGATGTACATCACGAGCGGCGTCGACGAGGCGCTCGACATGGTCGCGCGCATCCTGCGGGACACCCCGGCCGACACCGCCACGGCGGAGAGCGCGACGGACGGCACCGGAACGGGCGTCTGAGACGCCTCACCCGGCCGGGACCGGCAGACACACCAAGCGGGCCCGCCGCGCGGGGGCCCCCCCGGCGGGGGCGTCAGACGCCCGCCTTGGCCTTCTTCTTGGGCTTCACGACGGCGGTCGGCCCGCCGGTCTTGCGGGACTTGTCCAGGACCATGACGAGGCCCGCGATGATCGCGAACAGCGCCAGCGGGCAGAGCACGAAGAGCCCGACCGTCTGGATCACGCTCAGACCGGACCCCGGGTCGTCGCCGTCGTCCCGGGTGAGGGCCAGCGCCGGGGACGACATCAGCAGCATCATCAGCGTCGTACCGGCCGCGACAGCGCCGGCGCGCAGAGCGTTCTTCTTGTCCACAGTGCAAACGTAGCGAACGGCTACACGGGACGCGCGGCCGGGGGTGCCGAACGCGCCGAGCGGTCGGATTCCACTCCCTCCATCAGTCGACCCAGCCGGGGCGAGGCGGCCAGCTCCTCCAGGGTCAGCGGGCGGCCCGTCGCGTCCGCGAGGGGGAGCCGCCAGTTGGGGTACTGGTCCCAGGTGCCCGGCAGGTTCTGCGGGCGGCGGTCGCCGACCGTGTCGGGCAGCCAGACGCCCACCAGCCGGGCGGGCGTGGCCAGCAGGAAGCGGTGGACGGCGCGGATCTGCTCCTCCTCGCCGGTCTGCTCCTCCTCGCCGGCCGCGTCCCCGAGGAGGCCGAGCCGGGTCAGTTCGCGCAGCCAGGCCGCGACCTCGGCGCGGTCCTGCGCCTGCTCCTCGGCGAGCGGGCGGGACAGCAGCCCGAGCCGGTGGCGCAGCGCCACGTGCTCGCCGGTGAGCCGGGCCGCCGTGGACGGCAGGTCGTGGGTGGTGGCCGTGGCCACGCAGCCGGCGCGCCACTCACCGGGCTCCAGCGGCGGCGCCCCGTCCCGCTCCCAGTGGCGTTCGAACCACAGGACGGACGTGCCGAGGATGCCGCGGCGCGCCAACTCCTCGCGTACGCCGGGCTCGACGGTGCCGAGGTCCTCGCCCACCACCGAGGCGCCCGCGCGGTGCGCCTCCAGGACGAGGACGGCGAGCATGGCGTCGGCGTCGTAGCGCACGTAGGTGCCGTGCGTGGGATCGGAGCCGCCCCCGGGTCCCTCCGGAATCCACCAGAGCCGGAACAGGCCCATCACATGGTCGATGCGGAGCGCGCCCGCGTGCCGCAGCAGGCCGCGCAGGAGCCCCCGGTACGCCGCGTATCCGGTGGCGGCGAGCCGGTCGGGCCGCCAGGGCGGCAGCCCCCAGTCCTGGCCCAGGGAGTTGAAGGCGTCGGGCGGCGCGCCGACGGAGATGCCCTCGGCGAACACGTCGCGCTGCGCCCAGGTGTCGGCGCCGTCCGGGTGCACGCCCACGGCGAGGTCGTGCACGATGCCGACGTCCATACCCGCCTCGCGCGCGGCGCGGCTCGCGTTGCCGAGCTGCTCGTCGGTGAGCCAGGCGGCGCGGCGGTGGAACTCGATCCGGTCCGCCAGCACGGCGCGCGCCGCCGCGGCCTCGGGCGTACGCGGGTCGCGCAGCGCCTCCGGCCAGTTCGCGCGGGCGGCGCCGTGGGTCTCGGCGAGTGCGCACCAGGTCGCGTGGTCGTCGAGGGCCGGGCCCTGCTCGGCGCGGAAGGCGTCGTACGCGGCTCGCCTGCCGGGTCCGAGTCCGGCGGCGCACAGGATCTCCAGGGCCTCCCCCTTGAGCGCCCAGACGGCGTCGCGGTCGATGAGCGCGCCCTCGTGGAGGACGGCGGCGCGCAGGGCGGCGGCGCGCGGGGCGAGGGCGTCGAGGCGGGCCCGGTCGTGCCCCGACGCGTACGCGTACTCGGGCACGTCCTCGATGCGCAGGTGCACCGGGTCGGGGAAGCGGCGGGAGGAGGGGCGGTATGGGGACGGGTCGGTGGGCCGGCCGGGCACCGCCGCGTGCAGGGGGTTGATCTGGACGAACCCGGCGCCGTGCGTGCGGCCGGCCCAGGACGCCAGTTCCGCGAGGTCCCCGAGGTCGCCCATGCCCCAGGAGCGGCGGGACAGCAGGGAGTAGAGCTGGACGAGGAATCCGTACGTACGTCCGCGGGGTTGCGGGGCGCGCGGCGGGGCGACGACGAGGGTCGCGGAGGCGGTGCGGCCGTCGGGCGCGAGGGCCGCCAGGCGGTGCACGCCGAGCGGCGGCTCCCCGGTCGCGGCGTCGCCGGCCGGTCCCCACGCCCCGGTCAGTTCCTGTACGCCGCCGTCCTCGAGCTCCACTGTCAGACGCGTGCCCGCGGGCAGCCCCGCCGCCCAGGGCGGCGGGGGCTCGCCCCTCCAGCGCACCACCGTCGGCGGCAGCAGGCGCTCGGCGGCCTCCCGCTCGGCGGCCTCGGTGGCGGCCGCGACGGCGGCGGGGGTGGAGGCGTCGACACCGAGGCCGGCGAGCACCGCCACCACCGTGGCGTCGGGCACGCGGACCTCGGCCGTGGGCGAGGGCGCGTACGCCGTGGCGACGCCGTGCAGCTCGGCGAGGCGGGCAAGGCCCATTCAGACTCCCGCGGGCTCCGTGCCGACGGCCGGGCCCGGCGCGGTCGGTTCGCTGGTCAGGGGGGCCGTCTCGGCGAGCGGCGGCTCACTCGTCAGTGGCGCGGCGTCGGCGAGGGGCGGTTCGCTGGTGAGGGGAGCCGCGAAGGACATCAGTGCGGAGGCGGGCACTGCCCGCGCCTGTGCCGGTACGGCGGGCGCGAACAGCGCCCGGCGTTTGGAGGGCTGGCCGGCGGATTTGGCGGACGGTTTGGCGGTCTTGCGGACGACGGTGGCCACGGGGTGCCTCCAGGAGGTTCGAGATGCGGACCTCGTCAGACCTACCCAGCGGTCGCGATCGCAGACGTGCGAGGCGGGTGAACGTGTGAAGCCTCACGGTTTGGACCGGGTGTACGAGGGGTGCGAGGGCCCGGGGCGCGGGACTCGG
>NZ_JAIUKE010000312.1 GCF_020176795.1 Streptomyces sp. 8L
CGGGGGGCGGGGGTCACGGGGCCCCGGTGGGGGGGGGGGGGGGGGCCCCCCGCGCGGGGGGGGCGCGGGGGGGGGCGCCCGGGGGCCCCCCCCCCCCGGGGGGTCGGCGTACTCGCGCCGGGCCCCGGCCGTCGCGCCGGAGTTCACGCCCGTAGCGCCGGAGCTCCCGGCCGTGGCCTCGGAACTGTCGCCGTCAGGGCCACAGCAGTTGCTTGCGCCACCCGCCCGCCTCGCGCAGGTAGGCGAGGCGGGTGTGGCGGCGGAGTTTGTCGCCCTGCCAGAACTCCACCTCCTGTGCGCGCAGCCCGTACAGCGTCCACTCCGCCGCCACGAGACCGGGCTCGCGCTCGACGCGGGTGAGTGACTCCTTCGTGCGCAGGTCGCGCTCGGCGAGGTGCGCGAGGGGCCGGCTCTGCGTCCCGAGCAGGGCCTCGGCCCGCGCCTCGGGCGAGCGGGCGAGGAAGTCCGCCGCGCTGCGGTCGGCGGGCTCCGCGACGACCGGCCCGCGCACCCGGATCTGCCGGGCCTGCGTCGACCAGTAGAAGGTCAGCGCGGCCCGGCTGTGCGCGGCCAGATGGCGGCCCTTGGGGCTGTCGGCGTGCACGGCGAACTGCCAGCTGCCCGCGTCCACGTTCTTGACGATGAGGACCCGCGCGTCGGGGTTCCCGTCGGGGTCGACGGTGGACAGCGTCATCGCGTGCGGCTCGCGGACTCCGGCCGCCATGGCGGCGCGAAGCCACGTGACGAACAACTCGTCGGGCGCGGAAGGGGTGTCGGTGGGGTCGAAGACGGGCAGATCGTCTCCCGCGAAGACCTCGATCCCGCGCAGAACCTCCCGTAGGCCGCCGTGTTCCCCGGCTCGCTGTTCCATGGCTCGCTCTCCCGCCGTCGGACCGTCGTGGTCTGCGTCTTCCCTAGTATGTTCCCGAGATAAACATAATAGAGAGAGCGCCCAACGGACCCTTCCGGCCGGGTGTCGAGGCCGAATTCCGGCGGATGTCGTCGCATACGAGAACGTACATTGTATTCTGTATGCAGTACGCTGACTCGTATCACGACCCGTCACGACCCCTTCATGACCCGGGGTCCGGCGCGACCGGCGGTCCGGCGCGACGCGGAACCGCTGTCACGGCACGGCACGGAACGGAAAGGACCGGCATGCTGACGAAGAAGGAAGCCGCGGAGGCCGCACGGCAGGCGAAGGTGCGCACCGGGATCACCTGGGCGCAGCTCGCCGAGACCGTGGGCAGGCCCGTGGCCTGGACGACGGCAGCGCTCCTCGGCCAGCACCCCATGGGCAAGGGGGAGGCGGAACGCGCGGCGGAACTCCTCGAACTCGGTGACGACGCGGCCGTCGCCTTCCAGACCCAGCCCTACCGGGGCGCCCTCGACACGGCGGTCCCGGTGGACCCCACCATCTACCGCCTGTACGAGGTGGTGCAGGTCTACGGGCCCACCATCAAGGAACTCATCCACGAGCAGTGCGGCGACGGCATCATGAGCGCGATCAACTTCAAGCTCGACGTGGAGCGCGTACCGGACCCGAAGGGCGACCGGGTCGTGATCACCCTCAACGGGAAGTACCTGCCCTACGAGTGGTGACACCGCGGGGCCCTGGGCTCCGCCCCAGAAACCGGCCGCCGGGCTTCCCCGGTGACCGCCGGCCGGCAGCCCGCCGGGCCGGCACCTCGCGGCAGCCCGCGCGAAGCGGCGTGCGTGTCCCCTGTCCGTCACGCGGGACGCCGCCTCCGAGGGCGACACGGGCAGGTTCCGGATCGGCCCGATGCTCACCGGGGGCGCCTCGGCGCCCCGCCACCGCGCCGCCGGGCCAGCCGCGATGTGACCCGCCGGGGCCGAAGCGCCCCGGCCCCGGCGGGCCCCCGCACCGGATTTCAGCGCCTGCGCGAGCGCCAGCGCGCTCAGTGCGAACATCAGGACGCCCAGCGGGAGATGGACCGACGGTACGTGCGCGATGCCGAGCACGACCTGGACCGAGGCGAGGACGAGGAAGCCGGTCGCCTGCAAGATGTGCCGGGGCGATCCGCCGCCCGGCTTCCACGCCCCGGCGCAGGGCCGGTGCCCCGCGCGCGGTGGTGACGGGGTCCGGGCAGGCCGACGTGGTGCGGCAGGTCAAAGAGGCGTGGGCCGGGGAAGCTCTCAGGCTTCTGGGGGCGCCGGCCTGGCGGGTGGCCTTCGTACGGCATGGCGTCTTCCGCTGTCCCTTCGCCAGGATCGCGGGTGTCCTCGGCAGCACACCCGGGGGCCTGTAAGCAACTCGCGGCCTCCGCCCGGCGCAGAGTCGGTGCCCCGGCGCAGGCCCGGCACGGACCTGGCGCCCCGGCGCAGGGCGGCGCAGGCCTCCCGGGGCGGTGGGCCGTGGTGTCAGCGGGCGTCCCGGACCTCCGTGAGGTAGCTGCCGCGGCCTTGGCCCTTCGCGCCGCCGACCCGGTATTCGTTGGCCACCAGGTCGAGGAGTTCCTCGGCGGACGTGTCGCTCGTCTTCTTGTCGAAGGTGATCTCGCCGTGCTGCAACAGGCAGACCCGGTCGCACACGTCGAGCACCTGGGTGTAGTTGTGCGCGATCAGGATGATCGACAGGTCGCCCCGGGCGCGCAGCAGCGAGATCAGGTCCAGGATGATGCCGCCCTCCTTCGCGCCCATCGCGGCCAGCGGTTCGTCGAGCAGCAGGATGTTCGCTTGCGAGTAGACCGAGCGGGCCACGGCGATCGCCTGCCGCTGACCGCCCGAGAGGTTCGCCACCTCCGCGTTCACGGACGGGATGTTGATCCCGATGTCGTTGAGGTAGCGGTGCGCGTCGCGGCGCATCGCGGACTTGCGCAGGAACGGCCCCCGGCGCAGCTCCTTGTTCAGATGGAGGTTGAGGTAGACCGGAAGCGTGTTGATCAGCGCCAGGTCCTGGAACACCGTCTCGATGCCCAGCTCCCTGGCCCGGCTCACCGAGTGCAGGCTGACGGGTCTGCCGTCGACGCTGATCCGGCCCGAGGTCGGCTGGGTGAACCCGGTGAGTATCTTCACCAGTGTGGACTTGCCGGCGCCGTTGTCGCCGATCAGGCCGAGCACCTCGCCGCGCGCCACACTGAGGTTGACGTCGCGCAGGGCCTCCACCTGCCCGTAGCGCTTGCCGATGTGCTCGGCGGAGATGGCCGGCGGGGCCCCCGGCGCGGGCTCGGCGTCCGCCGCGGTCGTGGCGTCAGTCATGTCAGCCTCCCTTCACCCCTCGGCGCAGGCGCGCCAGTTGGGTGTTCAGCACCATGGCGATGAGGATGGCGACACCCTCGATCACTATGAAGGTGGTCGCGTTGATGCCCTGGATGTTGAAGCCGTCCTGGAGTACGGCGAGGAGCAGCGCGCCGAAGAAGGCTCCGACGACCGTGCCCGAGCCGCCGAGCAGGGCGGTTCCCCCGATGACGCAGGCCGCGACCGCCTCGAACATCAGGTCGTTGCCGCCGGCGTTGGGGTCGAAGGAGTGGGAGATGTGGGTCCCGTCCAGGATGCCGCCGAGTCCCGCGAAGGTCGACGCGATCATGAAGGCCCGTATCTTCACCCAGCGGGTCCTGATGCCCGCTTCCGCCGCGCCGAGGCTGTTGGCTCCGGTGGCGATCGTGTGGGCGCCCCACCTGGTCTGGGTCAGCACGACCTGCATCAGGACGGCCAGCGCCACCGCCCAGATGAGTTCCGCCCACTTGTAGCCGCCCAGGATCTCGGTGAGCACACCCTGCGTGGGTGCGGGGCGGGGGAAGTTGTTCGACACCTTCAGGGTGATGCCGTGCAGCAGGTAGAGCATGCCGAGTGTGGTGATGAACGAGGGCAGCCGCAGGAGCTGGTTGACCAGTCCGTTGAACACCCCGATCGCGGCGGCCACCACCAGGCCGACGATCACGGAGATCAGCATCGGCACGCCCGCGTCGTTGACGGACATCATCACGAACGGGGTGAGGGCGAAGGTCATCCCGGTCGACAGGTCTATCTCGCCGCAGATGAGCAGGAACACCTCGCCGGCCGCGATGATCGCCGCCGCCGCACCGAAGTTGGCGACATTGCCGAGGTTCGACGAGGAGAAGAAGGCCGAGTTGGCGAAGCCGAAGTACAGGATGAGCACGATCACCACCACGACCACGCTGAGTTCGCGCAGTCGGAGCAGCGATCCCGGCAGAGCCTTGAGCCCCGGCAGGTTCCGGACCGTGGCGGGGCCGCCGCCGGCCGGGGCCGGCTGCCGCGGTGCGGGCACGGACGGGTCCCGGGCCGCGGAGTCCTCGTCCGTGTCGCCCACGGACGGTTCGTGTCGCTGAGTCATGTGCGGATCGCTCCCGGGCCTCAGTGGATGTAGACCTGCTTGGGCGAGCTGCCCTCGAACCGGTTCTGTGCTTTCAGGTACGGAGTGACGAGGTCCTTCGTGACGAACTTCAGACCGGTGTCGGTGATCGGCGGGCTGACCAGTGTGCCGGAGAGCTTGTAGAGGTAGAGGTAGAGGACCGAGAGGAAGCCCTGCAGGTAGGCGGACTGGTCGATGGTGAAGTCGAGGATGCCGTCGGAGATCGCCTGCTCGGTCGGTGTCAGCAGGTCGAAGCCGCCGCCGTGGTAACCCTGGTCCCTGAGGCTGTACTTGCGCATCACGTTCGCGATGCCCTGGGTGCTGCCCGCGTCCACCGCGAACAGCCCCCTGAACGCCTTGTTGCCCTGGGTGAACGCGTCGACGGCCGCCTGCTCCGGGTTCACGTCCGCGCCCGTGGCGACCTGCTTGACGGTGAACTTCCCGCCCGACGCCTTGAGCGCGGCGACCGCGCCGTCGGCACGCGGCTGGATGTTCAGCGAGCCGGGGGTGGCGATGAAGACGGCGATGCTGCCGCCGTCCGGGAAGAGCGACGCGATGCGCTTCCCCATCGCCTGGCCCGCGGCGAACAGGTCCTGGCCCACGTATGCGAGCCGCGCGTTGGTGGTTACGTCGGCGTTGTACGAGACCACCGGGATGTTCTTGGCGAGCGCCTGCTTCACCGGCGCGTTGAAGGCGCTCTGGTCGACGAGGGACACGGCGATGCCGTCCGCGCCGGAGGTGATGGCCGTGTTCATCGCGCTGACCATCTGGGAGACGTTCGAGGTCTCGGAACCGGTCCACTGGTAGGTGACGTTGAGCAGGCTGCAGGCATCCTGGATGCCGTACTGCGTGGCCTGGAAAAAGGGGTTCGTCGTCACGTGGTTGACGAAGACGAACTTCCATTTCGGAGTGGCCGGGAAGCTGCCCGCAGTGTCGCTGCCGCCGCTCTTGGTGTCGCTGCCGCAACCTGCCAGCGCGACCATCCCGGCCGCCATGCCGGCCAGGCCGGCGCCGCGGAGCATGACGCGACGAGAAGGCAGGGACTCCGATCCATCATGGTGCAACACTGCTGATCCCTTCGTTCACGGACGAGCGGATGCCATCAAACGGCAGGAATGAGGACGCTGTTGCCGGCTACCGGCTACCGGCTACCGGCTACCGGTTCCGCGGCCCCGTCCTGTCCGGCCGGACGGTGTCGCTCCCCGTAGTGGCAACAACCTCGGCGGGGGTGCCGGCGTACGGGCGTACGAGCGTGCTGGCATACGGGCGTGCTGACGTACGGGCGTGCTGGTGTGCGGGGCGTACGGGCGTCGGGCCCGGTGTGCGTACGAGCTCGCGGTGGTCGTGATGGCAGTACGGCGTGCGGGTGAAGACGTGCCGGGAGTGCCGGGGCAAAAAGTGAGCGCTCACATTCTGCTGTGCGCACGGCGGTCGCAGGGCCCTCATGACGAGTCCGACAACTGCCGGTCGGTCGGGAAGAGGCTGGCACATGAGGTGACCGACCTCAAGGGCCCGGACGGTACTTTCTGGTGCACGTGAGCCGCGGACCGGTCGGAACGAGCGCGGCAACGCCGGTTCCGGACCGCCGAGTTGGCCGAGCCGAGCGGTCCGGGCGCATCATCCGCACCCGCTTGACGCATGTGAGTGTGAGCGCTAACCATGGGCTGTCGCAGATCGGAGAACCATGTCGCGGACCGCCGGGAACCCCACTCCTCGCCGTGCCCCCACGATGGCTGACGTCGCCCAGGTGGCGGGCGTCTCGCATCAGACGGTGTCACGGGTGCTGAGCGATCATCCGAACGTCCGTGAGTCGACACGCGAGGAGGTGCAGCGGGCGATCGAGAGGCTGGGCTACCGGCGCAACTCCTCGGCGCGTGCGCTGGTGACCCGGCGCACCCTCACCCTGGGGGTGGTGGCGTGCAACCCCACACTGTTCGGCCCTTCGAGCACACTCTTCAGCCTGGAGGAGGCGGCCAGGGAAGAGGGCTATCTGGTGTCCACCGTCACGCTGCGCCGTTACTCCGCGACCGCGCTCAGAGAGGCGATCGAACACCTCAGCGGCTGGGGGGTGGAGGGCATCGTTGTGATCGTCCCCTACCGTGAGGCGGTCAACGCGCTGACGGAACTCAGTCTGCCGTTCCCGGTGGTGACCGTCGAGGGTGGTCACACGCTGCCCGTCCCGGGCGTCTCGGTGGACCAGGAACTGGGCGCCCAGCTGGTGACCAGGCACCTGCTCGCGGCGGGACATTCCACGGTCTGGCATGTCGCGGGCCCCAGGGACTGGCTGGAGGCCGAGGCCAGGATCAGCGGCTGGCGCCGCGTGCTGGAGGAGGCGGGCGCGGTCGTTCCGCCGGTGCTGGAGGGCGACTGGACGCCCCTGTCCGGCTACCGCGCGGGGCAGGAACTGGCCGGCCGGGTGGTCGGCGGGGACACCCGGGCCGGGACTCTGCCCGTCTCCGCGGTGTTCGTGGCGAACGACCAGATGGCGCTGGGCGTGCAGCGGGCCTTCCGCGAAGCGGGCCTTTCGGTGCCGGGGCACGTCGCGCTCGCCGGGTTCGACGATATCCCCGAGGCCGAGTACTTCGCGCCGCCGCTGACCAGCGTCCGGCAGGATTTCGCCGCAGTCGGCCAGGCCAGTATCCGGCTCCTGCTCAGCCGGATCGAGTCGGGCGGAAGCGGTGCGGAGGACGAGCACGTCCTGATCGAACCGCGGCTGATCGTCCGCGGCAGCAGCAGTCCGACCTGATCCGGCGGCGCGAACCCCACCGGTTCCCCCGCGCCGTGACCCCACCGAACCGCCCCCCTCGTCAGGCACCAGAGCCTCACCGATCCCACGCCCCCGGCACCAGTGGTACCGCCCGACCCGACACACCGCCCGCCCCGGCGGCAACCGCGGCCCGACACACCGCCCACACAGTGCGCGTCCCGGCGGCTCCGCGAGGCCCCGGGCCGGTCCCGGGCGGTCCGCGCGTATTCCGCACGACTGAGAGGGAACGATGAGCACCGATCCGCCTGCCGTGACCGTCGGCGTCGACTTCGGCACCCTGTCCGGACGGGCCCTGGTCGTCGCTGTCACCGACGGACGCGAACTGGGCAGCGCCGTCCACGAGTACACGCACGCCGTGGTGGACCGCGTCCTGCCCGGCGGCGGCCCCGAACTGCCGCCCGACTGGGCTCTCCAGATCCCCCAGGACTGGAGGGACGTGCTGCGCTTCGCCGTCCCCGAGGCGCTGCGGGCCGCCGGGGTGCGGCCGGAGCAAGTGAGGGGAATCGCCACCGATTTCACCGCCTGCACCGTGCTTCCCACGGCCTCGGACGGTACGCCGCTGTGCGAACTGCCCCGCTTCGCGCGCCGCCCCCACGCCTACCCGAAACTGTGGCGCCACCACGCCGCCCAGCCCGAGGCCGACCTGATCGTCGAGCGGGCGATCGAGAGCGGCCAGCCATGGCTCGCCCGTTACGGCGGGAAGATCTCCAGCGAGTGGCAGTACGCCAAGGCGCTCCAGACCCTGCGCGAGGACCCGGACGTCTACGGGGCCGCCGACCGCTGGATCGAGGCCGCCGACTGGATCGTCTGGCAGCTCACCGGTGCCGAGAGCCGCAACCCGTGCACCGCCGGATACAAGGGCATCCGCCAGGACGGCCGGTACCCCGACGCCGGTTACCTCGCCTCCCTGCACCCGGATTTCGCGGGCTTCACGGCGAAGTTGGAGCATCCGCTCACGCCCCTGGGTGCTCCGGCGGGTGAACTCACGCCGTCGGCGGCCGAGTTGACCGGCCTTCCGGCCGGTACGGTGGTGGCGGCCGGCAATGTCGACGCGCACGTCACGTCGGCCGCCGCGCAGTCCCTCGACCCCGGCAACATGCTGGCCATCATGGGAACGTCCACCTGCCACGTCATGAACTCCGAGGTGCTGGCCGAGGTGCCCGGCATGTGCGGGGTGGTGCGCGACGGGGTGGTGCCGGGCCTGTGGGGCTACGAGGCCGGGCAGAGCGGTGTCGGCGACATCCTCGCCTGGGCCGTGCGCACCGCCCTGCCGTCCGGATACGCGGCGGAGGCCGAGCGCCGCGGCATCTCCGCGCACGAGCTGCTCACCGAGAAGGCCGCCGCACAACCGGTGGGCGCGCACGGCCTGTTGGCGCTCGACTGGCACAGTGGCAACCGCTCCGTCCTGGTCGACCACCACTTGTCCGGGCTGCTCGTGGGACTGACGCTCGACACACGTCCCGAGGACATCTACCGTGCGCTGATCGAGGCCACGGCGTTCGGCGCCCGGGCGATCGTGGAGGCGTTCGAGCGGGCCGGGGTCCCGGTGACCGACTTCACCGCGGCCGGGGGGCTGCTGCGCAACGGTTTCCTCATGCAGACCTACAGCGACGTACTGGGCCGCCCGGTGCACCTGCTCAGGTCCGGGCAGGGGCCGGCCCTCGGCTCCGCCATCCACGCCGCCGTGGCGGCCGGCGCCCATCCGGACATCCGCACCGCCTCGGCCGCGATGGGCTGCCGGGACGAGAACGCCTACACTCCGGACCCGGGCCGGGCCGCGGCCTACGACCGTCTCTACGCCGAATACCTGGCCCTGCACGACCACTTCGGCCGGGGCGGCAGTGCGGTCATGCACCGGCTGCGTCGGCTGCGGGACCCGTCCGCGGTGCCTCTCGTCTCTCCCCCTCCGATGTGAGCGCTCACAGTCCACTCCCCACACCCCACTCCTCACAACCAACTTGCGAGGTCAGCCCTGTCATGAGTGGTTCTCGGTCCCAGGGACTCCCCGCCGCGGTGCCGGCGCTGCGGCAGCAGGTCAGCGACCTGCATCAGGAACTCGTACGCTACGGCCTGGTGGTCTGGACGGCCGGGAACGTGTCCGGGCGGGTGCCCGGCCACGACCTGTTCGTCATCAAGCCCAGCGGCGTCGCCTACGACCGGCTCTCGCCCGGCACGATGATCGTGTGCGACCTCGACGGCGAGGTGGTCGAAGGAACGCTGTCCCCCTCGTCGGACACCGCGGCCCACGCGTACGTCTACCGGCACATGCCCGACGTCGGCGGGGTGGTGCACACCCACTCCACCTACGCGTGCGCCTGGGCGGCGCGCGGCGAGCCGGTGCCGTGCGTGCTCACGGCCATGGCGGACGAGTTCGGCGCCGAGATCCCGGTCGGCCCGTTCGCCCTGATCGGCGACGACTCCATCGGCCAGGGCATCGTCGAGACCCTGACGGGACACCGTTCGCCGGCCGTGCTGATGCGGAACCACGGTGTGTTCACCATCGGCCAGGACGCGCGCGCCGCCGTCAAGGCCGCGGTGATGTGCGAGGACGTGGCCCGTACCGTGCACGTGTCCCGGCAGCTCGGCGAGCCGGTACCCATGGACCCCGGCGACATCGACCGGCTCCACGCGCGCTACCAGAACGTCTACGGCCAGCCCGCTGAGTCCGCTGAGCCCGCTCCATCCGCTCGGCCCGGACCGCCGGTTCCGCCGGTTCCGCGCGTCCCGCCCGTCCCGCCTGCCGCGCCCGCCCCCGTCACCGAGCGAGGAGACCGTCCATGACAGCGACCGCGGAACGCGAGGTGTGGTTCCTCACCGGCAGCCAGGGGCTGTACGGCGAGGAGACGCTGCGCCAGGTCGCCGAGCAGTCCGGCGGCATCTGCGCGGAACTCTCCCGGGCGGCGGACACCCCCGTCGCGGTGGTGTGGAAGCCGGTGCTGACCGACGCGTCCGCGATCACGGACGCGATGCTCGCGGCCAACTCGGCCCCGCGGTGCGTCGGGCTGATCGCGTGGATGCACACCTTCTCCCCGGCGAAGATGTGGATCGCCGGGCTCGACCTGCTGCGCAAGCCGCTGCTGCACCTGCACACCCAGGCCAATGTCGAACTGCCCTGGTCCAGCATCGACATGGACTTCATGAACCTCAACCAGGCGGCCCACGGAGACCGCGAGTTCGGCTACATACAGTCAAGGCTCGGAGTGGCCCGCAAGACCGTGGCGGGCCATGTGTCCGATCCCGCGGTGGTCCGGCGCGTCCACACCTGGATGCGGGCCGCGCTGGGCCTCAACGCACTGCGCACCCTCCGGGTGGCCCGCTTCGGCGACAACATGCGCGATGTCGCCGTCACCGAGGGGGACAAGGTCGAGGCGCAGCTGCGGTTCGGTGTGTCGGTCAACACCTACGGGGTCAACGACCTGGTGGAAGCCGTCGACGCGGTCGGCGAAGGGGCTGCGGGCGAGCTGGCGGCGCGGTACGCCCGTACCTACACGACCGCCCCCGAGCTGGCGGCCGGCGGCGCCCGCCACGACGCCCTCCGCTACGCGGCCCGGATCGAACTCGGCCTGCGCGCCTTCCTCGACGCGGGCGGGTTTTGCGCCTTCACGACCAACTTCGAGGACCTGGGGGGCCTGCGGCAACTGCCGGGCATCGCGGTGCAGCGGCTGATGGCGGACGGCTACGGATTCGGCGGCGAGGGCGACTGGAAGACGGCGGTCCTGCTCCACACCCTGAAGACGATGGGCGCGGGCCGGCCGGGCGGCAGCTCGTTCATGGAGGACTACACCTACCACCTGGTCCCTGGACAGGAGTTGATCCTCGGGGCCCACATGCTCGAAGTCTGTCCGACCATTGCGGCCGGCCGGCCCCGCTGCGAGATCCACCCGCTGTCCATCGGAGACCGCGAGGACCCCGTACGCCTGGTCTTCGACGCGCGGCCCGGCCCCGGGGTGGTGGTGGGACTGGCCGATGTGGGCGACCGCTTCCGGCTGGTCGCCAACCGGATCGAGGTCGTGCCGCCGGCCGAGCCGCTGCCGTCCCTGCCGGTGCCCCGGGCGGTCTGGAGGCCGGAACCGGACCTGCGCACGTCCACCGAGGCCTGGCTCACCGCGGGCGGCCCCCACCACACCGTCCTGTCCACGGCGGTCGGCGCCGAGGAACTCGCGGACCTGTCCGAGATGCTCCACACCGAACTCCTCCTCATCGACCGGACCACCGAGGTGCGGCAGTTCACGAAGGAGATGCGCTGGAACCAGGCGTACTACCGGTTGGCCGGCGGGCTGTAGACGCGGTCACGGACCCGGGGTCCCGGCGACGTCTCAGCCGCTGACGTCAGGGGAACGGTGGCGGTCACGGACCCGAGGTCCCGGCGATGTCGCAGCCGCTGACGTCAGGCGAACGGTGGCGGAAACGGCCCGGGGAGATCCCGTAGGCGCGGCGGAACGCGGTCGCGAAGGCGAACTCGGTCGAGTATCCGATCTCGGAGGCGATCGTGGCCAGGGGGGACCGGGTCTCCCGGAGCAGGCGGCCCGCGTGTTCCAGACGGACATCGGTCAGGTACGCCATCGGCGGCCGGCCGACCAGCGTCGTGAACCGTCTGGTGAACGCGGAGCGGGACAGGCCGGCGGTCCGACTCAGCCGCTGCACTGTCCACGGCCGTTGGGGATGCTCGTGGATCTCGCGCAGCACCGCGTTGATCACGGGGTCGGCGGTCTCGGGCCCGCCCACCGCGCGGTTCTGTTCCAGCCACCGGCGCAGCACGTGTACGAGCACCAGGTCGAGGAGCGCGCGGCGGCTCGCCGGGCCGCCCGGCTCGGCACCGGACACGTCCGCACCGAGCAGACCGATCAGGGACCACATCTCGGGATGCCGCTCGTGGTCCGGAGCCATCGGGATCACGTCGGGCAGCCCGGTGAGATGCCGGCCCAGGGAGCCGTGGTCCAACCGGTAGGCACCGCAGACGAGTTCCACGTCGGCCGTTCCCGCGAGCGGGGGTTCGGCGCCCATCACCCCCAGCGGGAGATCGCTCAGCGAGCACGGAGCATGGCTGAGTCCGTGCTCCGCACCGGACGGGGTGAGGACGACATGGCCGGCCTCCAGCTCGACGGCCGGGCCGTCGGCGGTGATCAGCCAGCCGCCGCCGCGCACCACGATGTGGAAGCCGCTGCCGACGAAGGCGGGGTAGCGCATCCCCCATGCCCCCGACCTCTGGATGAGTCGCCCGTCGGCATGACCGATCCTGACGGCTCCGATGAGCTCGCTGATCATGTCCATACGGGCCGATCCTACTCAGGCGTCTGTTCATCCGATCCGGTGTCTCGTCGTCCGGTCCGGCACGGACGCGTATGCACGCGCGCCGCTCGCGCATGGTGCCCCGGCGTCGGCCGATGGTTGTCTCGTAGGACAGGGACGGCCGTGGCGGCGGAAAGCCGGGACGACCGGGAGCACCGGAAGGGCCGGGAGCACCGCGAGCACCGGGAGCACCGGTAGGGCCGGGAGGCCCGCGATGCGGCGCTCGTGGCGGCGGGCCTGCCGCGACCACTGCCCCGCACGCGGCAGGCCGGTCCCACACGAAGGACAACGAAGACGAACAGGAGCAGGACCGATGCGAGTGGCGCTGATCGGCGGAACCGGCGGTATGGGGACGTTCATTCACCAGGAGTTCGAGGCTCGGGGCCACGCCCTCGTCGCCGTGGTCCGCCGTCCCGGCGCGATCGAGCCGGGCAAGGGGACCCGGGTCGTGGTCGCCGACGTCTTCGAGCCCGACGCGCTGCGCGACGCGATCAGCGGCTCCGAAGCGGTCGTGAGCGCGTTCAATCCGGGGTGGAACGCGCCTGACCTGTACGAACGCTACATGCGGGGCGCGCACCTCATCCAGGAGGCAACCAAGGCGGCGGCCGTCCCCCGCCTGCTCGTCGTCGGCGGCGCGAGCAGTCTCCTCTCCGAGGACGGCACCGAGCTGATCGAAAAGGGCCTGCCGCCCGAGCCCTACGCCAGTGGTGTACGCGCCGCACGCGACTACTACCGGGCGATCCGGTCCGAGCGCGAACTCGACTGGGTCTTCTTGAGCCCGCCCCTGGAGTGCGGTCCGACGGGACCCGACGGCCGGCGCGGCACGTACCGCGTGGGGAAGGACCACCCGGTCTTCGACGCGGCGGGGAAGAGCTCCCTGTCCCGGCAGGACCTCGCCCTCGCCGTCGCCGACGAGATCGAACGCCCCGCACACCACCGCGAGCGGTTCACGGTGGGTTACTGAGGCACACGGGGTACGAGGGCGCGGCTCGCCGCGCGGAAAGCGTCCTCGGCACGGCCCGGAGCCCAGGACCACGCCGACCGCCCGCGGGACCCCGTGATCCGGGGCCCTGCCCCGGCCCTGGGCTATCGTTGCCGCGCGTCAGACATGTTGACGGTGCGACCGGCGATCATGGGAGAGGTTGTGACGGGACCGGGCCATGACGGGGAGACACCGGACACGGCTGCCGGCAGGCGACTGGCGGCCATGAGGGAGACCGGCCTGACGGCGCGGGCGGACGCCGGGATGGACCGGTTCGCGCGGCTGGTGGCCGAGGTGGTCGGCGTGCCGGTGGCCCTCGTGGCGCTGGTGGAGCCGTCCCGCCAGATCCTCCCGGGCATGGTGGGCCTGGCACAGCCGTGGGCGCGGACCCGGCAGACGCCGTTGACGCATTCCCTGTGCCGGCACGTCGTGGCGGAGGGTGAGCCGCTGGTGCTGACCGACGCGCGGCGGGACCCGCGGAGCTGTTCCAGCCTCGCGACGGGGGAGATGGGTGTCGTCGGCTACGCCGGCATGCCCCTGCTGGACGTGGACGGAGAGGTCCTGGGATCGCTGTGCGCGATCGACACCAGGCCCCGCGAGTGGACGGCGCGGGAGCTGGGACTGCTGGAGGACCTGGCGGCGGCGTGCACCGCCGAACTGCGGCTGCGGATCGTCTCGCGGCAGCGGGAGGCGGCACGCGCGGACGAAGCGGACGCGCGAGCGGCGGCGGCGGAGGCCGCCACGCGCTACCGGGGTGCGCTGGACCGCTCCCGGGTCATGCTGCGGGCCGCGGACGCGCTGGCGAACACCACCGGGCTGGACCAGGTCCGCCGGCAGGTGCGCGATCTGACCAGAAGCGACCTCAGACCCGTGTACGTGGGACTGGCGCTCGCCGAGGGGAAGACGATGCGGCGCCTGGTCGATGCCACGGGCAGCGCACCGATGGAGCTCGCCTACGAGACCTACGGTCTCGAAGACGCCTGGCCGACGGCCCACGCGGCACGGGAGAACCGCACCGTCTTCGTCCGGGACGTCGCGCAACTGGAGGCGGAGTACTCGAAGGACGCGGTCGCGGCCTTTCACAGCCTCGGGCTCGTCAGCGCGGTGTGCGTACCGCTGCCCGGCGCGGTCATCCCGCTGGGCAGCCTGGTCCTCGGCTGGGACCGTCCGCACGAGACCGACATCCTGGAGCAGGCGCTCCTCGCGACCCTGGCGGGCTACGCCGCACGCGCCGTCGAGCGCGCCCAGTTCGTCGACGAGCGCATCGGGGTGGCGCGGCGCATGCAGGAGGCCCTGCTCACCGACCTGCCCGACGTGCCGGGGCTGGAACTGGCAGCCCTCTACCGTCCGGCCGCGAGTGAGGAACTCGTCGGCGGCGACTGGTACGACGCGTACCACCTGCCCACCGCCGCCGAGGGCGGGGAGGAGTCCGACAGCCCCGCCACCCTGGCCCTGTCCATCGGCGACATCACCGGCCACGACCTCACGGCCACCACCCTCATGGGGCAGGTACGCAGCATGCTCCGCCAGGCCGACCTCGACCACCCGGGCCGGGGACCCGCCCAGGCGGTCAGGGCGTTCGAGCACGCCAACGCCGGGCTGGACATCGGCGCCAGCGGCACCCTCATCCACGCCCATCTGCGGCCCCACCCGGAATCCCGCGGAGCCTGGGAACTGACCTGGGCCAACGCGGGACACCCGCCCCCGCTCCTGGTCCACCCGGACACCGGTGTCCACCTTCTCGAAGAGCACGGCGTCCTGCTCTTCCCGGGACTGGCCGAGGCCGTCCGCACCGCGTACCGCCGCCCGTTGCCGCCGGGCAGCCTGCTCCTGCTGTACACCGACGGCCTGGTCGAACGGCCAGGAACCGACATCTCCGAGGCCATCGACGCGGTGGGGCGGTTCCTCGGGGACCACGCCGGCCTCCCCCTGCGCGAACTGCTCCAGACCCTGGCCGACACCATCGCGAGCCCCGACGCCTCGGACGACATCGCGGTCCTGGCCCTGCGCGTTCCCCGGCCACCCGCCCCTCGACGATGAGACG
>NZ_JAIUKE010000313.1 GCF_020176795.1 Streptomyces sp. 8L
CGTGACACTGTCGGACGCCGGCACGATGCCCGTACTCGGGGTCGTGCGTCCGGACGCGTAGCCCCTCCCCTCCGGGCCCGCGCCCGGGGCGTGTCCCCCCGCGCGGCCGGCCGGGCGCGCGCCCGGGCGCGTTCGCACCACCGAGAGTGACGCCGGTGTGACCCCAACACCCGTGCGCGGGCCGGGTCGTACGGTCCGCCGGTGCCCTCCCGGGTGACCCGGCACACGTGACGCGGCCCACGCGGAGGGCCGTTCACACGTGATGTTCGTCATGGCGCCGCACCGTTCCGCACCGCCGGTAACCGCCGTGGATGCGGTGCGGGGGCGCTCCGGAAGCGGTGCGCCGGGCCGCATATGACAGAGGCCGCTTGCCCTCGCACCATTCCGTACCACTGCCACGGACCGCTAAGGTCCCCGTCGGTGGGGCGTCGATCGTCGCCGCACCGCGCCCTCGGGGGGAGGGAAGGAATCCCAAGACCGATGCCCGTACCCGTACCGCGGCAGCGCACAGGTTCAGAGGTGGAGCAGACCGCGGCCGCGCCGGACACCGCCGACAGCACCCCGGCCACAGGCGCCACCACCCACAGTCAGCACCCCGCGACACCGCGGCAGCCGGCAGAGCCTGCGGCGCAGGCCGGCGAGGCCGGCGGGACGCCCGCACAGCCGGCGTCGCGGCCCACCGGGGCCACCGAGGCCGGCGGGGCGCCCGAGGCCACTGGGGCCACTGGGGCCACCGGGGCACCCAAGACGTCCAAGGCACCAGGCGCCTCCGAGGCCCCCGCCGTGCCGAGGAACCTCACGCTCCTCGTGATCGAGGACGACCCCACGGGTCCGTTCAGCGTGCCCGAGCTGCCCGAGGGCGGCGGCACGCGGGTCCGCATCCGCACCGCGCGCAACCTCACGGAGGCGTCGCGGCTGCTCACGGACGACATCGACTGCCTGCTCGTCGACCTCGCGCTGCCCGGCGGCAGCGGCACCCGGGCGCCCGAGGACGACGGGCTCGGCCCGCTCAGCCGGGTCCTGCGGCTCGCGCCCCGGCACGCCGTCCTCGCGCTCGCCGCCGAGGGCGACGCGGAGCGCGCGGCGGCCGCCGTACGGGCCGGTGCGCAGGACTACCTCTTCCGCGACGAGCTGGACGGCAGGCTGCTGAGCCGCGCCATCCGCTACGCGGTCGAACGCAAGCGTGCGGACGGCGCGCAGCGCCAGCTCACCGAGTCCCGGCTGCACGCGCAGGAGAACGCGCGCCTGGAGCGCGGCCTGCTGCCCACTCCGCTGCTCGACGGCTCGGACCTGCGCTTCGCGTCGCGCTACCGCCCCGGCAGGTCGCGCGCGCTGCTCGGCGGCGACTTCTACGACACGATCCGCACGCCCGACGGCACCGTCCACGCGATGATCGGCGACGTCTGCGGGCACGGTCCCGACGAGGCCGCGCTCGGCGTGGAGCTGCGCATCGCGTGGCGCGCGCTCACCCTCGCGGGGACAGGCGGCGACGAACTGCTCGCGACGCTCCAGCAGGTCCTGGAGCACGAGCGGGAGAGCGAGGAGATCTTCGCGACCCTGTGCGCCGTCGACATCGCGCCGGACGGCCGGAGCGCGGACGTGCGGCTCGCCGGCCACCCCGCGCCGCTGATCGCACGGAGCGGCGAGCGGGCCCGGCTCATGTCGTACGACTGCTGCGGCCCCGCGCTGGGGCTGCTGCCGGGCGGCAGGTGGCCGAGCCAGCGCGTCGAGCTCGGGGACGCGTGGAATCTGATGATCTACACGGACGGCCTGATCGAGGGCCGGGTGGGCGCCGGGTCGAACCGCAGGCTCGGCGAGGACGGCATGGCCGACATGATCAACGAGCAGCTGGCGGACGGGCTGTACTGCGACGCGCTGATCGAGGCCGCGCTCGCCCGCGTGGAGGAGCTCAACGGCGGGGAGCTCACGGACGACGTGGCCGTACTGCTGCTGGGGCGCGGCGAGAACGCACCGGGGCTGCCGGCCCTCGCGGGACCGGCAGCGCCGTAGACCGTACGAGCCGCTGGGGGCGGCCCCGTCGGGGCGGACCTGTGCGCCGCGACCTCAACGGCGCCCGTTGTAGGGCCCGTACGGGCCGTCGCTGCTGGAGCCGCCGCGACCGCCGCCGCGCCGCCAGCCCCGGCCGCCGCCGCTGACGGCGCGGACCGCGGGCCGCACGTCCACCATGAAGACGATGGTGCCGACGAGGCCGGCGATCTGGAGCATGGTCGACAGCGGGAGCGGGATTCCGAGGATCGGCAGCACGTTCACCGCGACGACCGCCGCGAGGATCGCGACCCAGAACCTCTTGGTCTTCTTGTCCGTGGCACGGTAGGCGTCCTCGCGGGTGGTCGCCGCGATGACGAGCGCGACGACTCCGAACAGCAGCAGGAACACGCTGATCAGAAAGAGGACGAAGCCGAATCCCGTGAGCAACATGCTGTGCACCGCCAATGAAGAAGAAGGGTGGTGGGGGGGGGGGGGCCCCCCCCGGGCCCCCCCCCCGCCCCGCGAGCGCGAACGCTCGCCCGCGTCAACGCTCGTACGGACTCTTCACCGGGAAGTAGGCCCGGAGGAACGCCTTCACCACCCGTGCCTGCTCCTCGGCGGGCACCTCCGCATCGGGGGACTCGCCGAGGCAGAAGACGTCGTGCCCCCGGATGGAGAGCAGCCGCGTCAGCTCCGGGTGCCTCGCGTAGGTGCCCACGTCGATGTAGGCGCAGCGGATCGTTCCGGGGACCGCCTCCCCGGTGAGGTAGCCGAAGTGGTGGTGCAGCGACGAGACCATCGAGATGTCCTGCCAGCTGCGCACCGGCGAGGCAGCCGTACGGGCGACCGCCTCGGGGAACGCCTTCTCGACGGCTTCGAGGACGCTCCTGCGCAGCGGATGCGGCGCGTGCAGGAAGCTGTTCGAGACGGTGACGCCGAACTCGTCCTCCAGCAGCCGCCTGTTGTTCTTGGCCGCCGCGAAGTAGCCCTCGTCCTCCTCCGACACCTCGCCCACGGGCACGGTGGTCGGGGACCAGAAGAAGTGCGACGCGCCGTTGCTCTGGAAGAAGCTCCTGGCCGTGATGGGACGGCCGAAGAAGACGTCGTCGTTGAGGTAGAGGAAGTGCTCCGACAGCCCGTCGATGCGGTGCAGCCGGCTCTCGATGGAGTGCGAGTTGAAGGTCGGCAGGCAGGACGGGTCGTCGAAGATCTCCCGGTGGGACACGACCCTGACGTCGAGGTTCGCGGTGTCCAGCCAGTCCGGGACCTGGTCGTCCGTCACCAGGTACACCCGCCGGACCCACGGCGCGAACATCGCGAGGGACCGCAGGGAGTAGCGCAGTTCGTCGCGGTTGCGGTAGCGGGCGGCCGCGTCGCCGCCCTCCCCCGCCGGCCTGCCCAGGTCGGTCAGCCGCTTGACCCGGCGCTCCCGCCAGGCCGGATCGGAGTCGTCCACCCAGGTGTAGACGGCGTCGACCGGGAACGTGATGTCCCCCACGAGCCGCTTGCCGAACGGGGCCAGCGTGGGATGTTCGGCCTCCCCGATCGCCAGGACGGCGTCGGACTCCAGGGAGGGCAGCCGGGCGCCGATCCCGGTGGGGCGCAGCGGCGCGAGGTACTCGCCGGCCGGCTCGGCACCGGCTTCGGCGTCGGGGAGCTGCTCCCGCGCCCAGAACTCGATGTCGCAGCCATACGCGGGGCCGAAGCGCAGCGTCCGGCTGGTCGTGGTCACCGGCCGGAAGACGCGCAGTACGCGCATCTCGCCGACCTGGTCGAGCCGCTCGGCCAGGACGACGCCGGGGGCGTGCGTCACCGGCTTGAGCAGCTCCGCGTAGACGGCGCTGCCGCGGTGGTCCTCCGCGAGGGCGGCGCAGACCTTCTCGGTGTACCGGGCGTCCACGGCGACCCGGCGGCGCTGGACACCGTCGTTGGCGCGCAGGACGACGTAGGGGATGCCGTGTGAGGCCAGCGTCCCTGTGGCCGTCTCGAAGTTGCGCAGGAGCACGTCCGGGGCGAGGAGGTCGTCGCGGACCTCCGCGAGCCGTCCGCCGGACCGCGTGAGCCTGCGGTTGGCGGCGTTGATCACGACCTCGCGGGCACGCTGGTCGCCGGTGGACGGCGACGTACGGTCCGCGGAGACCGTCTGGTGGAACCGGCCGGCGCCGCCGTGGATGATGCGCCGGGCCACCCGGTCGGCGCGGTCGGCGAGGCGGTCGGGGCTGTCGCGCTTCTCGACCAGCTCCGTGAGCAGCGCCTCCCAGCGCCCCACTATCACGTCGGCGGCGAACCTGCTGCTGCCCTCCAGCGCGGCCGCCCCGTAGGAGCAGAGGAGTTCCTGGTCGTCCATGAGGCGGGACATGGCCGCCGTGAGGGCCTCGATGTCCTGCGGCGGGACGAGGAGCCCGTCGACGCCGTGGCGGATGATCTCGGCGGGGCCGGTCACGATGTCGTACGAGATCGCGGGCACGCCCGCCGCGAACGCCTCAAGCAGGACGAGGGGGAAGGCCTCGCCGTCCTGCGAGGGGAGCACCGTGAAGGCGGCCTTCGCCCACTCCTCGGTCATGTTCTGGCTGGGGCCCATCAGCTGGACGCTGTCGTGCAGCCCGAGGCCCTCGATCTGGAGGCGCAGCCGGGAGCGCTGGGGGCCGCTGCCGAAGATCCGCAGACGCCAGTCCGGATGGTCGGCAAGCGCGCCCGCGAACGCCTGGATCGCGTGGTCGACCTGCTTGTCGGGCACCAACCGCCGCGGCATCACGATGGTCTTGCTCGTCAGGCTCGACCGGGGGCGGAACCCCTCGGGGATGGCGTTGGCGATGGTGTCGAGCCGGGGCGCCGCCGCGCCGAGCGACTCCTCGAACCACTGCTGGGTCCGCTCGGTCAGCACCACCACCGCGTCGACCTCGGGGGCCCTCAGCATCAGGGGTTCGCCCGTGGCGCCGCGCAGCTGCGAGGGGCGGTGCTCCTGGTGCACGGTGACGACGCGGGACGGCACCAGGTCCGCCATCGCGGACATCAGGGCCGGCGAGGTGCTGATGACGACATCGGTGTCCAGGGTGGACAGCGCGCGCCGCATCTCGATGTCCGAGAGGGCGTCGAACGTCGCCTCCCACTTGGGGTTGACGAGGCTGCTCGGCAGGCCCGCGAGCTTCTCGCACTCCTGCGCCGTCAGCCCGCTGTCCCGCACGGGGCGCTCCGGCTTGGCCGTACGGTCCACGAGGTAGCGGACCGCGACCCGCTCGTCGGTGGGGAAGAACGGCTCGGGCCGGGTCTTGAACACGCTCAGGATCTCGACCTGGTGGCGCGGCACGAGATGGGTGGCCTGGGTGTAGGCCGCCTGCTCGGTGCCACCCATCTCGTCGCCCCATGTGAGCAGAAAAGTGATCTTCATTTCTCTCCACCGGCGGCTGCGACGAGGGCCCCCCGAAGGGCCAGGCTTCCGACAGGTGTGTAGTAGGGATTGATCCGGACGCTCCGGTCGTCGTCACCGGTGAGCAGCCTGTCGGGCATCCGGTGGACGGTCCGGGGAACCCGGAGGTCGTGGCGCTTGCGGGAGATCTTCAGCGGTTTCAGTCCTGAGCAGCACAGCCGCGCGTCCCACACCTGTTCGCGCGGGGTCACCCCGGGGAGGTCGGAGACGGCGACCGTGGCCTCGAAGCGCTCGCCGTCCCAGCGCACCGGCACGGTGTGCGTCAACCGCCCGGTCCGCCGCACCAGTTCCACCTCGCCACCCGCGTAGGCGTCGGCGGGCGCGTTGACCAGGCGGCCGCGGACCGTGATCCCGGTCCAGTCGAAGCGCACCAGTTCCACCTCGGCGCCCGGGCCGTCCCTGCCGATCGTCAGGTGCGCCCGGCCGGTGGCGGACGTGCCCAGGCGGCAGGACGTGCCGTCCTCGCGCACGGGGTCGGGGACGGTCGGGCCGTCCTGCATCAGCGGGGGCGGCGTGGCCAGCGCGAAGTGGCGCTTGCCGCCCGCCGCGTCGGTGAACTCCACGGACGCCTTCCAGCTGCCTTCGCCCAGGAGGTAGCGGCTGACGCCGGCCGGGAGCACGCTCTTCTCCCGCAGGCTGTCGAGGAGTTCGACCACCGCGGTGCCCTCGGCGCGTACGCCGCCGCCCTCCGCCTTCCTGAGCCGGAGCGGGACGACGGCGGGGGTGGTGCGGTCACCGAGGACGAGCACGGCCGTCGAGGGAGTGAGGCCGGAGGGCACGGCCACCGAGACGTTCAGCGTCCTGCCGTCCAGCACCGACAGGTGCGCCGGCGTGAGGCGGGGCCAGTCGTCGGGCTGGGGCAGCAGCTGGACGCGGCTGCCCCAGCGCTCCCTCGCGGACCGCAGACGGGCATACCCGTTCCGCAAGGCCTCATGGGGCGTGACAAGAGGTCTCACTGTTCTCCTTGGACGCGCTCGAACGGGCTGGGCACGGGGAAGTAGTCAGCGAGGAAGCCCTGCAGCAACGCGCTCTGCTGCTCCGCGTCGGCCATCGTCGACCCGGTGTCGTTGACGCAGAACACGTGCCGCTCCCGGTGCGCGATCAGCTGCCCGAGCCGTCGCTCGGCGCCTTCGCGCGAGAGGTCCACGTAGTTGTAGAGGAGTTCGTTCGAGGGGACGGCCCTGCCGGTGTGGAAGGCGTAGTAGTGGTGCAGCGAGGAGGTGATGGACAGGTCGTCCATGCTCCGGAAGCGGCTGCCCGCGGTGGCCCGGTACTCGTCCGCGTAGCGGACCTCGATCTCCGTGAGCACGGACCGGTTGAGCGCGTGCGGCATGTGCTTCATCTTCTGCACGAGGACGGCGCCGAAGCTGCGTTCGATCAGCCGCCGGTTGTTCTTGCCCGCGGCGGCAACGGGCGGATCGTCGTCGCCCACGGGGCCGAGCGGCACGAGGGCGGGCGACGGAAAGAACCGGCTGATTCCGCTCGCGAAGAAGAAATCACCGGGAGTGGTCTCGCGCCCCAGGAGAACGTCGTCGTTGAAGTACAGGAAGTGCTCGGAAAGCCCGTCTATGTGGTGCAGTTGGCTTTCGATCGCGTGGGAATTGAAGGTGGGCAGCCAGCTCGGGTCCTGGAAGACGTCCCGGTGGTCGACCAGCTGGATTCCCGGGTGCTCCGCGTTGAGCCAGGCCGGGGCCTGCCGGTCGGTGACGAGGTAGACCGTGCGCACCCAGGGCGCGTACAGGTGCAGCGACCGCAGCGAGTAGCGCAGTTCGTCGCGGCTGAGGTAGCGCGCGTCGTTGGCCGCCTCCTCGTGGTAGGCGGCGCCCGAGTGGCGCGCGCGCTTGCGCTGCCAGTCCGGGTCCGAGCCGTCCACCCACGTGTACACGACGTCGATGGGGAAGTCCGGCTGGTGCGTGGTGCGCGCGACGAACTCGGCGCGGGTGGGCACCCGTACGGGTTCCGCCACGGGCCCGAAGCGCGGCACCAGGTCGGTGAAGTAGCTCTCGTCGGCCTCCACCACTTCGCCGTCCACCGGGACGGAGTCGGTGACCCGCCCGGCGCGCGGAGAGACGAGCCGTCCCCCTTCCTCGGCTTCCTCGGCTTCCTCGGCTTCCTCGGCCCAGAACTCCAGGTCGCAGCCGTAGGCCGCGCCCAGGATCAGCTTTCCCGTGGGGTCGGTGCGGTACCAGACCAGCCGCAGGACGGAGGCGCCGGCGATCCGCCGCCAGGCGCCCGAGCGCTCCACGGCGTAGAGGTCGGAGTCGGCCGGCTGCCCCCGCCGCACCGGGGCGACGTAACCGGGCTGGACGGCGCAGAACTTGAGGAGTTCGGACAGGACGGTGTCCCGGTCCGACGCGGCGACCGCCACGGCCGCGGCCGTCTGCGAGGAGCCGCGTACGCAGAAGTGTTCGACGCCGGCGGCCTCCAGCAGGCTGAGGACGTCCCGCAGATTGCTCCGCCGCGCGCGGACCGGCGTCATGCCGTCCTCCGCGAGCGCCAGGCGGATGGCCTCGTCGACGGCGACGACGCGCCGCTTCGGACCGACCATGTGCGAGCCGTACTTGCGCGCGGCGCGCGTCTTGCGTATGCGTTCCCGGGTGGATTCGGCCGAGGCGAGACCCAGTTTGATCCGCCGCCGGAGGTCGGGCCCGACCCGTCCCGCGACCAGGCGCCGGGCCTCCTCCGGGAGTATTCGTCTGTACGCGCCCACCAAACGCGGTGCTTCCGGGTTCTGCACCCTCACGGCTCCTGCTGCCTTGTGCGACCAAGACAACAGCCGCCGCTCGAACACTACTTCGCAAAGTTAATCATAGAGATATCAGGATACGTTAACCATCCCGTCATAAAGCAGTTACAGAACACGCACACACGAAGAGAGGGCCGGGTATGGTTCCCGGCCCTCTCTTCGTACGGTGTTCGCAGGTCCGCGGGGTCCGCCCGCCGCGTCCCGCTCAGTTGAACGGGTCGAAGTCCTTGAACTCGCGGGCCGCCTCGTCCCGTTCCGTGTCACGGTCCCTGCGGCGCTGGGCGGCGGGGCGCGGCTCCTCCAGGCGGTGGTCCTCGCCGCGCCGGCCGAGCATCTCGGCCCCCGCCGCCATCGACGGCTCCCAGTCGAAGACGACCGCGTTGTCCTCGGGGCCGATCGCGACGCCGTCGCCCGGCCGGGCACCGGCCTTCAGCAGCTCGTCCTCGACGCCGAGGCGGTTGAGCCGGTCCGCGAGATAGCCCACGGCCTCGTCGTTGTTGAAGTCGGTCTGCCGCACCCAGCGTTCCGGCTTCTCGCCCCGCACGCGGTAGACGCTGCCGTCCTCCCCGTCCTCCAGTGCCACCGTGAAGCCCGCGTCGTCCACGGCCTTGGGCCGGATGACCACACGGGTCGCCTCCTCGCGCGGCTTCCGGGCGCGGGCCTCCGCGACGATCTCGGCCAGCGCGAAGGACAGCTCCTTGAGGCCGATGTGCGCGACGGCGGACGCCTCGAGGACGCGGTAGCCGCGCGCCTCCAGATCGGGCTTGATCATCTCGGCGAGCTCGCGCCCGTCCGGGATGTCCACCTTGTTGAGGACGACGAGGCGGGGGCGGTCGGCCAGCCCCCCGTACTCCTTCAGCTCCTCCTCGATGACGTCGAGGTCGGAGAGCGGGTCGCGGTCGGACTCCAGCGTCGCCGTGTCCAGGACATGCACCAGCACCGAACAGCGCTCGACGTGGCGCAGGAATTCGAGGCCGAGGCCGCGGCCCTGGCTTGCGCCGGGGATGAGCCCCGGCACGTCCGCGACGGTGAAGACGGTGGAGCCCGCCGTGACGACGCCGAGGTTCGGCACCAGCGTCGTGAACGGGTAGTCCGCGATCTTGGGGCGGGCCGCCGACAGCACCGAGATCAGCGAGGACTTGCCCGCGCTCGGGTAGCCGACGAGCGCCACGTCCGCGACGGTCTTCAGCTCCAGGACCACGTCGCCGCCGGTGCCGGGCTCGCCGAGGAGCGCGAAGCCGGGGGCCTTGCGGCGGGCCGACGCGAGCGCCGCGTTGCCCAGGCCGCCCCGGCCGCCCTGCGCCGCCACGTACGTCGTCCCCTGGCCGACGAGATCGGCGAGGACCTCGCCGTCCTTGTCGAGCACCACGGTGCCGTCCGGCACGGGCAGGACGAGGTCCTGGCCGTCCTTGCCCGAGCGGTTGCCGCCCTCGCCGGGCTTTCCGTTGGTGGCCCTGCGGTGCGGGACGTGGTGGTAGTCGAGCAGCGTCGTGACGGACTGGTCGACGACGAGGACGACATCGCCGCCGCGTCCGCCGTTGCCGCCGTCGGGTCCACCGAGGGGCTTGAACTTCTCCCGGTGCACGGAGGCGCAGCCGTGGCCCCCGTTACCGGCGGCGACATGCAGTTCGACGCGGTCCACGAAGGTGGTCATGGTGGGCTTCCTCCTGGAGAAGACAACAGAGACGTACGGGCGTGCGGGGCGTAGACGTATGGGCGTAGGTGTATGGGCCGGAGAAGTACCAGGCGTCGACGGTAGGAACGGGCAGAAGTGGACGGCAGGAACGCGGCAGAATCGGGCGGAAACGCACAAAGGCGTACGTACGTTTCCCAGGTCAACACGCAAAGGGCGGACCCGCTTCCCGTACGGGAAGGGGGCCCGCCCTGAGCGCAGAACTGGTGAACCGCTACCGGTCGGTCAGCCGACCGGAACGATGTTCACGACGCGGCGGCCACGGCTGGTGCCGAACTCGACCGCGCCGGCGTTGAGCGCGAACAGGGTGTCGTCGCCGCCGCGGCCGACCCCGGTGCCGGGGTGGAAGTGCGTGCCGCGCTGGCGGACGATGATCTCACCGGCGAGAACGACCTGACCGCCGAAGCGCTTCACGCCGAGCCGCTGGGCGTTGGAGTCGCGCCCGTTCCTGGAGGACGATGCGCCCTTCTTGTGTGCCATGAATCCTCAGTCCCTTACTTCGCAGCCGCGGGAATACCGGTGACCTTGATCGCCGTGTACTGCTGGCGGTGACCCTGGCGACGGCGGTAGCCGGTCTTGTTCTTGTAGCGAAGGATGTCGATCTTCGCGCCCTTGTGGTGGTCCACGACCTCGGCCGTGACCTTGATGCCGTCCAGCACCCACGGGTCGCTGGTGACGGCTTCCCCGTCGACCACGAGCAGGGTCGAGAGCTCGACCGTGTCGCCCACCTTGGCAGTGGAAATCTTGTCAACCTCAACGATGTCGCCGACAGCAACCTTGTGCTGGCGGCCACCGCTGCGCACGATGGCGTACACGCGGATCTCACTCTCATTCGGAACGGAAGCCCCTGACGCCAGCCGCCCGCACGGCCACAGGGCCCTGACAGTCCGGAATGGATGAGCGGCCTCCCCCGGAGACCGGGAGGTGGGTTGCTCAGAGGCGGGCGCGCACACAGACACGCCGAGGGACAAGAATACGGTCGGCCCCGTCGGGGGGTCAAACCGGCCCCCGCGGGGTACGGGGGCGCCCCCGCAGAGGTGGCCGCGGGGGCCGGTGCGCGCGTACGGCTCCGGCCCGCTCCCGCACCGCGGGGGTGCGACGAACGGGCCGGAGCCGAACTCCCGCCGGGGCGGCGGGCGAAGCGGTCGGACGGGCCTTCGGTCAGTCGTCCGTGGCCGCGGGGGCGGCAGCGGCGTCCGCGGTGGACGCCGTCTTCTTCGTAGACGCCTTCTTGGCCGTCTTCTTCGCCGTCGACTTGGCCGCCGTCGTCGACTTGGCGGCCGTCTTCTTGGCCGCGGTCTTCTTCGCCGGGGCCTTCTTCGCCGCCGTCTTCTTCGCCGGAGCCTTCTTGGCGGCCTTGCGGGCCGTCTTCTTGGCCGGCGCCTCCGCGGTCTCGGCGGCCTCAGCACCCTCCGAAGCCTGAGTGGCCTCCGGGGCCTGCGCGGCCTCCGGCTCCGGAGCTGCGGTCTCGGCGGGCGCCTCCGTCTTCGGGGACGAGACCACCACGACCGCGCCGTCGTCACCCGACGGCGAGCCGGCGGGAGCGGTGACCTTGCGGGTCACCCTCCGCCGCTCGCGCGGAGGTGCCGCGACCGGCGCGGGGGCGGGCTCGGGCCGCTGCTCGGGCTCCCGCTCCTCCTCCTGGGGCTTCGCCGCGGTGTCCGCCGCGGGGACGACCACCTCGGCGGCCGCCGCCGTCTCGGACGTACGGGGCGAGCCGGCCGGGGCCGACACCTTGCGCGTTGCCCTGCGGCGCGTACGGCCACCCCTGCCGGCCGCGGCCTCCGCCTCGGCGACGCTGCTGTACAGCTCCTCATCGGCGGTGAACACCGGCGAGGGCAGCGCCTTCGGGGCCGCCGCCTCGGCGGCGACCTCCGCCGCTGTCTCGGCCGCCTCGGACCCGGCGGCGGGGGAAGCCGCAGCCGGTTCCTCCACGACGTGCTCGTGCACGTGCTCGTCGTGGTCGTGGGCGTACTCGTGCTCGTGGTCCGCGCCGCCGCCACGGCGCTTCCTGCCGCGCTTGCCGCCGGCGTTGCCGCCCGCCGGGGCCGTCGGCTGCTCCATGTGGACGATGACGCCGCGGCCGTTGCAGTGCACGCAGGTCTCGGAGAACGACTCCAGCAGGCCCTGGCCGACCCGCTTGCGGGTCATCTGCACGAGGCCGAGCGAGGTGACCTCGGCGACCTGGTGCTTCGTACGGTCGCGGCCCAGGCACTCCAGCAGGCGCCGCAGCACCAGGTCCCGGTTGGACTCCAGCACCATGTCGATGAAGTCGATGACGACGATGCCGCCGAGGTCGCGCAGCCGCAGCTGGCGCACGATCTCCTCGGCCGCCTCCAGGTTGTTCCTGGTGACGGTCTCCTCCAGGTTGCCGCCCTGGCCGGTGAACTTCCCGGTGTTGACGTCGATCACGACCATGGCCTCGGTCTTGTCGATCACCAGGGAACCGCCGCTGGGCAGCCAGACCTTCCGGTCGAGCGCCTTCATCAGCTGCTCGTCGATGCGGTACGTCGCGAAGACGTCGACCTCGCTCGTCCAGCGCTGGAGCCGGTCGGCCAGGTCGGGCGCCACGTGCTCGACGTAGCCGCGGATGGTCTCCCATCCCTCGTCGCCGCTGACGATGACCTTCGAGAAGTCCTCGTTGAAGATGTCGCGGACGACGCGGACCGTCATGTCGGGCTCGCCGTACAGCAGCGTCGGCGCGTTCGAGCCGCCGCTCGCCTTCGACTTCTTCTTGATCTCCTCCCACTGCGCCTGGAGCCGCTCGACATCGCGGCGCAGCTCGTCCTCGCTTGCGCCCTCGGCGGCGGTGCGGACGATGACGCCGGCGTCCTCGGGGACGACCTTCTTGAGGATCGTCTTGAGGCGGGCGCGCTCGGTGTCGGGGAGCTTGCGGCTGATGCCCGTCATGGAGCCCTCGGGCACGTACACGAGGTACCGGCCAGGCAGCGAGACCTGGCTGGTCAGGCGGGCGCCCTTGTGGCCGATCGGGTCCTTCGTGACCTGCACGAGGACCGGCTGTCCCGACTTGAGGGCGGTCTCGATACGGCGCGGGCCGCCGGAGTGGCCGAGCGCCTCGAAGTTCACCTCGCCGGCGTACAGGACCGCGTTGCGGCCCTTGCCGATGTCCACGAACGCGGCCTCCATCGACGGCAGCACGTTCTGCACCTTGCCCAGGTACACGTTGCCGACGTACGAGGTCGCCTGCTCCTTGTTGACGTAGTGCTCGACCAGCACATCGTCTTCCAGGACGCCGATCTGCGTGCGCTCGCCGTTCTGCCGTACGACCATCACGCGCTCGACGGCCTCGCGGCGCGCCAGGAACTCCGCCTCGGTGATGATCGGCACCCGGCGGCGGCCCTGCTCGCGGCCTTCGCGGCGGCGCTGCTTCTTCGCCTCCAGGCGGGTGGAGCCCTTGATCGACTGGACCTCGTCGGAGGAGGTGCCGCGCTCCTCCTTCTTGCGCGGCTCGCGGACCTTGACGACCGTGCGCTCCGGGTCGTCGGTTCCGTTGTCCTGCTCCGGGCCCGCGGCGCCGCGGCGGCGGCGGCGCCTGCGGCGGCGACGGCTGCTGGACGAACCGGAGCCGCCCTCGTCGCGGTCCTCGTGGCCGTCCTGCTCGGAGGCGTCCGCCTCGTCGTGGCCGTCCGCCTCGTCCACGGCCTCGCCGTGGTTCCCACGGGCCGTACGGTCGCTGCCCGCGCCCTTGCGGCGCCGGTCGTCGGACGCGGAGTCGCCGTGCTCCCCGTCGCCCGCCCGCTCGTCGTCCTCACCCTGCTCGGCGCGCGACGACGGCGCCTCGGACTTCTCGGTGTGCTCGGCCCCGTTGTCGTCGGCCGACTCGCCGCGGCGGCGCCTGCGGCCGCCCCTGCGGCGGCGGCGCGAGGGACGGTCGTCGCCCTCGTCGCCGTCCGCGCCGTCGGAGCCGTCCGCGCTGTCGGGGCCCTCCCCCGCGTCGGTGCGGTCCTCCGCCTCGTCGGCCTGCCGGTCCTGCGCGGCGGGCTCCTGCTCGGGGGCCTCGCCGCGGCGGCGGGGGCGGGGGGGGGCCGGGGGCGGGGGCGGGGGGGGGCGCGGCCCGCCCCCCCGCCCCCCGCCCCCGGTACTCGGCCACGTTGTTCGTCGCGACGCCCAGGTACTCGGCCGTCTCGACC
>NZ_JAIUKE010000314.1 GCF_020176795.1 Streptomyces sp. 8L
CGCCGGCCGCGCCGCCGGCGCCCCCCGCGCGGGGGGGCCCCCCCCCCGCGGCGGGGGGGCCCCCCCCCGCGGCGGCCGGCCGGCCCGGCGCGGCGGGCGCCTGCGCGGGGGCCGCGCCGCGGCGGCGGCGCCTGCGGCGGCCGGGGCCCTGCTCCTCGGCGGCGGGGGCGGCCTGCTCGGCGGCGCCCGTGGCCTCCGTCTCCTCTTCGTCCTCGTCCGCGTCGACGGCCCGCACGTTACCCGCGGCAGCGGCGGCGGCAGCGGTCTCCGGGGTCTGGAACATCGGCTCGGTGAAGACGGGTGCCTGGAAGACGGCGACGCTCGGACGCGCCGTCCTGCGGCTGCCCCGCGTCGGCGCCGGGGTCTGCTCGACCACCGCGCCTGTCTCGGTCTCCGCGACCCGGCGGCGGGAGCGCGAGCGCGCGGGGCGCTCCTCGGCGGCCTCCGCGGCCGGGGCGGCCTCCTCGGGCGCGGCCTGCGGCGCGGTCTCCGGTGCGGTCGCCTTGCGGGTGGCGCGACGGCGGGCACGCGGCGCGGACTCGGGCTCTGCCTCCTGCGACACCGCGACGGCCTCAGCGGCCTCCGCCACGGCGGGCGCCTGCTCGGGCTCGGGCGCCGCGGTCCTCCGGGTGGCACGGCGGCGGGCTCGCGGCGCGGACTCGGGCTCCGCCTCCTGCGACACCGCGACGGCCTCAGTGGCCTCCGCCACGGCGGGTGTCTCCTCGGGCGCGGTCTCGGCGGCGGGTGCCGACGCCTCGGGCGCGGTGGCCTTGCGGGTGGCGCGACGACGGGCACGCGGCGCGGGCTCGGGCTCCGCCTCCTGCGACACGGCGACGGCCTCAGTGGCCTCCGCCACGGCGGGCGCCTGCTCGGGCTCGGGCGCCGCGGTCTTACGGGTGGCACGGCGGCGCGCACGCGGCGCGGGCTCGGGCTCCGCCTCCTGCGACAC
>NZ_JAIUKE010000315.1 GCF_020176795.1 Streptomyces sp. 8L
GCGCCCGCCGGGGCGGCCCCCCCCCCCCCCCCCCCCGGGCGGGGGGGGGGGGGGGCGGGGGGGGCCGCGCCGCGACGCGGCGCTTGCGGCGCGGCGGCAGGGTGTCGCTGGGGCTGTTGTTCTGTTCTGTGGTCTCTCCGGCGGTGCCGGAGGACATGGACTCGTTGGACATCCGGGCGTTTCTCCCGTCACGTTCCCGGGCGCCGCGCCGGATTACCGGGCCGGGGGGGGGGCCCCCCGGGGCGCGCCCCCCCCCCCCCGGGGGGGGGGGGCCCGCGCGGGCCCC
>NZ_JAIUKE010000316.1 GCF_020176795.1 Streptomyces sp. 8L
GCGGAGAGGGGGTCGGGCTCGTGCGGGGGCGGCGTCGTGGTCACGGGCCCCGATCGTAGCCGGGCTCCCCAGCCGTCACCGCGCGCCGGGCGCCCCGGGCCCGGGCTCTTCGCGCGGGCGTACGAGGGGGGCCCGGCGCACACCGCGCCGTCACACGGCGGGGACCGGCTGCGGAGGCGGGGGGCCCACATAGCGCGCGCCGGGCCTGATGATCTTCGAATCGGTCGCCTGCTCAAGGATGTTGGCGCTCCAGCCGACCACCCTGGCCACGGCGAACGTCGGTGTGAACATGGCCCGCGGCAGGCCGCACTGCTCCATCACGACGCCCGCGTAGAACTCCACGTTCGTATGGAGTTCGCGGCCCGGTTTGAGCTCTGCGAGGATCGCCTCGACCCGCTGCTCCACCTGGACGGCGAAGTCGACGAGCGGCCCGCCGAACCCCTGTGCCAGGCCGCGCAGCATGCGGGAGCGCGGGTCCTCGGTGCGGTAGACCGCGTGCCCGAAGCCCATGATCCTCTCGCCCGCGAGGACGCGCTCCCTGATCCAGGGGTCGATCCGGTCGACGGTGCCGATCGCGTCCAGGGTGTCGAGGGCGCGGGCCGGAGCGCCGCCGTGGAGCGGCCCGGAGAAGGCGCCGACGCCGCCGACCAGGCAGGCCGCGAGGTCGGCTCCGGTGGAGGCGATCACCCGCGCGGCGAAGGTCGACGGGTTGAAGCCGTGGTCGACCGTCGCCACCAGGTACTGCTCGATCGCTCGCGCGTGGTCAGGTGCCGGTTCACGACCCGTCAGCGTGTACAGGTAGTTGGCCGCGTGCCCGAGGTCGTCGCGCGGCGCGAGGGGCTCCTGGCCGAGGCCGATGCGGTGCAGCGCGGTCAGGATGGTCGGCACGACCGCGCAGGCGGCGAGCGCGTCCTCCGCGCGGCGCTCGGGGTCGGTGTCGTAGAGCGGGCGCAGGCCGGTGGCGGAGCCGTACAGGGAGAGCGCGGTGCGCAGGCCCGCGAGCGGTCCTGCGGCGGAGGACGCGCGGGCGATCAGCGGCAGGGCCCCGGCGACCTCGTCCGGCAGGTGGCGCAGCGCGGCGACGCGGGCGGCGAAGGCGGCGGACTGCTCCGCGTCCGGCAGGGTCCCGTGGAACATCAGGTGCCAGACGTCCTCGAAACCGCGGCTCCGTGCCAGGTCGATCGCGGAGTACTCGCGGTAGTGGTAGAAGCCTTCCCGCCCGCGCACGTCCCCGATCGCGGTCTCGGTGACAACGACGCCCGCAAGGCCCCTCGGTACGTCGACTGCGGCCTGCTGCGGCCCGGTCTCCGGCATGGTCTCTCTCCTCCTCGGCTTGATACGACTGTCCATGGTTGAGAAATCAGTGTCAATATTGATTTCAATTGATCGAATCAATATATGGACTCTGTGTACGGTGGCTCCATGACCGACACGACGGGGGCCGCGCCCGGGGCCCCGGGCGACGGCCCGGCGGCCGAGGGTCCCCGGCTGACCACGCGCGAGGCCGCGGAGCGGCTCGGGGTGAAGCCCGAGACGGTCTACGCGTACGTCAGCCGCGGCCAGCTCACCAGCAGGCGCGATCCGGCCGGCCGGGGCAGCACGTTCGACGCCGGGGAGGTCGAGGCGGTGGCGCGCAGGGCGCGCGGCCAGGCCCAGGCAGGCGGCGACGCCATGCAGCGGATCAGTACGGGCATCACCCTGATCGAGGAGGACCGGTACTGGTTCCGGGGCGTGGACGCGGTCGAGCTGGCGCGGAGCCACCCGTACGAGGAGGTCGCGGACTGGCTCTGGACGGGTACGCGCCGCGCGGGCCTGCGGTTCGCGGCGCCCGCCGAGTCGCTGGCCGCGGCGCGGCGCGCGGTCGGCGCGCTGCCCCCGCACAGCGGCAGCACGGACCGGCTGCGGGTCGCGGCGATCGCAGCGGGGGTGGCCGACCCGCTCCGCTTCGACCTCTCGCGCGAGGCCGTGCTCCAGGCGGCGCGCGCGCTGATCCCGACGCTGGTGGACGCGCTGCCCCCGGCCGCGGGGGCCGGGCCCGACCGTCGCGTCGCCGTGGAGGCCGGGACGGAGACGGGGCCCGACGACCGCATCGCCGCCCGGCTGTGGAGCCGGCTGACGCCACGGCCCCCGGCCGCCCCCGCGGTGCGCGCGCTGGACATGGCGCTCTCGCTGCTGATCGACCACGACCTGGCGGCCTCCACCCTGGCCGTACGGGTCGCGGCCTCGGCGCGCGCGCATCCGTACGCGGCGGTCTCTGCGGGCCTCGGTGCGGTGGACGGCCCCCTGCACGGCGCGGCCGGCGGACTCGCCCACCGGATGCTGGCGGAGGTGCTTGAGCGGGGCAGCGCGGCGGCGGTGGTCTCGGACCACCTCCGGGCCGGGCGCGGGGTGCCGGGGCTCGGCCACCGGTTGTATCCGCGTCAGGACCCGCGCGCCACCGCGCTGTTCGCCGCGCTCGACGGGATGCCGGACGCGGCGGACGCGGTGGCGGCGGCGCGGGAGGTGGCGGCGACCATGGCGCGCCGTGGAGGGCCGCACGCCAATGTGGACCTGGCCCTGGCCGCGCTGACGGTGGCGAGCGGGATGCGGCCGGAGGCGGGCGAGACGGTGTTCGCGGTGGCCAGGACCGCGGGGTGGATCGCGCACGCGCTGGAGGAGTACGAGGAGCGCCCGCTCAGGTTGCGTCCGAGGGGGCGGTACGACGGGCCGCGCCCGCCCAGGCCGCTGCCGTGAGGCGGCGCTCCCGGGCGGACGGGCCGTGGGTCGTGTCCGCGAAGTCGCCCGCTACTTGGGCTGGGGCCAGGCGGAGCAGTCGTTCCAGACCGTGTCCCAGCCGGAGTTGCCGGTGCCCTGGGTGAGGGTGAAGGTGCCGCTGCCCTGCGGGAAGGGGCAGTTGTAGATTCCGGAGTCGCCGACACCGGTCGCCTTGACGTCGCTCACGGTGGCCGCCCCGGGTGTCTCGGCCTGGACGACGACCGTGCCCGCGCCGTCGACGGTGGCGCCGTCGACGGTCACGTTCCTGACCTGCTTGCCGGTGCCGCCGCCCGAGACGAACTCGAAGGCGCTGTACGGGCTGTCGGTGAACGTGGTGTCGGTGATGTTCACCGTGGCATCGATGTCGCTGTCGTACGCGTCGACCCGCAAGGCCCCCATCGGGTGGCCCCAGTTGGGGTTGACGGCTCCCGTGCGTACGAGTGTGTTGCCGGAGACGGTGATGGTGCCCGACAGCGGGAAGAAGGGATCGGCGAACTTCTGGTTGGAGATCGCGATGCCGCTGCCGAGCGCGTTGGTGTCCTGGATCAGGTTGTCCTCGACCCCGATGTCGGTGCCGCCGTAGATGGCGATGCCGTTGGCGAGGTTCGGCTGGGAGATGGTGTTCCCGCTGAACGTGCTGCCGGTGTCGGGGGCGTTGAGCGACCACATCGCGAGCGAGTCGTCCCCCTGGTTGCGCAGGAAGTTGTTGGTCACCTGCACGTTGTGCGCGTTCCCGTTGAGGTTGACGCCGTCCGCCGTCGTGTCGAGGATGCGGTTGTCCTTGACGACGAGGTTGTCGTTGTCTCCGGTGAGCCAGAGGCCGACCTTCTCGTGCTGGACCCACATGCCGGACACCGTGGAGTCCGGGCCCAGCGAGCCGTTGACGAAGTTGTCGGGGCTGGCGTCGTTGCGTTCCGTGACCTCGCCGATGACGGCGAAGTTCTTCAGCCCGACCCGGCCCGTGGGGGCGGAACCCTGGTCGATGAAGTGCGAACTGTGCACCACCGAGTACCAGTTGCCCGCGCCCAGCAGGGTCACGTCGTCGACCGGCAGCGGGCCGCTCACCTGGTAGTCGCCCGGCGGTATCCACACCGTGCCGCCCTTGGCCGCGTTGATCGCCGCTGTGAAGGCCTGAGTGGAGTCGGCCTGCCCGGTGGGGTCGGCGCCGTGGTCGGTGACGGACACGGCGCCCGCGGGCGCGTCCGCGGCGGGCGCGACCTGCTCGAAGTCGGCCACGTCCACGGTGACGGTGGAGCTCGCGACCAGCTTGACCTTGTCGCCCGCGGCCAGGTCGCGGCCGAGCAGCGCCCTGCTGTCGTCGAAGAAGTGGTGGGTCTTCGAGCCGACGATGTTGCCGGTGTCGATGTACGAGTACTTCGATGTGAGCGCGATCTTCTTGCCGGTGTCCTGGCCGTTCGCGTAGACGGCGAGGCTCCCGGTCTGCCCGTCGGGCACGTTGTAGGAGACGTTGACCGCGTTCGCCGCGCCCGGCAGGGTGAACTCGACGCTCTGGCCCGCGGCCAGTTGGACGGCCCGGCGCCCCGAGGCCTCGGAGGCGACGGTGCCCTGCGTGTAGTCGGGGCCGATGGCGGTGCCGTCCGTGGTGGCGTTCTCCGCCTCGACCGAGGTGAAGGGCAGGTCGGCGCCGGCGGCCGCCGCGGTGGGGACGGCGGCTGCCGTCGCGGGGGTGGCGGCCGTCGCCGTGGGGGCGACGAGGATCAGGCCGGTCGCGGCGATCGCCACCGCGGTCGCCGCCGCTGTGGCCCTGTTCCTGACGTGGGCAGCGCTCCTGTTGTTTCCGGATGTCACGTGCATGGGGGAATCCGTACCTTCCGTGGGGGGAGAGGTCGCGGAGGCGCTTTTCGCCTCCGGCCCGGAGCTGCTTGCGCTCCGGCCCGCCGCCCCGGCCGGCCGCACCTTGTCAGGAGGTGGAACCGGGCCCGGGCAGCGGGAGTTGGTGGGGGTGGTGGACCTCGGGCGGCGCGTGTCCGCGCGGTGGTCAGGCGCTCAGCCACACCGCCGTGTCGCCAGGCAGCAGCCCGTCGTCCGTGAGCGGACCGCTCGCGAGCAGGACCCGCGTGTGCGCGGGCAGTTCGACGGGCGCCGCCGACAGGTTGACCACGCAGCGCAGCCCCTGGGGCCGCTCGAAGGCCAGCACGCCGGGGGCCGCGTCGAGCCAGGTCAGGCCCGCTTCCCGGAAGCCCGCCCGGGTGCGGCGCAGCGCGAGCGCCGACCGGTAGAGGGAGAGCATCGAGTCCGGGTCCGCGGCCTGCGCGTCGGCGGCGTAGGTGCTCCAGGAGTCGGGCTGCGGCAGCCAGGGCGGGGTCGTCGAGCCGAACCCCGCGTACGGCGCGCCGGCCACCCAGGGCAGCGGCACCCGGCAGCCGTCGCGGCCCGGGTCGACGCCGCCGGACCGGGCGTGCATCGGGTCCTCGATGCTCTCGCGCGGGATCTCCGCCTCGGGCAGGCCGAGTTCCTCGCCCTGGTAGAGGTAGACGGAGCCGGGCAGGGCGAGCGTGAGCAGCGCGGCGGCACGTGCCCTGCGGGTGCCGAGCGCCAGGTCGGTGGGGACGCCGAAGCGCTTGCGCTCGAAGGCGAAGCCGGTGTCCTCGGCCCGTCCGTACCGGGTGACCGTGCGGGTCACGTCGTGGTTGCACAGCACCCAGGTGGCGGGCGCGCCGACCGGGGCGTGCTCCGCGAGCGTCTCGTCCACGGAGGTGCGCAGCTTCTCGGCGTCCCAGGGGCAGGCGAGGAAGCTGAGGTTGAAGGCGGTGTGCAGTTCGTCGGGGCGCAGGTAGCGCACGAACCGCTCGGTGTCGGGCAGCCAGACCTCCCCGACGAAGACGCCGCCGTACGTGTCGGCGACGGCCCGCCAGGAGCGGTAGATGTCGTGCAGGTCGTCGCGGTCCACGAAGGGGTGCGGGTCGGTGCCGGGCGTGAAGTCCGGCAGCGCCGGGTCCTTGGCGGGCAGCACCGCGGAGTCGATCCGTACGCCCGCGACGCCCCGGTCGAACCAGAACCGCAGGACGTCCTCGTGCTCCTTGCGGACGGCCGGATGGTCCCAGTTGAGGTCGGGCTGCTGGGGCGTGAAGAGGTGGAGGTACCACTCGCCGTCGGCCAGCCGGGTCCAGGGGGTGCCGCCGAACTCGCCGACCCAGTCGTTGGGCGGGATCTCGCCGCTCTCGCCGCGGCCCTTCCTGAAGTGGAACAGCTCGCGTTCGGGGCTGCCGGACCCGGCCGCGACGGCCGCCTTGAACCAGGGGTGCTGGTCGGAGACGTGGTTGGGCACGATGTCGATGATCGTACGGATGCCCAGCTCGCGCGCCTCGCCGATCAGCTTCTCGGCCTCGGCCAGCGTGCCGAACTGAGGGTCGATGGTGCGGTAGTCGGCGACGTCGTACCCTCCGTCGGCCAGGGGCGACAGATACCAGGGCGTGAACCAGAGGGCGTCGATGCCCAGGTCGACCAGGTACGGCAGCCTGGCGCGGACGCCGGCGAGGTCGCCGGTGCCGTCGCCGTCACCGTCGGCGAAGCTCCGCACGTAGACCTGGTAGATCGCGGCGCTTCGCCACCAGTTCGGGTCGGCGGGCTCCAGAGGGCTGCCTTTCATGGGGTGTTCCTTTCGGGCGGGTGCGGGGGCCCTCACGGCGGTGCCGTCCGTGACGAGGCGGGGGTGGTTCGCCGGCTGCGCACCGCCGTCCCGCAGCGGGGACGTCGTCGGGTGGCGGCGGTGCGCAGGTCGTACGGCCGGGCCGGAAAGCCGGCTCGGCCCGTGGGGCGGTGACGCGGAGCCGCTGCCTCCGGCGGCGGGCGTTCCATCACGGTGATCGGGGGTGTCCTGCGGTTCTGAGGCAGGGCGGAGCTGTCTCACGGTGCGCGGCCTTCGGATCGGAAGGTGAAGGGGTCGAGGAGTCGGCGGATCGAGGGGTGAAGCGGTGCCGGCGAGGCGGGTGAAGGAGGAGAAGGAGGAGAAGGAGGAAGGAGGCGACGGGGAGGGCGTGGCGGAGCCGCCGGTGCCGGTCCTTCCTGCCGGTGACCGGTTCGGGGTTCGGGGTCCGGGGTTCCGGGTTCCCGCGGATGTGCTGCCCGGCGTCGCGGGGGGGCGGTGGCGGGGCCTGCCTGGTGGCCGGGAACAGGCCCCCCTCCGCGGTGTCGTGGCGCGGGACGCCCGTACGGAAGCCGCCCCCGGCGGCGCGTGGTTACCCCTTCGTGCTGCCCGCGCTGATGCCGGCGATGATGTGGCGCTGGAAGACCAGGAACATGACGACCATCGGCACGCTCGCGATGACCATCGCGCCGATGAGGTCCGACTGCGGTACGTCCTGCGAGAGTTGGACGAGCGCTACGCTGATGGGCTGGTTGTCGGGGGCGGCGGAGAACACCATCAGCGGCCACAGGAAGTCCTGCCAGACGGCGACGAGCGCGAAGATCGACACAACGCCGAGGACGGGCCGGGACATCGGCAGCAGGATGGACCAGAGCTGGCGCAGTTTGCCCGCGCCGTCGATCTCCGCGGCCTCCAGCACGTCGCGCGGTATCTGGTCGAAGAACCGCTTCAGCAGATAGAGGTTGAAGGCGTTCGCCACGGCCGGCAGCCAGATGCCCGCGGGGTTGTTGAGCAGGCTGGTGTGGAGGAACGGCAGGTCGGCGACCGTCAGGTACTTGGGGATGACGAGCGCCTGGGCCGGCACCATCAGTGTGGCGAGGATGGCGCCCAGGATGACCTTGCCGAAAGCGGGCTTCAGCTTGGACAGCGCGTACGCGGCGGCCGTGCAGAAGACCAGCTGGAGGACCCAGGCACCGGCCGCCTGTATCACCGTGTTCCAGAGGTGGTCGGGCAGCTGCATCAGGTTCCAGGCCTGGCTGTAGTTGTCGAAGTGCCACTTCTGCGGCGCGAGGGTGGGCGGGTTGCGGTTGAGCTCGTCCGGCGACTTCAGCGCGCCGGTGATCATCCAGTACACGGGGAACAGGAAGGCCAGGGCGAACAGGAACAGGATGGCCCCGAAGACGATCCAGTAGACCGTCTTGCCCTTCCGGCTCGCGAGTGCCAGCGGGGAGACCAGCGTACGGACGCCCTGCGCCTGGTCCTTGCGCCGGCCCGGCTTGCGCAGAGACGTCGGCGGTGCCTGCCGCGGCGGCGGCGCGACGGTGGTGGTCATGGCGGCGCGGCTCCTCTCAGTCGTCGGTGCGGGTGAGCCGCAGGTAGAGGGCGGAGAAGATGCCGAGCAGCACGAGCAGCATGACACTGAGGGCGCACGCCCCGCCGAAGTTGTTGTACTGGAAGGCGTACTTGTAGATCAGGTACAGCACGCTGACGGTCGAGTCCTGGGGCCCGCCGCCGGTGATCACATACGGCTCGGTGAAGACCTGCATCGTCGCGATGATCTGGAGCAGCATCAACATCAGCATGATGAAGCGGGTCTGCGGGATGGTCACGTGCCGCACGCGCTGGAGGATGTTCGCGCCGTCCAGCTCGGCCGCCTCGTACAGCTCGCCCGGGATGCCCTGGAGGGCGGCGAGGTAGATGAGGACGGTGCCGCCCATGTTGGCCCAGGTCGAGACGAGGACGATGGAGACGAGGGCGGTGGAGGTGCCGTTCGTCCAGTTCGAGGTCGGCAGGTGCAGGAAGCGCAGCGCCTCGTTGGCGAGGCCGGCGCCCGGATCGTAGAACCACTTCCACAGCAGGGCGCTGACCACCGGCGGGATCATCACCGGCAGGTACACCACGACGCGGAAGAACGACTTCGCGTGGCGCATCTCGTTCAGCACGAGCGCCGTGACGAACGGGACGAGGAAGCCGATCAGCAGCGCGATCAGTGTGAAGTAGAAGGTGTTGCGCCAGGCCGCCGCGAACTCCGGGTCCTGGAAGACCTGGGTGAAGTTCCTGGTGCCGACCCACTGCGGGGACGACCCGGGGATGTACTTCTGGAACGAGATGATCACGGCGCGGATCGCCGGGTACCAGGAGAACAGCGCGAAGCAGATCAGGCCGCCGAGGAGGAACGCGTAGGCGCGCGCCTGGTCGGTCAGCTTGCGGCGGAGGGGCCTGTGGGGGGTCCCGGGACGGCGCGCCGGGTGCGCCCCCTCGGCGAGGGGGTGCACCGCGGCGGACCGGTCGGGAGCCTGGGCGGTCTTCATGGGATGTCAGCTCTGCTGGGCCAGCACGGAGTCGATCTTGGTCTGCGCGTCCTTGAGGAGGGAGTCGATGTCCGCGTTCTTGTTGGTGAGGACCGCGGAGACCGTCGAGTCGAGGACGGAGTAGATCTGCTGTGCGTTGGGCGGCTCGATCATCGGGGTCAGCTTCGGGTTGCCGTCCGCGAACGCCTGGTAGTTGGCGACGGGGATGTTCGCGTACTGCTTCTTCAGCGCCAGGTTCTTCTGGTCGTAGCTGCCGCCCTGCGTCCACAGGCGCGGTTCGGGAAGGCCCACGGGGGACTTCTGCTGGGCGAGGTACTGCCAGTTGCTCAGGCCCTTGCCCGGGGTGTTGGTCTCCAGGCCGAGGAACTTCAGGCCCGCCTTGATCTGCGCCGGGGTGTCGTTCTTGTTGAACATGTAGCCGTCGCCGCCGGCCAGTGTGGCCTTGCCGCCGGGCATCGGGGCGAGCGCCATGTCCTGGTAGTCGCCGCCGTACTGCTTCGCGATGGTCGGGACGTTGTCCGGCGCGGAGATGTACATGCCGAGCTTGCCCGTGCCCATCATCTGCTGCACGTCGTTGAGGATGAGCAGCTGCTTGGAGCCCATCGAGTTGTCGTTCCAGCGCATGTCGTGCAGGTTCTGGAGCACCGCCTTGCCCTGCGGGGTGTCCACGGTCGCCTTCTTGCCGGACGCGTCGACGGCCTGGCCGCCCTGCGAGTACAGCTCGGCGACGAAGTGCCAGCCGCCCTGGTTCTGCGCGCTGTAGTCGGCGTAGCCCACCGTGCCGCCGCCGAGTGCCGCGATCTTCTTCGCGTCGGCCCGTACCTCTTCCCACGTGGCCGGCGGCTTGTCCGGGTCGAGGCCGGCCTTCTTGAACAGCGTCGGGTTGTAGAGCAGGCCCATCGTGTAGTTCGTCCTCGGGACCCCGTACACCTTGCCGTCGACCGTGTACATCGCCCGCAGCTTCGGGTCGATCTCGTTCCAGCCGGGCATGTCCTTCACGTAACTCGTGATGTCCGCGGCCTGGTTGATGCCCACCACGTGCTTGACGTCCGTGAAGTACGTGTAGAAGACGTTCTCCATCTGCCCGCCGGCGAGCTTGGCGTCGAAGGTCTTCGGGTCCTCGCACGGGAAGGTGTCGTGCGCGGTGAGGTCGATCTTCGGGTTCTGCTTCGTGAACGTCTTGATGTCGTTCTGGAAGCTCGTGCGGTCGACCTTGTTGGACGTGGGCGGCATGCAGTTGATGGTGAGCGCCGTCTTGCCGTCCGCGGTCGTCGCGCCATTTCCCTTGCTGCTGGAGCAGGCGGCCACGGCGGTGAGGGCCATCACTGCGGCTATGGCGGTGGTGCAGGTACGGCGGAACCCGGGACTTCTCATCGGTGGGACCCCTCTAGGGCAGGAGCGTGGGAACCCGCACAGCTGCTCGCTGTGTGGCGGCGCTCACTCAACCACTAACTACGGATGTCCGCAATATGTCGCTCCTATTTTGCAAATACCTGACAGCGATCTGCATGCCGGGGTCGCGGACACGCCAAGAGCCGTCGCACGCACGGGCGTTCAGGCGCGCCTCCGGTGTCCCTGGTTCCGCTTTCCGCCGCAAGCGATTGCGGTCGTTGCGGCCCGCGCGGGGAGCGGCCGTTGCGGCCGGAGAGCGGAGAGGAGCGCGCGGCGGCAGGCGGAACGCGTCGCGGAACGCGCGGCGGAGCCCCACGGCGGACGCGGGAGCGGCGGGGCGTACGGGCGCGTCGCCGCGGGAAGGCGCGAGGAGGCAGTCGGGACGCGGGCCGCAAAGACGTGCCGGGGCCGGAGTCCCGCGGGGAGGCGGGCGCCCACGGCCCGGGGTCAGCCCCTGGGCGCCTGCGCCGTGGAGCTGCGGACCACGAGCTCGGGCTCGAACAGCAGCTCTCCCGGCGGCACGGCGCCGCCCTGGATCTGCGCGGAGAGCATCTCGACGGCCGCCCGGCCCATCGACTCGATGGGCTGGCGCACCGTGGTCAGCGGCGGCTCCATGCAGTTCATGAACGCGCTGTCGTCGAAGCCGACGACGGACACCTCGTCCGGCACCGCGAGTCCGCGCCTGCGGGCCGCCCGCACGGCGCCGAGCGCCATCGGGTCGCTGGCGCAGATGTACGCGGTCACCCCGCGGTCCAGCAGCCGCGACGTCGCCGCCTGGCCGCCCTCGAGCGAGAACATCGTGCGCTCGACGTACTCGTCGGGCAGTTCGGCGCCGGTCGCCCGCGCGGTGGCCCGCGCGGCCTGGAGTTTGCGGCGGGAGGGCACATGGTCCTCGGGGCCGAGCACGAGCCCGATGCGCTCGTGGCCGAGCGAGGCGAGATGGCGCCAGGCCTGCTCCACCGCGACCGCGTCGTCGCAGGAGATGCACGGGAAGTCGAGGTTCTCTATGGGGGCGTTGATCAGCACGACCGGGATCTTGCGCTCGGCCAGCAGCCGGTAGTGGTCGTGCGGCGCGTCGGCCTGCGCGAACAGGCCGCCGGCGAAGACCACGCCGGAAACCTGCTGCTGGAGCAGGAGTTCCACGTAATCCGCCTCGGAGACGCCGCCCTTGGTCTGGGTGCACAGCACCGGCGTGAGCCCCTGCTGTGCGAGCGCCCCGCCGATCACCTCGGCGAAGGCGGGGAAGATCGGGTTCTGGAGCTCGGGGAGGACCAGACCGACGAGCCGCGCCCGCTCGCCGCGCAGCTGGGTGGGGCGCTCGTAGCCCAGGACGTCGAGCGCGGTCAGCACGGACTGCCGGGTGGCTTCGGAGACCCCTGGCTTGCCGTTGAGGACCCGGCTGACCGTGGCCTCGCTGACTCCAACCTTCTTGGCCACCTGAGCAAGTCGTCGCGTCATGCCTGCAAGACTATCGCAAGGCATGCAAGCTTCTTTCTCGCCGGTGTAAACGCTTCGACAAGCGGATGCCGGCCGGATGATCCGGCCGGCATCGCTCTCACAGCGTCCCCGGGGCACCCGCCGGGGCACCCTCGGGACGGCCGCCGGGGATGTGGTGCGGCTGCGGGGCCGGCGTGCCGTGGCACACCGGCCCCGCACCTCGTGGCGCCGGTTCCTCAGGGGTTGATGTTGATCTTCATGGTGCTGGTCGTGTTCCGTACGTCCTGATCGTTGTCACTGAGCTTCAGGCCGTTGAACGTGACCTCGCCGACCGCGGGCCCCTGGCCCGCCTCCGGCAGCTCGTTCGCCCACAGGGCCCAGCCGGACTTGGCGTCGAACTGGTCGCCGCTCTTCTTCGCCCCGCTGATCGACACGTCGGTGAAGACCGTGTCCTGGATCGGGAAGAGCGCCTGGCCGCCCACGTAGTCGGTCTGGAACATGATCCCGCCGTAGGTGGGGTCGGTGATGTCCAGATCGCTCACGCGGATGCCCTGGAACGGGTCGGTGGCGGAGTACACCCACACCGCGCCGAACACCTGCGCACCCCAGAAGTGCCCGCCGTCACGGGCCAGCGAGATCCCCTTGACCACGGTCTGCGGGGTGGACCCGAACCCCGGGAACGGGTATCCGAAGTCGAGCGAACTGAGGGTGAGACCCGAGTAGGTCAGTGTGTCGGCGACGGTGATGTTCTGGAGGGTGTTGCCCTGGCCGCCGTAGACGGCGAGGCCGGCCGCACGCCACGGCAGCTTCGCCGTGAGGTTCTGGAACGTGTTGCCGGTCAGGGCTGCGGAGTTGTGGTCCTCGGCGGCGAACAGCGCGAAGCTGTCGTCGCCCGTGCTGCGTGCCTCGTCGTTGCTCACCAGGTTGTTCTGGCTGCCGTTGGTGAGGTTGATGCCGTCGGCGAAGGTGTCCCTGATGCGCATGTCCGTGGCCTTGAGGCCCGAGACGTGCGTGCCCCAGATCGCGCACACCATGTGCTCGATCCAGACGTCGTCCACGGTGATGTCGGAGACGTCCGTGAGGTCGAACTCCTTGCCGGGGCCGTCGATGCGGGAGGTGTAGTTGCCGAAGGCCGCGAAGCCGGAGAACGTGGACCCGTTCGCCGCCGTCTCCACCCGCCAGCCGATGTCGGTGTTCTCCTGCGTCGACGGTGCGAAGAACCGGGTGAACCAGGGGCCCGCGCCCACCACCTTGACCGGCTTGCCGTAGACCTGGAACTTGCTGGAGGTCTGGTAGTCGCCGGCCGGCAGGTAGACGCCGACGAGCTTGCCCGTGGTGTCCATCCGGACCTTGTCGAGCGCGTTCTGCACGTCCTGCTGCGCGAATCCGGCCGGTGTCACATAGGCGGCCGGGTCGGGGTTCGCGACCTGTGCGACCTGTTCCAGGTCCACGAAGTCGATCGCGTACGTGGAGGTGTTGGCCGCGTCCTTCTGCAGACGGATCGTGCTGCCCGCGGGAACGGTCGTGCCGAGCAGGACGTTCGCCTCGTCGTAGATGTGGCGGGGTGCGCCGGAGCCGGGCGAGTTGCCCGGTCCTGTCTCCGCGCCGTACAGCCAGGCGTACTTGGAGTTGAGGTCGATGGGCTTCAGCAGCTTCCCGTTGACATAGATGTCGAGGGAGGCGTCGGTGCCGCCGCCGCCCGCGGAGTCCGGGATCGAGAACCGCGTCACGAGCGAGTTGGTGGCCGCCCGGGTGGTGAACTCGACGTAGTTCCCCGTGCTGTTGAGGGTGACGGCCTTACGGCCCGACGCCTCGCCCGCGAGGTCGCCGATGGTCCGGTTCGGGCCGACGACCTGGGCGCCGCCGCCGAGGACCCCGTCCTCCGCCTCGTAGGTGTCGTAGGGCATGTCGGCGCCGCGGCCCACGAAGAAGGACTGGGTGGAGGTGTTGTTGCCCTGCTTCACCGGGAGTTCGTTGGCGTCGTTCGCGATGACGGTCTTCTCGGTGTACGAGCCATCCGCCGCGGTCCAGGTGCCGAGGGCCACCGGGGAGGAGGTCGCGCCCGGTGCGAGGGCGCCGCTGAAGGAGCCGGTGAGGGTCTTGACCGTGGCGCCCGAGCCGTTCAGGAGCGTCAGTGTCACCGCGTGCGAACCGGACGCGGCGGCGAGAGTGCCCTGGTTCTTCACCGCGACCGAGAAGGAGACGGTGTCACCCGCCGACGGTGCGGACGGGGAGGTGGCGACACTCGTCGCCACGAGGTCCGAGCTGGCGACCGGCTTGACCACGAGGTTCGACGAGGAGGTGAAGGTGTTGTTGGTCTCGTTGGACTCGATGACCTTGTTGTCCGGGTCGGCGACGGCGCTGAGCTGGTAGGTCCCGGCGTTCTGCGCGCCGATGTCCGCCGTGACCGTGGTCTGCGCGCCCGCGGCGAGCGCGCCGACGTTGGCCGTGCCCACCTTGGAGCCGCCCAGGTCGAACCGGACGGTGCTCGCGGGGGCGGCGAGCGCTCCCGCGTTCTTCACGGTCGCCGACAGGGTGACCGGGTCCGACTCGACCGGCGCGGCGGGCGACGCGGACACCGCGGTGACCTGGAGGTCGGGGTTGGGCGCCGGGGTGCCGAGCACCTGGAACTCCGCGGCCTGGCCGCCGGGGGCGCCCGTGTTGGAGGCGAACTTGAGCTGCACGTCGGCGACGCGCGCGGAGACCGGGATGGTCACCGTGTTGCCGCTCGACGGGTTGAACGCGTAGTCCTTGGCGGCCACCAGGCTGGTGAACGCGGTGGCGTTCTGCTCGCGGCCGAGCACCTGGATGTTCTGGGTGCGCGCGCCCCAGGAGGCGTCGGGGTTGAGTTTGACGACGACGCTCTGCGTGTCGGCGTTGGCGCCCAGCCGCACCGTGAGGGTGTTGGGGTAACTGCCGCCGGCTCCCTCCCAGTACGTGCTGGTGCTGTTGTCGTTGGCGTTCGTCGCGACGAAGGTGAAGGTGGACGACGAGGCGGTGATCGGCTTGCCGACGGCGAGGTTGGACGCCGCGGTGGTCGAGCCGTTGCGGGTCACACTGTTGCTGTTGCCCGACACGTTGCCCGCCGCGTCCTTCGCCCGCACGAAGTATGTGACGGTACCGCTGCCGGCGTTCGTGTCGGTGTACGTGGTGACGTTGCCCGCGACGCTGCCGAGCAGTGTGTCACCGCGGTAGACGTCGTAGCCGGTCACGCCCGTGTTGTCCGTGGAGGCGGTCCAGGTGAGCTTGACCTGGCCGTTCGCGGGCTCTGTGTAGGCGAGGCCGGTGGGCGCGGTGGGTGCCTGGGTGTCGCCCGTGTCGCCGGTACGGGTCACGGTGTTGCTGTTGCCCGAGACGTTGCCCGCCGCGTCCCTCGCCCGGACGAAGTAGGTGAGGGTGGCGCTGGTGGGCTGGCTCTCGGTGAACGAGGTGACATTGCCCGCGACGCTGCTGACCAGCTGGTTGTTGCGGTAGATGTCGTAGCCGGTGACACCGGTGTCGTCGGTGGAGGGCTTCCAGGCGAGCTGGATCTGCCCGGTGGAAGGCTGGCTGAGGGTGAGGCCGGTGGGGGCGG
>NZ_JAIUKE010000317.1 GCF_020176795.1 Streptomyces sp. 8L
CTCGCGGTTCCGAAATCACAGATGGTCATGACCATGGAATTCTTCGGCCAGGCCCGCGCACATCAGCTGGTCAGCGAGCGCTCCGACGGATCTTGGACATGCCTGAGCTGCGGTGACGGCGCCCACGGCCAGCTCGAGTATGACTGGGCGGCAGCCCCGATCAGGCCCTGGCGGCGAGAAGGATGGGACCACTGGCTGCTGGCACGGCGCAGCCTCACCGATCCCACGGATATCGCCTACTACATCTGCTTCTGCCCGACCGGGACTTCACTCGCCGAGCTCGCCCGAATCGCAGGATCGAGGTGGATGGTCGAGGAGTGCTTCCAGAGCGCGAAGAACGAAACAGGGCTCGACCACTACCAAGTACGCGGCTACATCGCATGGTATCGGCATATAACCCTCTCCATGGCCGCCCTTGCCTTTCTCGCCATCCTGCGAGCAGAGGCAAAAAGGGGGATCCGCATACCAGCAACGATCTATCCCTCATACCCGTGACGATGAACGAGGCCCGACGAATCTTCAACCGCATCTCTTCTCCTATCCGCCACAGCATCCAGCACCTGCTCGCCTGGTCGCTATGGCGAAGAAGAAGCCAAGCCCGGGCCCGCATCAGCCACTACAAACGAAGAGGACATCACGGAGTGTCGTTGCAGTACTAAGGCCTCATGGCTCGTAGGCCCTCTTTTCCGAACCCTGCTTCGGAAGACCTATGCGGACAAGGCCGCCTCGGAGGTGCTGTTGAAGGCCAGCGATCTGAAGTGGACCCTCGAATATCCCGGAGCGTTGAACAACGGTAACAGCATGCGCTACAGCACCGTCGTGCTCGAGGACGTCAAGAAGACACCGCTCTTCCCCTCGACCTCGCGCACAAACGTCGCCGACTTCCTCCTCCGCTCTGCTGTGGGCGACACCTTCATCCGTCAGATCGCAGTAGTCCTCGATGCCAAGTAGGTCACCGATGCAGGCGCGAGAAATACTGGTCACGAGCGCCATCGCCGCTCCAGCCGATCGCATGGGTGAAATACCTCTCTCGGCACTGGAATTAGCGATGATCCAGGCGGGCGGCCGGCGCGCGGATGCCCTGCGCGACACTGCAGCTTTCGCACAGGAACTGGAGAGGCTGGACTACCGCCGGCTCTGGTATGCCGAGCATCATCACTCGCTTTCCGTCGGCGCGTTCCCTCCCGCCATCCTGACAGCTCACTCCGCGACTTCCACCTCGGCCATCCGTCTCGGTTCCGGTGGGGTGCTGGCTCCGAACCATGCGCCGATCTCGCTGGCCGAGCAGTTCGCGACGCTGGCCGCGCTGCACCCGGGCCGGATTGACCTGGGGATCGGCCGTGGACCCGGCACCTTCGACGAGGCCACCGCAAAGGCCCTGCGCCGCGGAGCCGGCCCGGCGACGAATGCGGAGTACCGGCAAAACGTGGCAGGGATCCTGTCTTCGCTGGTCGATGAGGTCGCTCCGGACCCCCTGCCGGAGCCCTGGTTGCTGGCGTCCAGCGACGCAGGCGCCGCTCTCGCTGCGGAGCTCGGCTTGCCGATCGCCTTCGCACACCACATCCAGCCGCAGAACACTGCGGAGGCCCTGAAACGCTACCGGGCGGCGTTCATTCCTTCCCGCTGGTGCGAGCGGCCCCGGATCCTGGTGTCCGTGCTGGCCGTGTGCGCCGAGACGGAAGAAGAAGCCGCGTGGCAAGCCGGCCCGTTCGGGGTGTTCAGGGATGCCGTCTTCAAGGGAACCGCGGACGCTCATCCCTTTTGCACTCCGGCGGACGCGGCCGCCCATCCGTTCACCGAGCAGGAGCGAGACCTCCTGGCCGGTTTCCAGACACGGCAGGCTGTCGGAGCTCCCGAGAACGTCGCGCGGGGCCTTGCGCAACTGGCCGCCGAGACCGGAGCGGACGAACTGATGCTGTGGACTCCGATCCACGACCTCCGTGCCCGCGTTCGCTCCTACGAACTCATCAAGAAGCACTTCACCGCCACAAGCGCCTGCTCTTCCCCGCTGGATGCCGCAGCGCCAACGTGGCCGAGTTCAGCCTCGGAATCGCCAGATCTCGCGGCGCCGACCATCACGGTCGATACATCCTGATCAGCACGGCTGAGGGTCGTCGCACGTACAGGAACGTCGAGCGTGCCCTCCGTGTCGCGGCCACACGCTGGACGTGACAACCCGTCAGACCATAACGCCGTGGTCGGCGTTGTCATCGCTACCCGCACCGATGAAGGTCTTTCGAGATGCCGGTCACCTGTCACACGAGTGCACCGGTGGCCCCTATCGCCCCTGCGGAGACGGCTGGTAATCTCGTGTTCATCCGTGTCGAACACATCGTCCACGTCCTGGCACCAGCCCTGACGTCGAATTCCTGCCTGCTCCGAGAGCAGGTTCCACCGGGACGTACGTCCCGATCCCCCATTCGCGCCTCCGACTGTAGGCGTCCGCAACCACCCCCCAAAGAGGTTCCCCATGCCCTTGACGGTGAAGACCACAGCCCCCGAATACGGCTCGCCCATCAGCGACCCGCGCTACCTCACAGTGCTGAAAGACCCGTTCTACCGGTGCCTCGTCGACCTCCAAGACCTCATCAGCTATGAGACCGCGGCTTTCTGGCGCAGCCGGAACGTGCGGTCCGTGCATCTGCCGGTGACCACGGGCTCCATCTCCTCCCCCATGGGGCTGGGCAGTGACTCGCTGCCGGTACAGGTGGACCTCTTCGGCGTCCCGGTCTATCTGGCCGACTCCATGCAGTTCATGCTGGAGTACGGCTGTCGGCTCACCGACTCGGGTTGCTACTACCTGATGCCCAGCTTCCGGGGGGAGGACACCGACGCCACCCACCTCAGCCAGTTCTTCCACAGCGAGGCGGAGATCCCCGGCTCGCTGGGGGACGTCATCGAGACCGCGGACGCCTACATCCGCCACCTGGCCTCCGCCATCGTCTCCGAACTCGCTGACCCGGTGCGGCAGGTGGTGGGCGGGACCGAGCACATCGAGAAGTTCCTCGCCTCCCCCACAACCCCGATGACCTTCGACGAGGCGGTCGATGAGCTTGGCGCCTCCCCCGAGTTCTTCGAGTTCCACGACGAGTGGCGCACCATCAAGCGCGCCGGTGAGCGCCGGCTGCTCGAGCACTACGGACCCGCGGTCTGGCTGAGCCACTTCGACCACCTCTCGGTCCCCTTCTACCAGGCTGCCGACGCCAGCGGCCAGAAGGCCCTGAACGCGGACTTCCTGCTCGGTCCCGGCGAGGTGATGGGCTGTGGGGAGCGGCACCTCGGCGGGGCTGAGGTCCGGGCGGCGCTGACACAGCACCACGTGGCGGAGGAGGAGTACGCCTGGTACGTGGGCATGAAGGATCACCATCCGCTGCGGACCAGCGGATTCGGCATGGGTGTCGAACGGTTCCTGATGTGGGTTCTGAACCACTCGGACATCCGCGACCTGCAACTGGTCGAGCGAATCAACGGCGTGGTCACCGCACCGTAGTCCCGCCCGCCACCGATTTCGTTTCTGTGATTTTCTGGGGTGTAACTCAGTTGTTGTTCGTGAGTAGCGACGCGCGGTCGGTCACGGCCCTGTTGCGGCGGCTGGCGTTCCAGGAGCTTTACCCGTTGGAGGCGGTGCCGCTCCGGAACGCCCGGAGCATCCGCTTTCCGGCGACGGTGACCGCCAGCCGGGATGACGAGCGGTGGGCGGTACGGTCCTACGGCACCGATTTCGACCTGATCGACCCCTCGCGGGGGCGGTTGTCGAACCGCTGGTTCTCCCTCGGCTGGGGCCTGGGCGAGGACGGGGCGCCGGTCTCCGAACTCCTGCTGGTCCAGGTCGACGACACCGACGGCGCGGAGCTGGGTACGGTCACCGCGGAGCTGGGCTCGGCGCTCGGCGCCTGCGGTGCCCGCTGGATCAGCGACGCCGGCCCCGACCTGCCCTCGGCGGGTACCCCGGCACGGCTGCGGCTGGCGGCCACTCTCGATCTCGTCACCCCGAAGCGGTAGCGCGATGGTCACCCATCCCTACGTCCGCGGCCTCGAGGCGGCGGAGTTCATCATGGGGTCGCCCGCCATCAAGGGCATCCCTATGTGGCGGGGGCGCGGCATGGACGCGGTCCGGCTTCTGGTCAAGGTGTTCGTGGAGCTGGTGCGGGCGCGGCATCCGGTCGATGTGGTCGAGCACGGGTTCCTCGCCTCCCAGGCGGACAACCGTCGGGTCTTCGGCGACTACGGCAACGTCTACGAGCTGCTGGACCTGCCCGGTAACCCGGATGCGCTGTTCCGCTCCGACCAGATCGTCAGTTCACTGGCGCGGCTGGACCGCGAGCAGTCGGCCGGTCCGCTGGTGGCCGTCGGCCCGGTGTTGCGGCGCTTCGCCGGGCGGACCGCGCCGCTGTTCCGGGACCGCATGGTGTGGCCGGTGGTCGAGCTCAACCAGCTGGCCCCGGACGGCACGGCGGAGGAGGTTCTCGACTTCTACCGGGTGGTGATCGAGGAACTGCTGCTGACCATCGGCATTCGGTCCTTCACGGTGTGCACCGGCGAGCTGGCCGACTACGGCAGACTGACGTACCTCGTGGTGACCGCGCTGCCGAACCGGCGCCCCACCGTCCTGGCGACCCTGTACGTGCTGGCCGACGGGCTGCGCGAGGCCCTCGGCCAGGAGCAGGACATCGTGGACGTCGGGTTCACCGGCAAAGTGCTGGCGACGACGGCGATGGTGCACACGGACTCCCGCGGGCTGGTGCTGGCCAGTACCGTCGCCCCGGTGCAGCTGGGCGTGACGGTCGCTCCGGCCACCGATCTGGACGACTGCCGGGACTGGTTCCAGGCGCTGGAGGCCGCGGGGATCCGGTACGAGGTGGTGCGTGCCTCGGCCAGTACCAGCTCCCGGGCCAGGGCCGAGCGGTCCTGGCACCGCCGGGGGGTGCCGCTGGTGGTGGGCTTGGGCCGGTCGCCCGGCTCGGTGGTGCTCTGCTCCCGGCTGCCGCAGACCCGCGTCCCGCTGTCCGGGCGGCCGGCCCCGGACACGGTGCGGGCCCACCTGGACTCCCACGATCAGCGGCTGCGCGACTCCTCCCAGCGGTTGCTGACCGACACCACCGAGCGAAACGGTCATCTGCGCACCCTCTGCGGAGCGTGCGCCGCCGACCCCGGCTCGGCCGTCTTCGGGCACGTCGTCCCGATCACAGCCGGACGCTGCGACACCTGCGGCGCCGACGACGGCCGCGAGTACTTCATCAGCAAGGAAGGACGGTTCTACTGATGCCCGCGACCGCCGGCCGGCGCGCCCTGCGGCTGCCCCGGAGTCTGCCGGAGGGCGGCGTGCTGGGCGTCTGGACGCCCTCCGCGCCGGCTCCGGCGCTGTTCCCCCGCCGCTACAACCGCGCCTTGGACGCGGTGCGGGCGGCGGGCTACGAAGTGGTCACCGCCTCCGCCACCGAGGACAACGCGGGGATCGCCGCGGCCCACCCCGCACGGCTCGCGGAGGACCTGCACGAGCTGCTGCGCGACGACCGGGTCGACGCGGTGGTGGCAGCGACCGGCGGCTACACCTCCGCGACCGTGCTGCCGTACCTCGACTGGGACCTCATCCGTGCCGCGCGTCGGCCGATCGTCGGCTACAGCGATGTCACCTCGGTGCTCTGGGCGGCCCTTGCCCAGGCCGGACTGGTCACCTTCCACGGACCCATGATCGTCTCCGAATGGGGTGAGTGGGGCGGGCCCTGGCCCTACACCCTGGACCACTTCCGCCGGGCGCTGACTCCGCAGCCGGGGCCCACCCGGCTCGTGCCGCCGCCGGAGTGGACCGACGAGTCGCTGTGGTGGGACGCGGAGGACGACCGTCCGCGCGCCACCCGGCCCGGCGGCTGGGGCTGCCTTTCGCCCGGCACGGCGGAGGGCTGGCTGCTGCCCGGCTGCGCGGCCACTGCCTCGCATCTCATCGGCACGCCGTTCCTGCCGGACCCAGACGGAGCGATCCTCTGTCTGGAGTTCCAGGACGCAGGGCCCGACGCGGTCTGGGCCCACCTGACCCAGTGGCAGAACGCCGGGCTGCTCGACCGGATCGCCGGGCTGGTGATCGGCCGGCATGCCAGGCCGCGCGCCGCGGCGGCCGGATCGGACGACGTGGACGCGGTGGTACGGGCGGTCCTCGGACGCCGCCGCCTCCCTGTGCTGGTGGACGTGGACTTCGGCCACACCGAGCCCCGACTCACCCTGCCGGTCGGCGGCCGGGCCCTGCTGGACGCCACCCACTGCGGGCTCACCCTGCCACACGACTCCACCAGTTCCTGAAAGGATGGACATGAGCGCAACGCGCTTCACCACAGAACATGACACCGTGATCGTCGACATGGACGCCCAGGTCTGTGCTCGCTGCGTGCTGCCCGAGAACTTTCCCGAGGCGGCGCTCGACACGGACGGCATCTGTCACTACTGCCGCAGCGACTCCGAGCGCATCGAGGTCTCGGGCGAGGCGGTCTCCACCGTCCTGGACCGGGCCCAGAAGCAGGGCGCGGACTACGACTGCGTCCTGCTCTACAGCGGCGGCAAGGACAGCTCCCTGGCGCTGATCGAGCTGGCGGTCACCCGCGGCCTGCGGGTGCTGGCGCTCACCCTGGACAACGGTTTCCTGGCCACGGTGACGGCGGCTAACATGCGGGCGGTCCTGGACAGCGTCGGGGCCGACCACATCGTGCTGCGTCCCCAGCGCAATCTGATGCAGGGTGTCTACCGCAGCGCGCTGACCGGTGACTTCGGCCCGGAGACGGTGAAGTACTCGACGGCGGCCTGCGGTTCGTGCATCGGCATGGTGTTCGCCGCCGGGATGCGCACCGCCGCCTCGTACGGGGTGCCGCTGCTGGCCGGCGGCTGGACGCCCGGACAGCTGACCACCTCCGCCTTCGTCCCGACGTCGTTCCTGCGCGAGGTGGTCTCCCGCAATTTGGACCCGGTGCGCCTCGGCTCCCCGGAACTGGCCCCGGGCCTGGACACCTGGACTCAGGACTCAGGAGAGCTGCCGCACGGCCTGGTCAATCCGCTGTACGCGACCAACTACAGCGAGGCGCGCACGCTGGCGGTGCTGGCCGAACACGGCTGGCGGGCCCCGCGCGACACCGACTCCTGCTCGACCAACTGCCGGCTGAACGGGCTGCTGATCCTCGACCACATCCGCAAGTACGGCTACCACCCCTACGTGTACGAGATGGCCCATCACGTGCGCATCGGCGCGATGTCCCGGCAGGAGGCGCTGGCGAAGCTCCGCCACACCGACGTGGGTGTCGCCTCGGTCGGCGCCGTAGCGGTGGAGCTCGGCATCCCGTCCCCGCTGCGTCACCTCTGACCCGTTGCCCCTTCCCCACACACACGAACCGACCACACCGACCTTAGGATTACTGTGACCACCGCAACCCCGACCGACATCGCCGCCAAGGCCCTCGCCGACCTCTCCGTCGCGGAGATACGACGGCTCGACTTCTCCCGTACCGTCGCTCTGACCAACGAGCCGAACATGCCCTCCGGCGGCGGGGCCACCGTCCGTCGCGTGCTGGAGCTGACCCGTCCGCGGCGCGGCGCCCGCGTACTGGAGGTCGGCAGCAACACCGGCTACACCACCATCGAGATGGCCAGCTGGCTGGACTCCCCGGTCACCGGCCTGGACGTCAACCCGGTCTCCAACGCCTTCGCTGCGGCCAAGGCCGAGCGGGCGGGCATCGACAACGTCGAGTTCGTCCTCGGCGACGGGCAGGGCATGCCCTTCGAGGACGACCTCTTCGAGTTGGTCTTCGCCAGCAACGTGACCTCGTTCATGGCGGACCACCGGCAGGCCTGCGACGAGTACTACCGGGTGCTCGTGCCCCGGGGTGTACTGGCCGTCGTCCCCATCTACTACCGCCAGACCCCGCCGGAGCCGCTGCGCAGGGCCGTGGAGGAAGCGATCGGCGTCCCGCTCCAGATCACTTCCGAGCAGTACTGGATCGACGTCTTCTCCCGGGAGGGCGTCAGCCTGGTGGCCGACGAGCAGTACGAGTACGTGCGCCAAACGCCTGAGCGGATCGCCGCCTACACCGACCAGGTGGTGGACCTGCAGCACCTGGCCGGCCTGCCGGCCGATAAGACCGCGGCACTGGCCGAGCGGCTGGCGCACTTCTACGAGATCTTCGACGAGAACCTTTCCTACGCCGGCTACTCGATCCTGCTGTTCCGGGCCGGTCACCCCAACCCCGAGCCCGTGCTGCACACCACCCGCCGCGTCTACGAAGACCGGACATGACCGGCTACCCGACGGCCGGGAGCCCCCTGCGGGCGATGCTGGACGACACGGTTGCGCCCAACCACCTGCCGGACGTGACGTGGCTCCGGCAGTACCTCGCCGCAGGCGCCCCCGCCGGCGAACCGATCATGCTCAGCCTCGGCGAGACCTGGGACCACACCCCGCAACCGCTGCTCGACGCCCTGCGTGAGGTCCCGGCCAACAGTCACGGCTACCAGATCTCGATGTACGGGCTACCGCTGCTGCGCACCGTCCTCAAGGAGTACGTGGCGGACACCCAACGGCTGCCGCGGTCGGACGCATGGGAGCTGGCGGTCAGCTGGACCGGGACCCGCAGTGCCATGCGGGACTTCGCGATCTACGTGGCCGCGGAACGGGCCCGTGGCGGCCGGCCCCCGGGTTCGGTGCTGGCAGTCGCTCCGGCCTGGGACTACGCGGGGCTGACCGAGCCACTGGGCTTCGACACCGTGTACGTGCCGTTCGACCCGGCGAACGGGGGGAGCGTCTCGCCGGAAGCCGTCCGCCGCACGGCAGCCGGTCTCGCCCCGGGCGCGCTGTCGCTGGTGGTGATAAACGCCCAGCACAATCCGACCGGTGCCAACTGGCCCCCGGAGGTGGTGGCAACCCTGGTGGAGACCGCCCTGGAGCACGGCGCGGCGGTCTTGGTCGACGACGCCTACTACGGCCTCTGCCCGCCCGAGGCGCCGGTGACCTCGGCGCTGGAGATCCTGCTGGGGCACCTGGACGGGCAGCGGTCGCCGGTGCCGTGGCTGGGGGTGCGCTCGCTCGGCAAGCAGTTCCACTGCAACGGCTGGGCGCTGGGCGCGGTGACGGCCGAACCGGCGCTGCTGGACACGCTGGTCAACGACCTCCGTCCGCAGCACACCTTCAACTACGCGGTCCAGCTCCAGTGGGCCATGGCGCGGTGGCTCGGCCGGCCTTCGGAGGTGGCCGGGTACCTGGCCGGGGAACGGGCCGCCACAGCGGCCAAGCGCGCCGCGGTGCTCGACCGGCTACCGGAGGAGGTCCGGCGACGGTCCATCGCCGGACCGTCGGCCCCGTACGTGCTCTTTCCGGTGCCCGACGGGCTGAAGGTGGGCGATTACCTGCGCAGTGCCGTTCTCGACTGCGGGGTGCTGCTCTCCGACGCGTGGCCGCTGGCCCGTATCGGCGACGCCGGGGAGGTGCCGGACGCCGGCTACGCCCGGCTGTACCTCGGCCCCGACCAGGAACTGCTGATGGCGGCGATAGACCGCCTGGCGGGCGCCCGGCGCGGGGCCCGCGTCGGCGCGGCCCGCGGCGCCCCCCCCCCCCCCTTCGTTGCAACTCCGTTCGTTCACACCAGAAGGCTGTTCGATGCTCTCTGAGAAAACCCGGACCCGTTCGGGCCTGCCGCCCCGGCTCGCCGCGGCCGTGGTGACCGACGGCATCGGCACCGGCATGTTCATGCCGTTCAGCATCCTCTACTTCGTGCACGTCGTCGGCCTGCCGCTCCCGACCGTCGGAGCCTGTCTCTCGACGGCCGTCCTGCTGGCGCTGCCAGCCTCGATGGTGGCGGGCTCGCTGGTGGACCGGTTCGGCCCGCTGCCGCTGGTGGTGGGAGCCAACCTGCTCAGCGCGGGCGCCTTCAGCGCCTACCTGTGGGTGGGCTCGGCCTGGCAGGTGGTGGCCGTCGGTCTGGCCACCGCGCTCGGCCAGACCGTGCTGCGCACCGCCGGCAGCGCGCTGGTGGCCCTCGTGGCCGAGCCCGGACAGCGGGCGGGCTGGTTCGCTCGACAGTCGGCCGCCCGCAACGCCGGGTACGGTGTCGGGGCCGTCGCCGGGACCTCGCTGGTCGCCCTGGGCAGTCACACCGCCTACCTGCTGCTGGCGGGCGTCAACGCCGCGAGCTACCTGGCGGCGGGGGCGCTGCTCTGGCGACTGCCGGCCGCCCGGACCCGGCCCATGCCGCAGCCGGGCACCCCGGCCGCGGCGGAGCGGCCGACCGGCTACGGCTCGGTGCTGCGGGACCGCCGGCTGCTGCTGCTCAGCCTGGCCGGGCTCGGCCTGGTCCTCTGCATGAGCGTGCTCCCGGTGCTGCTGACCACCTACCTGACCGGCCTGCTGGGACGTTGGGCCGCGCTCGGCGGATTGGCGATCACCGCCAACACTGTGACCGTCGTCGTGGCGCAGACCGCGCTGACCCGCCGGGTGCAGCGGTACCCCGAGGTACGCGTCGTCCAGGCGGCGGCGGCGGCCTGGGCGGTGGCGTTCCTCTGCCTGTGGGCGCTGACCGCGGTGCCCTGGTGGGGCACGGTCCTCAGCCTGTGCGCAGCGGTCGCGGCGCTGACGCTGGCGGAGATGCTGTACGGCCCGACGATGGGCGCCCTGGCCGCGCGGATCGCCCCGGTCCACTCGCCCGGTCGCCACCTGGGCGTGTTCTACCTCTCCTGGAGCATGGGAGGCGCCACCGCCCCGGCGGTACTGACTTGGCTGCTTGCCCAGGGCAACCAGTGGCCCTGGATCGTCCTCATCGTCGTCTGCGCCGCCTCCGCGGCGGCCCTGGGACGCCTCCCACCCGACGCCGCCCCGTCCCCGCCCTGATCGACCTGGGACGCGCCGGCCCTCGGACGAGCGGGGCCTCTCACCATCGAAACCACCATTATCCCCCTGAAAGGACACTCCTCATGACCACCACCTGGCCCACCCGCGAGAACTCCTCACCCATCGGGCAGACCGCCAAAACGACGCTGGCCGACTCCTGCGCCGCGTTGTCGGCGGGGTACCGGGACAGGGCCACCACAGAGGCGATCACCCGTATCCTGGCCGGACCGGCAGAAGGCCGGACCGACGCGACCGGCGCGCTCGACGAACTCCAGGAGCTGCTGGAGCAGATCCGGCAGACCCCGGAAGGCGACCTGCGGGTCTCGCGGATGAACAGCTTCGTCCGCACCCTCGGCCGGTCCGACAACCTGGCCGCCTTCCTGGAACTGATGCGGGCCTCGCTCAAGGAGGGCCCGGGAGCGCACGGGGTCTCGGAGCGCTCCCGAGCGGGCCGCAGCCACTGCATCTACGGCTGGGCCGGACAGTCGCTGGTCCTGGCCTCGGACGTGCACGCGCTCCCCAGCACCGAGCCCGCGGGCGACGGGGTCCAGGAGTTCATGGGCGGCGCGGTCGCCGAGTGGCACGCCAGCCTCCACATCTGGCAGCCGAACCCGGAGGCGCTGGGCTTCGAGTCGACCAAGAGGTTCGAACCGGGGACGATCGTCGAACCGCCGCACTCGCACCCGTTCTCCTTCGTCTCCTACGTCTCCGTTGGCGAACTCCGGCAGTCCATATACGAGGAGGACTCCGCGGAAACGCCTTCCGGGACCGGCGACCGTTACCAGGACGTCGACCTCGAACGCGTGGGCGGGGTCTGGCCGCCCCACGACGAGTACGTGCCCAGCCGGCTGCGGACCGTCGAGGAGCGCGTCCGGCTGGAGCAGGGGCAGAGCTACTTCATGTCACCGGACATGATCCACGATGTGGAGGTGGACCGGGACATCGCCTCGGAACGTCCGACCATCACCCTCTTCCTCTGCTCCGAGACGGTGAAGGTGCCGGTCTCGTACCTGGTCCCGTCGATGGCGGAGTTCCACCGCGACAACCCCGAGATTCTGAGCGCGGCGCAGGCGCTGGACCCTGAGGTGTGGGACGCCAAGCTCGCGGCCACCGCCCGCTACCTGCGGGGCGAGTCCGACGAGCTGCGGCTGGGCGACATCGTCAACTGCGGTAGCAGCTACGGCTTCATGAACCGCTGACCGCGTCAGCCGAGACGTTCCTGTGAAGGAGCGGCGTCAGGCGCGTGCTCCACGGGTCCCCCGGCCGGAGGCTGGGGGAGCGCCGGCCGGAAGCCCTCGTACTGGATGTACCCGGGCTTCCGGCCGGTGCGGCGGGAGCGCGTGCCGGACGTCGCGACGGGGCGAACCTCGGCCGACGCGGCAGCAGCCTCCACCGGCGACCCGATACCGACACCGACCCGCGCACCCTCCGAATGGAGCAGCACATGAACGCCCCGGACCACCCAGACCGCGCCTGCCCGCCGCACGGCACATCCGCCGGGCCCGGCGGGTCGGTCGTGCTGTGCAAGTGGCAGCCGGAACTAGCCCGGGAACTCCTGGAACGGGTGCGGGTGCACGTCGTCCTGGACGCCTACGACGTGGCACACGGAGGCGTGGAGGAGGACCTGCTCGCCAAAGCCGCCACGGTCCACCGGGTGAGCTCCTTCGACGCTCTCGAAGAGCTGGCGACCGTGGCGGTGTCGATCCGGCTTCAGGACCCCGCGGTCGCCCGGGTCGTCAGCTTCACCGAGTTCTCCCAGCTCGGTGGCGGCTACCTGGCCGAGGTCCTGGGAGTCGGGGCACCGGCCATCACCTCGGTCGCCGGACGCGACAAGCGGCTGATGAAGCAACTGGTCGCGGCGGCCGGGGTGGCCACGGCGCAGTTCCACTCGCTGCCTGACCCTGCGGACGACACCGCCGTCGCCGCGCTGGCGGCCCGGCTCAGCTTCCCGGTGGTGGTGAAGCCCGCCGCCGGCTTCGGAACGATGAGCACGGTCCGCGCCGACAGCCCGGCGGAGTTTCGCGAGCTCTGCCGGTCCTTCAGTTACGAACCCGCTCTGGCCTCGAGGCAACTCGTGGTCGAGTCGTTCGTCGAGGGCGAGGAACTGCACGTCGACGCCTACTGGGGTACGAACGGACCGCAGTTCCTCTTCATCTCCCGCTACTTCGCACCACGGCTCGCGGTCCAGCGCGGGGAGTGCGCCCAGGACGGCGGCGAGCTGCTGGCGCCGGAGGAGCACCCGGAGCTGTACGCGGCCATGGAACCGTTCACGGCTCGGGTCATGGAGGGCCTCGGGGTGACCGAGACCATGATCCACCTGGAGGTGTTCCGGCAGCCGGACGGCCGCATCGTCTTTTCCGAGCTCGCCACCCGGGTCGGCGGCGGCTGGATACCCGGGCTGGTCAGCCAGGGGCTGGGCCGCAGCATCTGGACGGTCCTCGCCGACCTGGCCGTCGACGGCCGGACCGCCCCGCCGCGCCCGGTCGCCCGGTACATCGGCATGGTGCACCTGCGGCCGGACGCCCCCGGTCGCATCGTCCACATCCCCAGCGCAGCGGAGGTCCTGGCCGTACCCGGAGTGGTCCACGCCCAGGTGTGGCCCGCAGTCTCGGACGTCCTGGCGATGCGGCATCCGTCGGAATGGGTGGTGTTCGCCTTCCTCGCCGCCGACACCCGGGAGGGCCTGGACGCCCTGATCAATGAGCTACCCCGGCAGCTCACCGTGAAGACCGTCCCGGTGGAGGAGTCATGACACTGCCCTCGCGGAGAACGCCCGCCGACCCCCGTACCGTCCTGCTGCTCTCCGCCAAGCTGGCCGGCGGCATCGCCCGGCTCAGCCCCGCGCTGCGGCAACGGGGTTGGCGGGTGGTCCTGGTCACCGGAGTGGTCGACGACCCCAACGCCGGTCTGTGCGACGGCTCGGTGGTGGTCGACTGGGACGCCGCCGACGCGGACGTGGCCGCGGCCATCGCCCGGGCCGGTGTGCGACCGGCCGCGGTGGTGACCATGGTGGAGGGGCTGATCCTTCGCCGTGCCGCGCTGCTCGACCACTTCGGCCTGGCCGATCCCAGCACCGGCGTCGCCACCTTGACCGACAAGGCCGCCGTCCGCCGGGCCGCCGACGACGCCGGAGTACTGCCGCTGCGCTGGAGTGACGGCTCGGTCGCCGAACTCCGGGCGGCTCCGCCCCTGGAATACCCGGTGGTCCTCAAACCGGCCACTGGGAGCGGCGCTTCGCGCGACACGCACCTCGTCCCCTCCCGGGAGGTCTTCGATCAGATCCTGGCGGAGCTGGCGGCGGAGGGTGTGAAGGACCGGTTCATCGTGGAGGAGTACCTGACTGGGGCAGAGTTCTCCGTGGACGGTTACGTGTTGGGCGGCACATTCAGCAGCGTCCTGGTCGCGGACAAGCCCGACCACGACTCGGTCCGGCTGCACGACCGGGGACTGCGGATCTCCCCGCCCGTACGGGTCCCACCCGAGGCGGTCGTCCGGTTCCTGGCGGAGCTGCAGACCCTGCTCACCCGGATCGGCCTGGACGGCGTGTGGCTGCACGTCGAGGGACGCATGGCCGACCACGACCGGGCCGGGCTGATCGAGATCAACCCGCGCCCCGGCGGCGGCCTCTACCCGGCGGCGATCCGGCACCGCGGCGGCATCGACCCCATCGAAGTCGCACTGGACCTGGCCCTCGGCGCTCCCCCCGACCGGGGCCGCGGCCGCTCCACGGACGCCGTGGCCATAGTCCCGGTCGAGGCCGACCGGACCGGCACCGTTCACTGCCGCACGACGGTCGCGGAGCTGCTGGCGGTCGACGGCGTACTCGACGCCTACATCATCGACGACTACCGCGTGTCCACGCTCTCCAAGGAGAACTTCTTCGCGGCGGTCATGGTGACCGGACGCGACGAGGAGGACCTGCGCAAGCACGCTGATGCCGCCCTGGCGGTCCTGGACTACGTGGTGCTACCACCGCCGACCGCCACCAGCGGCGACTGACCGGTTCACGAAAGCGACGGCTCCGCTCGACATGCCACCCGGCCTTCCACGACATGCGGTGAATCCACGCGCCCTCCGGTGACCCGGTCGGGGTGCCGGGCGGCTGATCGCACTCTCCGCCGGCCGCGCACCCCCGCCAGGTCCACAACTGGGTGGGCGCCGGGCGAAGAACCCGCCGGCATGCATCAACGGGCTCCTGCCCTCCGTCGCCCTTGCTCAGCTCGGGCTCAGGCTCCGGTCCGCTTTGGCGGACGCGGGCAGCGCCACGGAGGCCGCGAGGGCGGCGCCGAGGGTGGTGAGGGCTCCGCGACGAGTGGTGAGGGCTCCGCGACGGATGGTGAGGGCCATGTTCTGTCTCCCTAGTGTCCTGAGTCGTTAATTCGTGTGCAGTATGCGGCGAGGGTGTCGAGGATGTCGTCGGCGGTCTTCGTCCAGATGA
>NZ_JAIUKE010000318.1 GCF_020176795.1 Streptomyces sp. 8L
GAGGTGCCGGCGTCCTCGGCCGTGGCCCCCCGCCACCCCCGTTCGGGTGAGAGAGGGGCACCCGTGCCGCGTACTGGCTCCCCACCCGCGCACCGCTGCCTACCGTGCCCCTGACGATCTGCTCCGAAGTCCGCGCCCATACAGGGGGACGGACCGTCCGATCAGAACCGAGGTGTACGCGATGGTGGCCCCGCCCGAATCCGAACCCGAGATCCACGACGTCCTGTGGGCGCGCTCCCTGCACTGCTCGTTCGGGGGCTTCCCCGCGCTGACCGGGGTGTCGCTCGGCGTGCGCGAGGGAGACATCCTCGCCGTGTACGGGCCGCGCGGCAGCGGCAAGAGCACGCTGCTGCGGTGCCTTTCGGGGCAGTTGGTGCCGCAGAGCGGCGAGGTCTGGTTCGACGGCCACCCCGTCCACACGCTCGGTGCCGCGCAGCGCGAGCGGCTGCGTGCCGACAGCTTCGGCTGGGTGGGCCCCGAGCCCTCGCTCGTGCCCGAGCTGAGCGGCTGGGAGAACGCGGCCCTGCCGCTGCTGCTGCGCGGCACCTCGCACCGGGCCGCCAGGGCCGCCGCGACGGAGTGGCTGGAGCGGCTCGACGTCGCGGACTGCGCTCGCCGCAGGCCGGCCGAGCTCTCCCAGGACCGCCGCCAGCGCATCGCGGTGGCGCGCGCGCTGGCCTCGGGTCCCACCGTGCTGTTCGCGGACGAGCCGACCGCCGCGCTGCACGCGGGCGACCGCGCCCATGTGCTGCGGACGCTGACGACGGCGGCCCGCTCGCACCACATCACCGTCGTCCTCGCCACCGTCGACGACGAGGCGGTACCGCTCGCCGACCAGGCCGTGGGGCTGGCCGACGGCCGCCGCGGCGACTCCCCCACCACCCCAGAGGCGGAGGGGCAAGAAGCGTGCTCGCTCTCCGTCTAGCGCGCGGCTCGCGCCCCCTGGTCCAGCTCCACCGCCTGCTGGTGGCCGCCGCGTCCGGCGGCGTGGGCCTGCTGCTGCTGTGCACGCTGATGTGGGCGACCGGCCACCCGCAGGGCGCGGTACTGCGCCTCGCGTGGTGCGTCATCCCGGCCGCCGCCGCCGTGCAGCTGGCGGTCGCGGTGGCCCGTACCGACCCGGGCACGGTGCCCAGGCCCGGACTGTCCGCGATCGGGCTCGGGCCGGTGCGGCTGACCGCGTACGCCGCCGTGACGACCGCGGTGTCCTCGACGGCCGGCTCGCTGGTGGCGCTGCTGCTCTTCTGGCACCTGCGGGGCGACGGGTCGCGGCTGCCGTTCGACGGCGCGGCGCGCGGACTCCTCGCCGCGGGCCGGCCGCTGCCGGCCGGCGCGGTGGTGCTGCTGCTCGCGGCCGTGCCGGTCCTGGCGGCCGCCGCGTCGGCGGGCGCGGTGCGGCCCGCCCCCCGCGCCCGGCGCGCGGCGCACGCCGCGCCGCGGTACGCGCCGGTTGACCT
>NZ_JAIUKE010000319.1 GCF_020176795.1 Streptomyces sp. 8L
ACGTGCACTTCCCCGAGCCCGGCCTGGTCGGGGCCGGCCGGCGCACCGCCGCCCGCGGGGGGGGGGGGCGCGCCGCCCCGGGGGGGGGGGCGCGCGGCGCCCCCCCCCCCGCGCCCGGCGCGCGGACGACGCCGCGACGCGGCAGGCGCCGGTCGGGCTGCCCTGGGGCGTGGCCCTGACCGCGGCAGGACTCGCCGTCGAGACGTACGCGAGCCGGGGCGGCGGAGCGCCGCTCCCGCTGCCCGGCCGCTTCGACGGCAGCCCGGCCGGGGTGCTCGCCGGCTGGGCGCTGACCGCGGCGGGCCTCGCGCTCGTCGGGCCCGGCATCAGCCACCTGTGCGGCCGGCTGCTCCAGGCGGTGCGGCCCGGCGCCGTGCGGCTGCTCGCGGGCCGGGCGCTGATGACGCAGGCCGCCAGGATCGGGCGCCCGCTCGGTGTGCTGTGCGCGGTGGTGTCCGGCGTGTTCGCAGCGGCCGCCCTCTACGGCCCGGCGGGCCACCGCCCGTACGGCGCCCTGACCGGGCTCGGCGCGGGCGTCGTCGTCGGCTGCGCGGTCGCCACGCTCCTGACGGCGGCTCTCGAAGCGGTCCAGGCCCGCCAGGAGACCTCCAGGTCCCTGCTCGACGCGGGCGCCCCCGCGGCCGTCCTGCGCACCGCCGCCGGCGTGCGCGTCCTCGTGCTGGCGGCCGCCTTCGTCCCCCTGACCTGGCTGGTGGCGGCCCTGGCCGCGGCGCCCCTGGGCGGCTGAGCGCGCGGACGGCCGGGGCGCGCCCCCCCCGTCCGCACTACGATGGCGCGGTGCCGATACCGCAGCAGGGACATGGACCGGGTGGAGACAGCGAGCACGGGCTTCCGGAGGACCGGGAGATCGAGACGCTGGCGGAGTTCGACGTCAGGGCCGCGGGGGGCGCGCTCGGCGGGTACCGGGTGCAGTCCGTCGACCTGACGGGCCGTACGGGGCGGCTGCTGGAGCTGGACGCGGCGGGCGCCGTCTTCCTCGGCTGCCCGATGGAGCCGGAGGCGCTCGCGAAGGTGCGCGCGGACGGCGCGATGGTCTTCCCGCCCGTGCCGAACCTGCCGTTCGACCCCTACCGCGGGCTGCTGTACACGCCGGACCAGCTGTTCGAGGGGCTGGCCGACGGGGGGTGCGAGGTCACACCGGACGCCCGCGCATACGCCTGGTTCCAGCGCACCAAGGACGACGGCGACGTCTTCGCCTCGATGCTGCGGGCCGTCCACGACGACGCCGTCTCCGACGCCCTGGACGAACTCCTCGTCGGGCAACGGGTGGTGGGCGTGATGGGCGGGCACGCGATGGAGCGCGGCGGCCCCGCGTACGCGGGCGCGGCCCGCCTCGGCCGGGCGCTCGCGCGCTCGGGGCTCACGGTCGCGACCGGCGGCGGCCCCGGCGCGATGGAGGCCGCGAACCTCGGCGCGTACCTCTCCCCGTTCGACGACGAGGCGCTCACCGAGGCGCTCGAACTCCTCGGCAAGACGCCCTCGTTCCGGCCCTCCGTCACCGACTGGGCGGACGCGGCCTTCGAGATCAGGGCGCGCCGGCCGGACGGCGGGCGCTCCGTGGGCATTCCGACCTGGTTCTACGGGCACGAGCCGCCGAACCCGTTCGCAAGCCACATCGCGAAGTACTTCGCCAACGCGCTGCGCGAGGACGGACTGCTGGCCCGCTGCACCGCGGGCGTCGTGTTCCTTCCGGGCGCGGCGGGCACCGTGCAGGAGATCTTCGACAACGCGACGGGCAACTACTACGCCTCGCGCGGCGAGCCGGCCCCGATGGTGCTGGTCGACCGGGAGCACTGGACGACGACGCTGCCCGCCTGGCCGCTGCTGCGCACGCTGGCCGGGCAGCGCCCGATGGCGGACCGGATCGCGCTGGTCGACACCGTGGACGAGGCGCCGGCGGCGCTGGCCGCGCTCGCGCAGCGGGCGGCCGGCGTCTGATGGCCGCGGCGGGGGGCGCGACGGCCGGCGCTCCGGACGCGGAGGGCCTCGGGGCCGGCGAGGTGGGCACGGCGCGGCTCGTCCTGCATCCGCTGACGGTGGACGAGGCCGAGCGGGTCGTGGCGGGCGAGCCGGGCCCGGGCGACCGCTGGGCGCCGGGCTACCCGGACACGTTCGACGTGAAAGGGGTCGGCTCGTATCTGGCGACGTGTTCGATCAGCGGCGATCCGACCCCGTTCGGCACCTACGAGATCCGGCGCAGGTCGGACGGGCGGGCGATCGGCGGGCTCGGCCTGCACGGCCCGCCCGACCACGAGGACACCGTGACGGTCGGGTACAGCGTCATCGCGTCCGAGCAGGGCAACGGCTACGCCACCGAGGCGCTGCGGGGGCTCCTCGCGCACCTGCGGACGCTGGGGGTACGGGGCGTCAGGGGCGACACGGACCTGGACAACGCCGCGTCGCAGCGGGTGATGGCGGCGGCGGGGATGCGGCAGGTCGCCGAGGACGACCGGCTCAGGTACTACGCGCTGCGGTTCTGACCCCCCGGGGCACCCTGGGCGCCCGTACCCTCGGCGGCGGGCGGGTACGGGCCAGCGGTGTGCGGGCCCGGCCCGTCCGCGAGCACCAGGACGTCGCCCGGGGCGAACGTGACACCGACCGTGTCCCCCTCGCGCGGGGCGTCGGCCAGTGCCCACTCGGCGTCCAGGGGCGGCCCGCCGGTGGTGGGCCGCAACCGTACGGCGACACGGCTGCCCCGGAACGTACGGGCCGCCACCGTGCAGCGCAGCCCTGTTCCGGGCGTCACCGCGCGCACCCCCGCCGGCCGTACCAGTACGGTCCGCTCCCCCTGCGGGGAGCCCGCGGGGACCGGCATCCTGCCCCAGGGCGTGTCGGCGCTCCCGCCGCCGACGGTGGCCGGCACGAGGTTGTCGAAGCCGAGGAAGCGGGCCACGAACGCGGACGCGGGGCGCTGCCAGACCTCCAGGGGCGTGCCGGTCTGGGCGACGCGCCCCTCGCCCATCACGACCACCCGGTCGGCGAGCGCGAACGCCTCGCCCTGGTCGTGCGTGACGGCGAGCACCGTGGTGCCCAACCGGGCGAAGAGGTCGCGCAGTTCGATGACGAGGCGTTCGCGCAGGCCCCGGTCGAGCTGGCCAAGCGGCTCGTCCAGCATCAGCAGCCGGGGCCGGGGCGCGAGCGCGCGGGCGAGCGCCACCCGCTGCTGCTCCCCGCCGGACAGCGCGGCGACGGACCGGCCGCCCGCGCCCGGCAGGCCCACGAGTTCCAGCAACTCCTCGACGCGATCCCGCTGTTCGGCGCGCGTCGCGCCCCGCATGCGCAGGCCGAAGGCGACATTGCCCGCGACGTCGCGCTGCGGGAACAGCTGGTGGTCCTGGAACATCAGCCCGACGCCCCTGCGGTGCACCGGAACGCGTGCCTGGTCAGAGCCGTCCAGCAGCACCCGTCCCGCGTCCGGCGGTTGGAGGCCGGCGACCACGCGCAGCAGGGTCGACTTGCCGCTGCCGCTCGGGCCGAGGACGCTGACGATCTCGTGTTCCGCGACGTCGAGCCGTACCGCGTCGAGGGCGGCGGGCGCGTCGGCGGCGGTGCGTGCCGCGAACCGTACGGTCACGTCCTCCAGGGTCAGCAGCGCCATCAGAACTCTCCCGAGCGGTCGGTGCGGATGCGTTCGAGCAGGAGCAGCGAGGCGGCGCACACGAGCATGAGGACCGTGGACAGCGCCATCGCCTCGCCGTAGGTGAGGTCGCCGGGCCGGGCGAGCAGCCGGGCGACGGCCACCGGCAGGGTCGGGCTGTCGGGCCGCGCGATGAAGACGGTGGCGCCGAACTCACCGAGGGAGACGGCGAACGCGAACCCGGCGGCGACCAGCAGTGCCCGCCGCACCAGCGGCAGGTCCACCTCGCGAAAGACCCGCAGCGGGGAGGCGCCGAGCACCGCGGCGGCCTCCCGCAGCCTGCCGTCGACGGCCCGCAGCACCGGCAGCATCGTCCGCACGACGAACGGCACGCCGACGAGCGCCTGGGCGAGCGGCACCAGGAACCAGGAGCTGCGCAGGTCGAGCGGCGGCCGGTCGAGGCTGATCAGGAAGCCGAAGCCGACGGTGACCGCGGAGACGCCGAGCGGAAGCATCAGCAGCGCGTCGAAGCCGCGCACCAGCCGCCCGGCCCGCCGGGTCAGGGCCGCGGCGGCGAGGCCCCCGACCACCAGCGCGATCGCCGCGGCGACGACCGCGTACCGCACCGAGTTCCAGACGGCTTCCAGCGGCGGCACCAGGAAGGTGCCGCTCGCGTCGACGGCCGTCAGCGCCCGGTAGTAGGCGAACCCGTGGCCGCCAGGGGTGTCGAAGGACCGGCCGACCAGCACCGCGAGCGGCAGTACGAGCAGCAGGGCGACGCTCGCCAGGACGCCGCAGAGCAGCGCCCACTGCCCCGCCCCGCGCGGCCTGCGCGCCGTGCCCGCGGGGTCCACCAGCCGCAGGGCGCTCTCCCTGCGCCGTACGGTCCACGCGTGCAGCGCGAGTACCGCGCCGACCGCGGCGAACTGGACGAGGGTGAGGATCGCGGCGGTCGGCAGCTGGAGCAGTTCCGCCGTCTGCCGGTAGATCTCGACCTCCAGGGTCGAGAAGCCGGGCCCGCCGAGGATCTGGATGACGCCGAAGGAGGTGAAGGTGAACAGGAACACCATCAGCGCGGCGGCTGCGACGGCGGGCCCGAGCGCCGGCAGGGTCACCTTCCGCCAGGCGGTCAGCCGCCCGGCCCCGAGCACCCGGGCGGCCTCCTCCTGGCGGGGGTCGAGCTGCGCCCACAGGCCCCCGACGGTCCGTACGACCACGGCGTAGTTGAAGAAGACGTGCGCCAGCAGGATCGCCCAGACCGTCGTGTCGAGCCGGACGCCCCACAGCTGGTCGAGCAGGCCGCCCCGGCCGAGCAGCGCGAGGAACGCCGTGCCCGCGACGACGGTCGGCAGCACGAACGGCACGGTCACCACCGCCCGCAGCACCTGCTTGCCGGGAAAGGCGAACCGGGCGAAGACATACGCGCCGGGCAGCGCGATCAGCAGGGTGAGCCCCGTCGAGGCGAGCGCCTGCCACACGGTGAACCACAGGACGTGCAGGATGTCGGGCCGGCCGAGCACCCGTGGAAGGGCGCCGAACTGCCAGCCGCCGGCCGTCCTGAGGCCGCGCCCCACGATCGAGACCACGGGATAGGCGAAGAAGACCGCGAAGAACGCGAACGGCACCGCCATCAGCGCGAGCCGTACCGCGGCAGGGCGCCAGGTGCCGCGCCGCCCGGCGGGCGGGGGCCCCGGTGTCCGCGCGGGCTCCGGGGGCCCTGCGCCCGTCACGTCCTCGGGAGCGAGCGTCATGTCACCTCACGTCACTTCACCAGCAGCGAGGACCACGCCTGGGTCCACTGGTCGCGGTGCGCGGCGATCCGGGACGGGCTCATGGTCTCGCCGTTCGTGATCTTCGCGCCGAACTCGGTGAAGACGGCGGGCTCCCGCACGCCCTCGACCACGGGGTCGACGAACATCTGGAGCGGCATGTCCTCCTGGAACCGCTTGCCGATCATGAAGTTGATCAGCGCCTTGCCGCCCGCGGTGTTCTTCGCGCCGTCGAGGAGGCCCGCGAACTCGATCTGCCGGAAGCAGGTCCCGGTCGCGACGCCGGTCGGCGCCTGCGCGGGCGTCTTCGGCCGCGGCTTCGCGTACAGCACCTCGGACGGCGGGCTGGAGGCGTACGAGACGACGAGCGGCCGGGTCGCCTTGGCCTTCTTACCGCCGGCCGAGCCGGAGAAGTCCTGGTCGTAGGCCTGCTCCCAGCTGTCGACGACCTGGACCCCGTTGGCCTTGAGCTTCTTCCAGTAGTCCTGCCAGCCGTGGTCGCCGTACCGCGCGACGGTGCCGAGGAGGAAGCCGAGCCCGGGCGAGGAGGTGGCGACGTTCTCGGTCACCAGCAGGTTCTTGTACTGCGGCTTGACCAGGTCGGCGAAGGTGCTCGGGGGCGCCAGCCTGTGGTCGCTGAAGTACTTCCGGTCGTAGTTGACGCAGAGGTAGCCGCTGTCGATCGGTGTGACGCGGTGCTTGGCACGGTCGAGCTGCGTCGACGGATCGACCGCGCCGAGGCCCTTGGCGGTGTACGGGGTGAACAGGCCGTTGTCGAGAGCGCGGCTGAGCAGAGTGTTGTCGACGCCGAAGAACACGTCGCCCTGCGGGTCGCCCTTGGTGAGGACGGCCTTGTTGACGGCTTCGCCCGCGTCGCCGCTCTTGAGGACCTTGACCGTGTAGCCGGTCTCCTTGGTGAACTCCTTGAGCACGGCGGGCGAGGCCGCGAACGAGTCGTGGCTGACGAGTGTGACCGTCTTGGACCCGGTGCCTCCGCCCGAGTCGCCGCCCGCCTGTCCGCCGTTCGAGCCGCAGGCGGCGAGGGCGGTGACACCGAGCGCCGCGGCGAGCGCGGCCGACACGAGCCTGTGGGTGGTGGGCACTTCTGATTCCTCCTGGGACGTCCAGTCCAGGAAGAGACGCGGCCCTGCCCCGGGCCGCCGAGGGCGGGAACCGGGGCGGGGCGCAACAGCTTGAGCAACGACCGGACTTCCTACCCAGAATGACCTGGGCGAGGTTCAGAGGGTCTGCGGCCTTGGCCTGGGAACGGGGCCGTTCCCTGGCCGTCGCCGCACTCTCAGCGCTGTGGCGCTCCCCTGTCGGGTGAATACGGTATGGGTGGTTGTATGCAATGCTTTCGCCCCCAGGGTACACACGGGCCCCCGGAGGCCGGCACGCGTATCCGACCGGACGGGCGGGGGGCGTCCGGATGGACGCGGGGGACGTTCCGGGTGGGCGCGGGAGGCGTTCCGGATGTAGGCGCGGGGCGCCGTCAGCGCTCGGCCGCCGCCAGTTGGCCGCACGCGCCGTCGATCTCCTGTCCGCGCGTGTCCCGTACGGTCACCGGCACGCCGTGCGCGGCGATCGCCTCCACGAACGCCTTCTCGTCCTCCGGGCGGGACGCCGTCCACTTGGACCCGGGCGTCGGGTTCAGCGGGATGAGGTTGACGTGCACACGCTTGTTCCTGAGCAGCCGGCCCAGCCGGTCGCCCCGCCACGCCTGGTCGTTGATGTCGCGGATCAGCGCGTACTCGATGGAGACCCGGCGCCCGGACTTCTCCGAGTACTCCCAGGCCGCGTCCAGCACCTCCCGCACCTTCCAGCGCGTGTTCACGGGTACGAGCGTGTCGCGCAGTTCGTCGTCCGGCGCGTGCAGCGAGACGGCGAGACGGCACTTGAACCCCTCGTCGGCGAAGCGCAGCATCGCGGGGACGAGGCCGACGGTCGAGACGGTGATCCCGCGCTGCGAGAGGCCGAGGCCGTCCGGCTCGGGGTCGGTCAGCCGGCGGATCGCGCCGACGACGCGGTTGTAGTTGGCGAGCGGCTCGCCCATGCCCATGAAGACGATGTTGGAGAGCCGGGCGGGACCGCCGGGCACCTCGCCGTCGCGCAGGGCGCGCATACCGTCCACGATCTGGTGCACGATCTCGGCGGTCGAGAGGTTGCGGTCCAGCCCGTTCTGGCCGGTGGCGCAGAACGGGCAGTTCATGCCGCAGCCCGCCTGCGAGGAGATGCACATGGTGACCCGGTCCGGATAGCGCATCAGGACGGACTCGACCAATGTGCCGTCGTGCAGCCGCCACAGGGTCTTGCGCGTGGTGTCGTCGTCGCACGAGATGTGCCGCACGACGGACATCAGATCGGGCAGGAGCGCCTCCGCGAGCCGCTGCCGCGAGCCGGCCGGGATGTCCGTCCACTGCGCGGGCTCGTGCGCGTACCGCGCGAAGTAGTGCTGCGACAGCTGCTTGGCGCGAAACGGCTTCTCGCCAGCGGCGGCGACCGCTTCACGGCGCTCGGCGGGCGTGAGGTCCGCGAGGTGCCGCGGCGGGCGCTTCGCGCCCTTGGGTGCCGCGAAAGTCAGCTCTCCCGGCTTCGGCGCGGCCATGTGCGACAACTCCTCGGTACGACGGTGGTTCGGCGGGGCCCGTCCGTACGGCACGCACCGCCGGGGCGGGGGCCGACACCGCCCCGGGCGCTCTCACGGGGCGGTCACGCGCGGCGCGGGGCGCGACGCGGGCGACGGTGGCGGGACACAAAGGGGTCCACCGCGACACGCGGCGGACCCATTCAGCGTACCTGCTTCCCCGGGAACCGATTCCGGCCCCGATTCCGGGCTGCCCGGGCGGAGCCGCCGCCGGCTGGGCCACCGGGCCGAGCGGCCCCGTCCGGCGCCGGCGCCGTGCCTCAGTGGGAGCCGACGAACAGCACCATCAGCAGCCAGACCACCGGCGCCGTCGGCAGCAGCGAGTCGAGCCGGTCCATGATGCCGCCGTGCCCCGGCAGCAGGGTCCCCATGTCCTTGATCCCGAGGTCCCGCTTGATCATCGACTCGCCGAGGTCGCCGAGCGTCGCGCTGACCGCCGCGCCGAGCCCCAGCAGCAGACCCTGCCACCACGCCCCGTCGTCGACCAGGAACTGCATGCACAGCGCGCCGGCCACCATCGCGAAGGTCACCGCGCCGACCAGGCCCTCACGGGTCTTTCCCGGGCTGATGCGCGGCGCCAGCTTGTGCGTGCCGAACCGCCAGCCCACGGCGTACGCGCCCGTGTCGCTGATGACGGTCAGGATGATGAAGGTGAGCACGCGCCAGGGACCGTCGTGCGCGGTCAGCAGCAGCGCGACGAACGTGGCCAGGAACGGGACGTAGAACACCGCGAAGACGCCCGCGGTGACATCCCTCAGATAGCCGTCGGGCGGCTGTGTCATCCGCCAGACCAGGACGGCGAGCGCGGTCAGCGCCATCGCGAGCCACGCGCCCTGCGGGCCCCAGACGTATCCGGCGACGACCATCATGGCGCCGCCCACCGCGAGCGGGAGGATCGGGGCCTTGATGCCCTTCTTCTCGTCGAGCCTGCTCGTGAGCTCCCAGAGTCCGACGACGACGGCGAGCGCGATCACTCCGACGAAGACGGCCTTGACGACGAACAGCGACGCGACGACCACCGCGCCGAGTCCGACGCCGACCCCTATCGCGGAGCGCAGGTCACGGCCCGCCCGCTTCTTCTGCGGAGGCTGGGGGTCGGCTGCGGGATGCGGTGCCGGGTTCGACGCCATGGGCTCCTGCTGCGTCTCGTCGCGGAACAGGGGTCCGGTCAGGGGGCGTCCCGCCTCCCGGCCGGCCGGTTCTTCCTGCGGGGGCGGATACCCACCGGGCGCCCGTACGGGGCCGGCCGCCGGGGCTTCCGGCGCGGCGGCCCCGGGCGCGGACGGCGGAGCGCCGTACCGCAGAGCGCCGTGCTGCGGGGTACCGCGTTGCGGACCTCCCGGCACGGGGCTCCCGTGGCGCGGAGCACCGGGCCGGGCGCCGCCGTACGGGAAACCGTCCGACGGCGCACCGGGCGGCGGACCGCCGGTCACGAGTCCCTCGGGCGCGGGTCCTTCGGGCACGATGGGCATGGGCCGAGTCTGCTGCGCCTCGGACTCATCGTGGGCGGGACCCGCCGGGAACGCCCCCTGGTCGGGCGTCCCCCAGGAGCCTGCGGCCGGCGGGGTACCACGGGAAAAGTCGTTCATCAGACCTCAAGCAGCTCGGTTTCCTTGTGCTTGAGCAGCTCGTCGACCTGTGCCACGTACTTCGTCGTGGTGTCGTCGAGCTCCTTCTCGGCCCGCCTGCCCTCGTCCTCACCGACGTCGCCGTCCTTGACGAGCTTGTCGATGGTCTCCTTGGCCTTGCGGCGTACCGCGCGGATGGAGATCTTCGAGTCCTCGGCCTTGGTCTTGGCGACCTTGATGAACTGGCGGCGGCGCTCCTCGGTCAGCTCGGGGAACACCACCCGGATGATGCTGCCGTCGTTGCTCGGATTGACGCCGAGGTCGGAGTCCCTGATGGCCTGCTCGATGTTGCGCAGGGCCGTCTTGTCGAACGGGGTCACCACGGCCATCCGCGGCTCGGGCACGGAGAACGAGGCCAGCTGGTTGATCGGGGTCAGAGCGCCGTAGTAGTCAGCGACGATCTTGTTGAACATCGCCGGGTGGGCGCGCCCGGTACGGATCGCCGCGAAGTCGTCCTTCGCGACCAGGACGGCCTTCTCCATCTTCTCCTCGGCTTCGAGGAGGGCTTCTTCGATCACCACTTGCTCCTGCGTGTTGTGAGTGCGGTGTGCCACCGGTGGTGCGGTCCCCCAGGGGCCCGGCGGTACCTGCGTCGCGTCTTTCCTGCACGGTGTCCGACCGGCAGGACTTTGTCCATACAGGCTGTGTCCATAGGGACTGTGTCCATACGGACTGTGTGTCCGTACGGACGGGCTCGTACGGGGAACGAGGGGCCGCGCGGGCGTCAGTCCCTGCTGCCCTGGTCGCTCACGAGAGTGCCGATCTTCTCACCCTTGACCGCACGCGCGATATTGCCCTCGGCCAGCAGCTCGAAGACCAGGATCGGCAGCTTGTTGTCCTGGCACAGGGTGATGGCGGTCAGGTCGGCGACGCGCAGGTCGCGCGAGATGACCTCGCTGAACCCGAGCGCGTCGAACTTGACGGCCCCCGGATTGGTCTTGGGGTCGGAGTCGTAGACGCCGTCCACCCCGTTCTTGCCCATGAGCAGGGCTTCCGCGTGGATCTCCAGCGCGCGCTGGGCGGCGGTGGTGTCAGTGGAGAAGTAGGGCATGCCCATGCCCGCGCCGAAGATGACGACACGCCCCTTCTCCAGGTGGCGCACCGCGCGCAGCGGGATGTACGGCTCCGCGACCTGCCCCATGGTGATGGCCGTCTGCACGCGGGTCTCCACGCCCTCCTTCTCCAGGAAGTCCTGGAGGGCGAGGCAGTTCATGACGGTGCCGAGCATGCCCATGTAGTCGGAGCGCGCCCGGTCCATACCGCGCTGCTGGAGCTCCGCGCCGCGGAAGAAGTTGCCGCCGCCGATGACGAGCGCCATCTGCGCGCCGTCGCGGACCACGGCCGCGATCTCGCGGGCGATGGCGTGCACGATGTCGGGGTCGACGCCGAGCGCTCCCCCTCCCGCGAAGGCCTCACCGGACAGCTTCAGCATGAAACGCCGGGGCCGGGGGCCGGCGGCGGTCCGGTCGTCGGGGGAATGGTCGGCGTCCACGCCGTTGCTCATGGGGTTCTCCTCGTACACATACGACGAAGGCCATTGCCGGTGGGCCGGGTGTCGTCCCTGGCGGCAATGGCCTCCTCGTCGGATCTGCGGTCGTCCGGCAGGTACGCGGCCGACGACTGCATCAGACCCTAGCCGGGTCCGCCGTCCTCCGTGTACGACTGCGCCGACGCGCTCGCGCCGGCGCCGCGGTCAGGCGCCGACGCGGATGCGCGCGAAGCGCTTCAGCGTGACACCGGCCTCGTCCAGGACCTTCTTGACGGACTTCTTGTTGTCCTTGGCGAACGGCTGGTCGAGGAGGGTGACCTCCTTGAAGAAGCCGTTGACGCGGCCTTCGACGATCTTCGGAAGGGCGGCCTCGGGCTTGCCCTCCTCGCGGGAGGTGGCCTCGGCGACGCGGCGCTCGTTCTCCACGATGTCGGCCGGGACGTCCTCACGGGTGAGGTACTTGGGCGCGAACGCGGCGATGTGCTGCGCGACGTCCTTCGCGGCCTCGGCGTTCTCCTTGTCCAGCTCGACCAGGACGCCGACCTGCGGCGGCAGGTCGGGCATGGTGCGGTGCAGGTACACGGCCATGTAGCCGCCGTCCGCAGGGAACTGGGCGAAGCGGTCGAGGACGATCTTCTCGCCGAGGTTGGCGTTGGCCTCGTCGACGTACGCCTGCACGGTCTTGCCGGGCTCGATCTCGGAGGCGAGCAGCGTCTCGACATCGGCGGGCGAGGTCTTCGCGACGTGCTCGGCGAGCGCGGCGGCGGCGGCCTGGAACTTCTCGCCCTTGGCGACGAAGTCCGTCTCGCACTTCAGCTCAAGCAGCACACCGGAGGTGTGGTCCTCGGCGATGAGGGAGACCACGGCGCCGTTCTCGGCGTTGCGGCCCTCGCGCTTGGCGACGCCCTTCTGGCCCTTGACGCGGAGGAGCTCGACGGCCTTGTCGACGTCGCCCTCGGCCTCGTCCAAGGCCTTCTTGCAGTCCATCATGCCGGCACCGGTGAGCTCACGGAGCTTCTTGACGTCGGCGGCGGTGTAGTTCGCCATCTCTGTGGTTTCTCTCTTAAGAAGTCGAAGATCGAAGATCTACGGTTGGACGGCGGGGGCCGAGGGCCCCCGCCGTCTCTCCGAACCGTGAGGTCAGGCCTGCTCGGTGGCTTCCGCGGCGGGGGCCTCGGTCGCGGGCGCCTCGGCGGCGGCCTCGGCGGGGGCCTCCTCGGTCTGCTCCGCGTCGGCGACCTTGGCCGTCTCGGCGGAGGTCTGGACCTCGGCGTCGGCCGGCTTCTCGGCGGCCTCGGCGTCCTTCTTCTCCAGCAGGTCGCGCTCCCACTCGGCGAGCGGCTCGCCGGCGGCCTTCTCGCCCGGCTTCTGGTCGCCGGTCGCGACGCCGGAGCGGGCGATGAGGCCCTCGGCGACGGCGTCGGCGATCACGCGAGTGAGCAGGGTGACGGAGCGGATCGCGTCGTCGTTGCCCGGGATCTTGTAGTCGACCTCGTCGGGGTCGCAGTTGGTGTCGAGGATCGCGACGACCGGGATGTGGAGCTTGCGCGCCTCACCGACGGCGATGTGCTCCTTCTTGGTGTCGACGATCCAGACGGCGCTCGGCACCTTCTGCATCTCGCGGATACCGCCGAGGGTCTTCTCCAGCTTGGCCTTCTCGCGGGAGAGGACCAGGAGCTCCTTCTTGGTGAGGCCGGACGCGGCCACATCGTCGAAGTCGATCTGCTCCAGCTCCTTGAGGCGCTGGAGGCGCTTGTAGACGGTGGAGAAGTTGGTCAGCATGCCGCCGAGCCAGCGCTGGTTGACGTAGGGCATGCCCACGCGCGTCGCCTGCTCGGCGATCGCCTCCTGCGCCTGCTTCTTGGTGCCGACGAACATGACGGAACCGCCGTGCGCGACGGTCTCCTTGACGAACTCGTAGGCGCGGTCGATGTACGACAGCGACTGGAGCAGGTCGATGATGTAGATGCCGTTGCGCTCCGTGAAGATGAAGCGCTTCATCTTCGGGTTCCAGCGACGGGTCTGGTGACCGAAGTGGACGCCGCTTTCCAGCAGCTCCCGCATCGTGACGACGGCCATGGCCGCACTCCTAGATACTCGGTTGTCGCGGCCGCCGGACGGCGGTCGCGCCTGACGCCCTGCGCGCCGTGCCGCAAAGGACCGAGAGGCGCTGACACCGGTAGATGAACGCCGGCGTCGGGGCGTGCGAAGTCGACCCGGTGACCCGGGCCGCACAAGAAGTGTACGGGACCTTCTGGCCCCCAGGTGACGGCGTTGTCCACAACCGCCGTCTTGTCCACAGATGACGTTCATGATCCCCACGGCGGGGCGTGAGCGGGGGAGAGTTGGCGCATGATCACTGTGCGTCTTCTGCTGTCGGCCGCGGTGGCGGCGGTCCTCGCGTTCCCGGTCGCCACGGCCACCGCCACCGCCCTCGCCGTGCCCGCCCTCGCCGTGCCGGCCGCGCCCTTTGCCGCTGCCCGGCCCGCCGCAGGGACCGCGTCCGCCGCTCCCCCGCGCGCGCCGGCCCCCGGGCAGCCGTCGGCAGGCCCCCGCGCCTGGCCGGTGGGTGTCCGGCCGCGGGTCGTGCGGGGATGGCTGCCGCCGCCGTCCCCTTACGGGCGGGGGC
>NZ_JAIUKE010000320.1 GCF_020176795.1 Streptomyces sp. 8L
ACGGTGACGGTCACCGCCACCACCCCGGCGGGCGCGCGGGCCACGGCGACCTTCGTCTGGACGGTCACCTGAGGGCGGCGGGCGGCCCCGGGGGGGGGGCGGCCCCGGGCCCCCCCCCCCCGGCCCGCGGGGCGCCCGCGCCCTCGCCTCCGTGCGGCGGCGGGCCCAGGAGGCGGCGCGCGCCGCGCGCGCCGGGGACGTGGCGATACTCATCGGATACGACCTCAGGTTCTGGCGTGAACTGAGCGTCCTGGGGGACAACCCGTACGTGTCGGAGTTCCTGGACCGGATGCGGGTGAAGGCATGGGTGTTCGCGGTGCCCTTCCTGCGGGAAGACGCTCAGGCATACAGATGGCTGTGGAGCGGGCACGAGGAGCTGGTGGACGCGGTGGCTGCGGGCGACACTGCCGGGATCAGGGAACTGATCGGGCAGTACAACACGCATTTACTGACGTGGGCGGACGCCGTGGCGGGCCGGGCCGCCGGCGGGGTGCCCGGCGGGCTCGCGGGCGGTGCGGCGGCCGGTGACGCGGCGCTCTGACTCCGGTGCCTTCCGCACTCTTCGCGCCGCGCGCCGGGCGCATTACGCTGTCCCGACCACGGCCTGCCGAAGTCCGCGACGCGACCCCGTGTGCGCCCGGCCTCCCCCGCGGCGCCACCGGCGGCGGGGCCCCGCGTCGTCCGGTACGGGCCCCGACGAACGGCGCGCCCGAGTCCGTGCACGGCCGCGTGAACGGCCGCCCGAGACAGCCGCCTCGACGGCCACGTGACGGCCGCCCGAGACGGCCGCCTCAACGGCCTCGTGAACGGCCCCCGAAGACGGCCGTCTCCCCGGCCCCGTGAACAGATCCGTGACCGAACGGCGATTCCAGAGAGAACCAGAACTGCCCGAGAGCGAGCCCCCCTTGGCCTGTGACCTGTGGTTGGTCCCCCTCGTCGACGTGCTGTGCCACAGCCCCGACAACCCCTTCGCCGAAGAGATCGCCGTCTACGACAAGGCGCTCGGGGAGGCGGGGCTGCCGCCCGTCCCCGTGTACGCCTACATGCCGGGCCTTTCCGGGGACGTCGCCCCGGTGGCCGGATTCGACTACGACGCACTGCACTTCCTGCGGCGCGCGTACCTGCTCCAGGTGTGCGGCCTCCCGGTGACGCCCGTGGGCGAGCTGGGCAGCGACTACGAGCAGTTGCTGGAGATGTTCGAGTCGACGGCCCAGCAGTCGCATCTGGTCTGGCACTTCGACCACGCGGGCGCGTACGTGCCCGTGGACTTCGCCGCCCCGCTCTCCAACGACCAGCTCCTCGAAGGCGGCGGCCCGCTCGGGTCGGCGCACGGTCTGCTGCGGGAGCTTGAGCTGGTCGCTCCCGCGATCGGCATCGACCCGCGGAACCCTCCGCCGCCGCCGCTGCCGCCCGCGGGGCCGACGACGCTGGAGGAACGGGCCGGGACCGGAGCGGACGGCGGCGGCGGCCCGTTCGAGCGGGAGCGGCACGTATGGCTCGGTCTGCACGCGGCGGCGACCAAGAGCCTGGGTCAGGGCTCCATGATCATCTTCAGCTGACGCCCGCGGAGTCACGGGCGGGACCGTGGGGGGGCGGAGTCAGGCCCGGGTCCACACGGGGCCGGAGGACGCGCGCGGACACGGCCGCCGCCGCGCACAGCAGTACGGGCACGACGAGCGCGGCGTTCAGCGGGACGACGCCGGTGAGCGGTCCGATCACCGTCGGCCCCGCGAGCATGCCGAGGTAGCCGAGGCCGGCGACACGCGACACGTTCGCGCCCGCGGCCTCGCGGTCCGCGTGCCCGGCGGCGCTGAACAGCTGCGGGACGCAGCCCGAGAGGCCGAGGCCGAACACGGCCCACCCGGCGAGCGCGAGCGGAATCCACGGCGTCACGGCGACGACGGCGAGGCCCGCGGTGGCGAGCCCCGCACCGTAACGGACGATCGCCACGGGGCCGAAGCGGGCGGCGACCCGGTCGGTGACGAGGCGTCCGACGGTCATGGCCGTGGAGAACGAGCCGTAGGCGAAGGCGGCGGTGGCGGCGGGCGCGTCGAGGACGTCCCTCAGGTCGAGGCTGCTCCAGTCGTTGGCGACGCCCTCGCAGAGCATCAGCATGAAGGCGAGGGCCGCCAGCACCCGGATGCGCTGGGGGACCGGGCGGCGCGTGCCGCGCCCGGCCGCGTCCGGTGCGCCGGGCCCGTGCGCCTGCCCCGGCCCGTCCGGTGCGCCGGGCCCGTGCGCCTGCCCCGGCCCGTCCGGTGCGCCGGGCCCGTACGCCTCGGGTGCCTTGCCTGCGCGCGGCTCGCGCGGCAGCAGGGCGGGCGCGGAGCCCAAGGCGACCAGCACGCCGAAGGCACCCATGCCGGCGAGGGTGCCGGGCGTGCTCCAGTCCCAGCTGAGGACGCGGGCGCCGACGAGCGCGGCGAGGACGCCGCCGAGCGAGAAGACGGCGTGGAACGCGGACATGACCGGGCGCCCGTAGCGGTGTTCGACCTGGACGGCGTGGGTGTTCATGGAGACGTCGAGGCAGCCGTTGCAGAAGCCGAGCACGAGCAGCGCGGCGCCCAGTGCCCAGGCACCGGTGGCGAGGCCCGGCAGGACGAGCGAGGCGCTGAGCAGGACGCCGCTCGCCGGGACGACCGTACGCGGCCCGTACCGGTCGGTGAGCGGTCCCGCGAGCCGCATCCCGGCGAAGGCGGCACCGCCGAGCACCAGCAGCAGCCAGCCGAGCACGGCGTGGCTGATGCCCGCGCGCTGCTCGATCACGGGGATGTGGACGACCCACATGCCGAGGACGAAGCCGTTCAGGCCGAAACAGGCGAAGGTGGCGAGGCGGGCGGAGCGCGGGACGCGCGGCGTACTCGTCATGAAAGGAAAGTATCGCACACTTGTCATGTGCGAAACTGGCTTCAACGAACATCGAGGATGTTCGTACATCGACGAGGAGCATGATGAACCGGCTCAGGCAGATCGCGGACGCGGTGCGGGCGGCGGGCGAGATGAGCGTGGCCGACCTCGCGGAACTGACGGCGGCGTCCGAGATGACGGTGCGGCGCGATCTGGAGGCCCTCGCGGGACAGGGCGTGCTGGAGCGGTACCGGGGAGGGGCGCGCAGCCTGCTGCTCCGCGGCGAGGAGACGCCGTTCGCACTCAGGGTGGAGGAGGGGGTCGAGCGCAAGCGCCGGCTGGCGGCCGAGGTCGCGGGGCTGATCTCCGACGGCGAGGCGGTCGTGGTCGACGGCGGCACGACCTGCCGGGAGGTGGCGCGGGCGCTGCACGGGCGGCGGCTCACCGTGATGCCGCTGTCGCTGCACACGGCGAACGCCCTGACCGGCGGCGCCCGTCCGACGCTGCTCCTGCCGGGCGGCGAGGCGCGGCCCGGCGAACTCGGCATGGTGGGGCCGCTGGCCGAGGCGTCGCTCGCGGCGCTGCGGTTCGACACCGCGGTCGTCGGCTGCTGCGGCCTGACGGCGGCGGACGGCCTGACGGCGTACGACCTGCCGGAGGCGTCCGTCAAACGCGCGGCGATGCGCGCCTCGCGGCGGGTGATCGCGGTGACGGAGGGCGCGAAGCTGACCCGCACGGCCCTGGCGCACGTGGCGGACGCGGACGCGCTGGACCTGGTGGTGACGGACGACACGGCCCCGGCGGCCGAACGCGCGGCCCTGGAGGCGGCCGGCACGACGGTACGGATCGTGCCGGACGCGTGATCGCGGCGCGCGCCTGCGCCAACCGGCGCGCCTCGCCTGCGCGAGCCGGCGTGCGCCTGCGCCAACCGGCGCGGGGGCGCCACCGGTCGGTCAGCGGGGCTCCGGGGGGCGCTGCCGCGGCATGTTCGGGCGGGTGCCCGCGGCGAACGGGCGCGGGGGCGGCGAGGTCGGCGCCTCGCCGCTCCGGTTCAGCGGCGCCGACTGCAACAGCAGCGCTCCGGTCCCCACACCCCCTCGGAACTCCACCATCCAGTCCGCGGTCTCCGCCCGTACGAGCTCCGTGACGTCCTCGCAGAACCGGCGCAGCACCCCGAGGCACCGCTCGGCGGCCTCGCTCGCCGTGCCCTCCGTCGGGCCGAGCACCTCGCGCACCGACTCCGCCGCCCAGTCGAACTGGAGTGTCTGGAGGCGCCGTTGGACGGCCTGCGCGGTGGCCACGTGCCGCATCCAGCCCGACGTGACGCCGAAGTACCGGTCGCACGCCAGGCACGCGCCGCCCAGCAGCAGCGCCAGGCAGCCCCAGCTCGCCGTGCCGGGCGCCTTGCCCGCCAGGTCGAGCAGCGGCAGCGCGACGCCCGTGACCACGCCCAGTGCCGTACCGCCGCGCAGCGCACGCGCCGTGAGCCTGCGCCGTACCCGGTCCGCCAGATACCAGCGCACCGTGTGCAGCGCGCCCGTCTCGACCCAGCGGTACAGCTCGTCGAGGCGCTGCGCGGGCTCGCCCCAGTCGCCCAGCGGGAACGGGCCGCCGACCAGTTCGCCGTGCTCGGGACCGCCGGTACCGCCGCCACCGGTACCCCCGCCACCGTCAGCGGGTCGGGCCGAACGGGTACCGGCGCCCGTGTCCGCGAGCTCGTCGTCCCGGCCTGTCCCTCCGGGCTGCATCTCCGGCTGGCTCACCGGGGCACTCCTTAGCGGTTCGACGTTCCCGGCGCGTGTGGTCGTGCCGGGCTCTCGTACGTGTGTCCTGCGCTCCTGCGGTCTTGCTTCCGTGGTGCTGCGGCCGTGCGGCTGCGCGGTGCGACCGCTCATGTGGGTCCGCACGCCGTGGCGCATCGCACTTTCCTACCGCCGAACGGAGGGTGTGCCGGTCAGGTTCGGGGGAACTTCTCCCGCTGGAGCCTCTTGATCAGGTAAGGGAGCCCGTTCGGCCTCACTCGAAAGAGTTGGTCCCAACGGGTGGGGCGAGGCGCGGCGGGAGCACGTAGGCTCGCCCCACAGGAATGTTGTCGTCGAATTGCCAGGAGTGACCGTGATTCCCGGTGGTGGTCAGCCGAACATGCAGGAGCTTCTCCAGCAGGCCCAGAAGATGCAGCAGGACCTCGCCAAGGCCCAGGAGGAACTGGCGGCCACCGAGGTGGAGGGCCAGTCCGGCGGCGGCCTCGTGAAGGCGAGGGTCAACGGCTCCGGCGAGCTGAAGGGCCTGGTAATCGACCCGAAGGCCGTCGACCCTGAGGACGCGGAGACGCTCGCGGACCTCGTTCTCGCGGCCGTGCAGGCGGCGAACGACAACGCGCAGCAGCTCCAGCAGCAGAAGCTGGGCCCGCTGGCGCAGGGCCTCGGCGGCATGCCGGGAATGCCGTTCTGACGGCTCCGACGGCTCCGACCGCAGGCGGCGGGCGCGGACGTCGGACGGCCGCACGGGGCGTCCCGCACCGGCCGACGTCTCCGTGACGTCTTCTGACGTCGGCTTTACGAGGAGTTCGCAAGGCTGTACCTCGTGTTTCAAGGCCGACCGGTACACCTGATTCCAAGAACGCAGGAAGTGAAGGAAGGCACCCGTTGTACGAAGGCGTGGTTCAGGACCTCATCGACGAACTGGGCAGACTGCCCGGCGTCGGTCCCAAGAGCGCGCAGCGGATCGCCTTCCACATCCTCCAGGCCGAACCGACGGACGTACGCCGCCTGGCCCACGCCCTCCTTGAGGTCAAGGACAAGGTCCGGTTCTGCGCCGTGTGCGGCAATGTCGCGCAGGAGGAGCAGTGCGGGATCTGCCGGGACCCGCGCCGCGACCCCGCGGTGATCTGCGTGGTCGAGGAGCCGAAGGACGTCGTCGCGATCGAGCGCACCCGCGAGTTCCGTGGGAAGTACCACGTGCTCGGCGGCGCGATCAGCCCCATCGAGGGGGTCGGCCCCGACGACCTGAGGATTCGCGAGCTCCTCGCGCGCCTCGCGGACGGCGCGGTGAACGAACTGATCCTCGCGACCGACCCGAATCTGGAGGGCGAGGCGACGGCGACGTACCTGGCCCGCATGATCAAGCCCATGGGGCTCAGGGTCACCCGCCTCGCCAGCGGTCTGCCCGTGGGGGGCGACCTGGAATACGCCGACGAGGTCACGCTCGGGCGTGCCTTCGAGGGGAGAAGACTTCTCGATGTCTGACGCAACGCTGCACGCTGCCCACCAGGACCCGGACGACTTCTCGGTCCAGATCGCCGACCAGATCGAGAGCTTCATCGTCGCGATCACCGAGGTCGCCAAGGGCGACGAGCCGGAGCGCGCCGTACCGTTCCTGCTGCTGGAGTTCTCGCAGCTGATGCTGGCCGGCGGCCGGCTCGGCGCGCACGAGGACGTCCTGCCGGACGAGCGCTACGAACCCGACCTCGGCCCGGAGCCCGACGTGGACGAGCTGAGGGAACGGTTCGCCGCGATCCTCGAACCGATCGACGTGTACTCCGAGGTCTTCGACCCGTACGAGCCCCGCAAGGCGCCGGTGCCCTCGCGGATCTCGGACGACATCGCGGGCGTCGTCACGGACCTGCGGCACGGCCTCGCGCACTACCGCGCGGGCCGGGTCACCGAGGCGCTGTGGTGGTGGCAGTTCTCGTACTTCACGAGCTGGGGCGGGGTCGCGTCCGCGACGCTGCGCGCGCTCCAGTCCCTGGTGGCGCACGTCCGCCTCAACCAGGCCCTGCCCGCCCTGGACGGCCTGGACACGGACGAGGACCTGAGCGCCGAGGACGACGCGCTGGCCGAGGAGGCGGGCCAGGTCATGGCCGAGGAGATCGCGGGACCGCTGGGCCTGCGCGGCGCGTGACACCGCGGACGTGAAGCGGGGCCGGGGCGCGTGACGCCGCGGACGTGAAGCGGGGCGCGCGGCGCCTCGTCCGGCACTCGCCTCGTCCCGCACCCGCCTCGTCCGGCACCCGCTCGGTCCCGTGCTCGTCGGACACGACGACCGCGTGCGCCCCGTCCGTACCCGAACTGCCCCAAAGGGACATTTGTCTCGACAGGGCAGAACAAACCGGGTGGGTCCTGTGAAGTGGATTACCTTCCGCGTGGCCGCCGCCATCCGGGGCATGCATTGATGCCGAGCGGCGCCACGGCATGGTGGACGACCATGTTGCGTGCGATCACTTGGTGAGCCAGTCATCTCGCGATGTGATATGTCCGGAGTGTCGTGCAGCTGCTCGATAGACTGAGACGACCGCATCAACGGAATGATCGAGGAGCGCACGTGGGCCTTGTCGTGCAGAAGTACGGAGGCTCCTCCGTAGCCGATGCCGAGGGCATCAAGCGGGTCGCCAAGCGGATCGTCGACGCCAAGAAGACAGGCCATCAAGTGGTCGTCGTGGTGTCGGCGATGGGTGACACGACGGACGAGTTGATCGATCTGGCCGGACAGGTATCTCCGATTCCCTCCGGCCGTGAGTTCGACATGCTGCTGACCGCCGGAGAGCGTATCTCCATGGCCCTGCTGGCCATGGCCATCAAAAACCTGGGCCACGAGGCCCAGTCGTTCACCGGCAGCCAGGCGGGCGTCATCACCGATTCCGTCCACAACAAAGCGCGCATCATCGATGTCACGCCGGGCCGTATCCGTACGGCGCTCGACGAGGGCAACATCGCGATCGTCGCGGGCTTCCAGGGCGTGTCCCACGACAAGAAGGACATCACCACGCTGGGCCGCGGCGGTTCCGACACCACCGCGGTCGCCCTCGCGGCGGCGCTGAACGCCGAGGTCTGCGAGATCTACACGGACGTCGACGGCGTGTTCACCGCCGACCCGCGCGTGGTGAAGAAGGCCAGGAAGATCGACTCGATCTCCTTCGAGGACATGCTGGAGCTGGCCTCCTCGGGTTCCAAGGTGCTGCTGCACCGCTGCGTCGAGTACGCGCGCCGATACAACATCCCGATCCACGTCCGCTCGTCCTTCTCCGGACTCCAGGGCACATGGGTCGGCAACGAAGCACAAGGGGACCGCAAGGTGGAGCAGGCCATCATCTCCGGTGTCGCCCATGACACCTCCGAGGCGAAGATCACGGTCGTCGGAGTCCCCGACAAGCCGGGCGAGGCCGCGAAGATCTTCCGGGCCATCGCCGACAACCAGATCAACATCGACATGGTCGTGCAGAACGTGTCGGCCGCCTCGACGGGTCTGACGGACATCTCCTTCACCCTCCCGAAGGCGGAGGGCCGCAAGGCGATCGACGCGCTGGGCAGGACGAAGTCCCTCGTGGACTACGACTCGCTGCGCTACGACGACCAGATCGCGAAGATCTCCCTGGTCGGCGCCGGCATGAAGACCAACCCCGGCGTCACGGCGGGCTTCTTCGAGGCGCTCTCCGACGCGGGCGTGAACATCGAGCTGATCTCGACCTCCGAGATCCGCATCTCGGTCGTCACGCGCGCGGACGAGGTCGAGCAGGCGGTGCGCGCCGTGCACTCGGCCTTCGGCCTGGACAGCGAGTCGGACGAGGCGGTCGTGTACGGAGGCACCGGCCGATGACCGGCCGCCCGGGCCCGGGCCGATGACCGCGGGGCCGACGACCGGGGGGCCGACGCTCGCGGTCGTCGGCGCGAGCGGCGCCGTCGGCGCCGTGATGCTCCAGATCCTGTCCCAGCACGCGGACGTCTGGGGCGACATCAGGCTGCTCGCGACCCCGCGTACGGAGGGCACCAAGCTCTCCGTGCGCGGGGTCGAGACGGAGGTCGTCGCGCTGAGCGAGGAGTCGCTGCGCGGCGTGGACGTCGCCGTCTTCCTCGTACCGGACGAGGTCGCCGCCCGGTGGGCGCCCGTGGCGGTGGCCGGCGGTGCGGTGGTGGTCGACGGGTCCCGCGCCTTCCGCGGCGACCCGGAGGTGCCGCTTGTGGTGCCCGAGGTCAACCCGCACGCCGCGCGCATGCGTCCGCGCGGCATCGTCGCGAGCCCCGGCTGTACGACGCTCTCGCTGATCGTGGCCGTCGGCGCGCTGCACGCCGAGTTCGGGCTGCGCGAGCTGGTCGTGTCGTCGTACGAGGCGGTCAGCTCGATGGGCCAGGAGGGCGTCGCCGCGCTCCGGCAGCAGTTGTCGCTCGTCGCCCACACCCGGCTCGGCACCCACCCCGGCGACGTACGGCGCGCGGTCGGCGACGCGACGGGCCCGTTCCCCGCGCCGCTCGCGCTCAACGTGGTGCCGTGGTCGGGGACGGCGCGCGAGGACGGCTGGTCCTCGGAGGAGATGGGCATCCGCGACGAGACCCGCAAGATCCTCGGCCTGCCCGACCTGCCGGTGACGGCGACCTGCGTACGCGTTCCGGTCGTGACGGCCCACTCGGTGTCGGTGCACGCCCGGTTCGAGCAGGAGATCACGGTCGAGCGCGCGCACGAGACGCTGGCGACGGCGCCGGGCGTCGTACTGTTCGACAACCCGGCCGCGGGCGACTTCCCGACACCCGCCGACGTGGCCGGCACGGACCCGACCTGGGTCGGGCGGGTCCGGCGCTCGCTGGACGACCCGTGCGGGCTCGAACTGTTCGTCTGCGGCGACAACCTCCGCAAGGGCGCGGCACTCAACAGCGCGCAGATCGCGGAGGCGGTGGCGGCGGAGCTCCGCGACTGACCGCGACGGATCGCGACTGAGCGCGACTGAGCGGACGGGACGCCCGCGCCTCCGGCCGGCGTCCGCCGTGTCCGCTCTGCCCGCGGTCGGCGTACGCCTTGTCTGCCCCGCCCGCGGTCGGCGTACGCCGTGTCCGCCCTGGCGCGCTCCGCCCTGCCCCGCCCGCGGGAGAGGCGGGCGGAACCACGTGTCCAACTTGTGAACGTCCCGTGAGTAATCCGGGGGTCTGTACCCCTTGAACTGGGGCATCGTCGTGTCGGAGTATGCAGATCCGACTTTCTGTGCAAGTCCCGCAACCGCCAGTCGTTCCCGGGACGTCTACACCGTCACCCTTGTCGGGTGGCCATTACCGGGGCAGCGGGGGAGAACGGGGACGTATGGATGCAAACAGCGTAAACAGCGCACGTGGCGCATCGTCAGACGCAGCGGCATGCGCGTACAACCCTGCCGGGGGGCAGCGTGTCCAACAAGCGTGGCAGAGGTACTCGAATTCCCGGCGATCGGCCCCCTCAGAGGTGTGGCGACGCGCCCCGGCCGCAGGCCGCGGGCCGCGCCGACCGGTGGCGGCATGCCGGTGATCACGCCCGTGCCCGCCGCCGGGCCCGCGTCGGTACCGCCGCCCGCACAGCCGACAGCACTCCCGGAGCCGGGGCGCGGCCGGTCGCGCGCGCCGGGAACCCCGGCAGCCCCGACTTCCCCTGCTGCCTCGCCCGTGTCCGCCCGCACGAACGCGGGTGCTGACGACACCATGGCCGTGGGCACCACCGTCGACCACCTCACCGAGACCTACCAGAAGCACTACCGCTCACTCCTCGGGCTCGCCGCACTGCTCCTCGACGACACCGCGTCCTGCGAGGACGTCGTCCAAGAGGCGTTCATACGGGTCCACTCGGCGCGCAGCCGGGTACGCGAGCCGGAGAAGACGCTCGCCTATCTCCGGCAGACCGTCGTCAACCTCTCCCGCTCCGCCCTGCGCCGCCGCATCCTCGGGCTCAAGCTCCTCTCGAAGCCCATGCCCGACATGGCGAGCGCCGAGGAAGGGGCCTACGAACAGCTGGAACGCGACGCGCTGATCAAGGCGATGCGCGGACTCCAGCGGCGCCAGCGCGAGGTGCTCGTACTGCGATACTTCGCGGACATGACCGAGGCACAGGTGGCGGAGACGCTCGGGATATCCCTGGGGTCCGTGAAGGCGTACGGGTCCCGCGGTATCGCGGCGCTCAGGGTGGCCATGGAGGCCACGGCATGACGGGCCTGCGGGGAACGGGCGACGGACCGGCGACCGAGACGTACCGCCGGGCGGACCGACTGGAAACGGGACAGTGAGCAACGGGCCGGAGAACGAGCCGGAGCACGAGCCGAACACCGGGGCGGCCGGGCGCGACGGGGCCGCCGGAGGAACCGGCGGGGCGCGGGGCGCGGACGCGAGCGCCCCGGAAAACGAACTCGCCCTCAGGCGCCTGCTCCAGACAGCGGTGGACGGGATCGAACCGGCCGACGGCGCGCTCGACCACCTGCGCGCCGCGATCCCCGCGCGTCGGGCGCGCAAGCGGCAGGCCCTGGTGGGCGCCGCGGCAGCCGCGCTCCTCATCGGCACGGCCGTACCCGCGTTCCTGCACGTCGCAGGAGCGTCCGATGTGTTGGACGGCAGCACGGTCAGCGCGGGCCGCGACGAGAGCGGGGCATCCGGCGCACGGCCGGACGGCGGTCGCTCGGGCGCCGCCGACAACGGCCTCGGCCCCGGCGAAGGGGCCGGGAAGCCGGGCGGCGCCACGGCCGGACAGAAGCCCACCCCGCACAGCGACGGCCCGGCGCTGACCGGCCGCGCCGACGGCGGGCTCGGCTCCGGCGCGGTCTCCCCGCCCGGGAGCACCTTCGACATGGCGCTGCCGGTCTGCTCCGCCGGCCAGCTGGGCGTCACGGCGTCCAAGAGGCCGCCGACGGCGAACGGCACGGTGTACGGCAGCTTCCACGTCTCGAACGTCTCCGACACCGAGTGCACCGTGACGGGCGGCGACACCCTCGGCTTCGTGGCGGCCGGCGCCGCCGACCCGTCGAAGATCAGCGTCGTCCAGCACACGGCGGGCGACCCCGCGACGCGGCTGCCCGACGCACCCGGCGGCGGCGCGGCGGTGGCACTCGCCCCGGCCACCGCGTACGAGGTGCAGTTCGCGTTCGTGCCGTCCGCGACCTGCCCCGCCAAGGGCGACGGCGGTTCACCGGACCCGTCGCAGTCGGACGACGGCCCGGGCAACGCGCCGTCGGCGGGCGACTCCCCGGGCAGCGACGATTCCGCGGCGTCGGGCTCGGACTCGGGCGCCCACTCCCCGGACGCAGGCGCCGGCACCTCGGACGGCCTGAGCACCCAGCTCGTCGAGAGCGGCTCGGGTACGGGCGGCGGCGGTACGCAGGACGGCAGCGTGTCCGTCTCGCACACGCCGGAGCTCGGGGTGCCGAAGGCGGAGACGACGATCTCCAACGCGTGCGCCGGAACGATCTACAAGACGGGCCCGGTGGGCGCCCCGGCGGCCTGAGCCGGCCGGGGCGGTGCCCGCTCCGTGCCCGGTCCCTGCGGGTACCCCGAGGACCGGCGCACAGGCGGGTTCCGTACCGTGGTGGGGTGTACCGGTTTCTGCTGACGCCCCGATGGATGGGGATCAATGTCTTCGCTCTGCTGGCGATCCCCGTCTGCGTCTTCATGGGGATCTGGCAGCTGAGCCGTTTCGAGGGCCGGGTCGACGCACAGCGCGCCGCGGACCACCGGCCGGACCCGGCGAAGCAGCCCGCGGCTCCGCTCGCGGGGCTCCTTCCCGTCACACAGCAGAGCTCGGGGCGGCAGGCCGAGGTCAGCGGGCGCTACGGGGAGCAGTTCCTCGTCCCCGACCGCCAGCTCGACGGCCGTACCGGCTCCTACGTGCTCACCATGCTGCGCACCGACGGCGGCAAGGCCCTGCCCGTGGTGCGGGGCTGGCTGCCCCACGGCACGAAGGCGCCCGCCGCGCCGTCCGGTGAGGTCCATGTCGTCGGCGCGCTCCAGCCGTCCGAGACCTCGGACAGCGACGGCGTCATCAGCGACGGCGCCCTGCCGCACGGCGAGATCGGCATGATCAGCGCGGCGTCGCTCGTCAACATCGTCCCCTACGGCGTCTACGACGGCTGGGTGACCGTCAACAAGGCCTCGCACGGCCTGACCCCCGTCCCGGCCGCGGCCCCCGAGAACACGGGCCTCGACCTCAAGGCCTTCCAGAACCTCGGCTACACGGGCGAGTGGTTCGTGTTCGCCGGCTTCGTCATCTACATGTGGTTCCGCCTGGTGCGCCGCGAGGCCGAGACGGAGCGCGACAGGGCCCTGGGCATCGAGACGACGGCGTAGTCGTTCTGCCCGGAGCATCCGGGGCGGAGCCGGACGGGGGGACTTCCCGGCGGGTGCCTTCCTGCGGGCGAGTCCCGTCCGGAGCCGGAGTGCGGGCGCCTGAGGGGCGGGGGCGCCGGGCCCGGGCGGGCGCGGACCGCCCGGCCTCGCCTGGCCCGGACCGCCTCGGCCCGGACCGCCCCGCGGAGCGCGCCGGTTTGGACTGCCTGCGGAGCGCGCCGCCCGGCTCGGACCGGCCGGCCGAACCGGATGAGCTGCACGGCCGGGCGGTCCAGGACCAGGAACGCGCGGCTCAGGCGGAGACGTACTTGCTCGCGAATTCCAGCTCCAGCCGTACCTGTTTGATGCGCTCCTCCACCACCAGGGACCCGTGTCCCGCGTCGTACCGGTAGACCTCGTGGACCGCGCCGCGCTTCGCGAGCCGGTCCACATAGTTCTCCACCTGCTGGATCGGGCAGCGGGGGTCGTTGAGGCCCGCCGAGATGTAGACCGGCGCCCGCACCGCGTCGACATACGTCAGCGGCGACGACGCCTCGAACCGCTCCGGCACCTCCTCCGGCGTGCCGCCGAGCAGGGTGCGGTCCATCGCCTTCAGCGCCTCCATCTCATCGTGGTACGCCGTCACGTAGTCCGCGACGGGCACCGCCGCCACCCCCGCCGCCCAGGCGTCGGGCTGGGTGCCGAGCCCCAGCAGGGTGAGATAGCCGCCCCAGGAGCCGCCAGAAAGCACCAGCCGGGCCGGATCGGCGAGCCCGGAGGACACCGCCCACTCCCGCACCGCCGCGATGTCCTCCAGCTCGATCAGCCCCACACGGTGCTTCAGCGCGTCCGTCCAGTCGCGCCCGTACCCCGTCGAACCGCGGTAGTTGACCCGCACCACCGCGAACCCGTGGTCCACCCAGGCCGCGGGGCCCGCCGCGAACGCGTCGCTGTCGTGCCACGTCGGGCCGCCGTGGATGTCGAACACCGTCGGCAGCGGGCCCGACGACCCGGCAGGCCGCTGCACCAGGGCGTGGACCCGGCCGCCCGGGCCGTCCACCCACACGTCCTCGACCGGCACGGACGCGGGCGCGGTGTAGCCCGGGGCTTCGAGCACCGTGCCGCCCGCCGTGGAGCGGACCGACGGCGGTGTCGCGGCCGACGACCAGAGGTACTCCACGCTTCCGTCGGGCCGCGCCGTCGCGCCCGACACCGAGCCTGCCGGTGTCTCGACCCGCACCAGCGCGCGCTCCGCCATGTCGTACCGCCACAGCTCGCTGCGCGCCTCGAAGCTGTGCTCGACCAGGAGGCCGGAACCGTCCGGATACCACTCGGCGCCGAGGTCGCCGGGCAGCTCGATGGCGAGATCCGTCTCCTCGCCCGTCAGCGGATTCCAGACCATCGGCTCCCACCGGCCCCGGCGCTGGTGCCCGACCAGCAGCCGGCTGTCGCCCGAGACCGGGGAGAAGCCCAGGACCTCAAGACCCAGCTCTCGCGTGCCGCCCTCGGTGTCGTCCAGCTCCGCGACCCGCGTCCCGTCGGGCCGCACCACGCGCAGCGCCGAATGCATCGCGTCCCCGTGCTCGGTGTGCTCGATCGCCAGCAGGTCGCCGTCGTAGGACAGATCGCCCACACCCGCCGACTCCCGGTGCCGGTAGATCTCGACGGGCGCCTCGCCCCGCGCCCCGACCACATGGATCGTCGTCCCGTCCTCGTCGGTGGACCGGCCGACGACCGCGAGGCCGCCCCGCCCGAGCGCGAGCCCCGCAGGGAACGACGGCGCGAGGCCCGGCACCGCCGGCTCGTCCGCCTCACCGTCCGGCCGCCCGTCGAACGGCTGCCGCATCCACACGCCGAACTCGTCGCCGTCCGTGTCCGAGAACCACCAGATCCACGCCCCGTCGGGCGTCAGCACGCCGTCCGTCGTGCCGTTCGGCCGGTCGGTCGCCTGGCGCTGCGCGCCCGTCGCGCGGTCCCACGCGTACAGCTCGTACGTCCCTGTCGCATTGGACACGAACAGCGCTTTGTCCGGGGCGTCCTCCGCCCAGTCGGGCAGGGAGACCCGGGGCGCCCTGAAGCGCTTCTCCCAGTCGGGCGCCTCGGCCGACGGGGAACTGGTGGAGCCGGTGATCTCAGTCATGACTACATTCTGCGCCCGCGCACCGACCCTGTGGGGGCCCCGCCCCCAGCCTGTGGATAACTCTCCCGACGGCGCCGCGATCCGCCGCGCGCTTCGTCCGCCGCGCGTCTGCTGGTCGCCGCCCCGTCCGCCGCGCGTCTACTGGTCGCCCGCCCGGAGCGATCTGCGGCGCGCTCGTCCGCCCCAAACC
>NZ_JAIUKE010000321.1 GCF_020176795.1 Streptomyces sp. 8L
CCCCCCCCCGGCCGGGCCGCCCCCCCCCCCGGGGCGGGGCGCGCCGTCGTGCCGCTCGCAGCAGCCGACCTGCTGGCCGGGGCCCTGGTCGGCCTCCGGGCCCAGGCCGCGCACGCGGCCGGCGACGTGGTCAAGGTGACCGGCTCACAAGGGAACTGGCAGTTGACCGTCAACGGTTCCCCGTACCAGATCAAGGGCCTCACCTGGGGCCCGTCAGCCGCCGACGCAGCCAAGTACATGCCGGACGTCGCGTCGATGGGCGTCAACACCGTAAGGACCTGGGGCACCGACGCCACGAGCGCGCCGCTGTTCGACGCCGCTGCGGCGAACGGCGTCAAGGTCATCGCCGGGTTCTGGCTCCAGCCGGGCGGCGGTCCCGGCTCGGGCGGCTGCGTCAACTACCTGACGGACACCTCGTACAAGAACGACATGCTCGCGGAGTTCCCCAAGTGGGTCGACACCTACAAGGACAACCCGGGTGTGCTGATGTGGAACGTGGGCAACGAGTCCGTCCTCGGCCTGCAGAACTGCTACAGCGGCGCCGAGCTGGAGAGCCAGCGTGACGCGTACACGACCTTCGTGAACGACATCGCGAAGAAGATCCACCAGGTCGACCCCAACCACCCGGTGACCTCCACCGACGCGTGGACCGGCGCCTGGCCCTACTACAAGAAGAACGCTCCCGATCTCGACCTGTACGCGGTGAACTCGTACAACGACGTGTGCAACATCAAGAGCACCTGGGAGCAGGGCGGTTACACCAAGCCGTACATCGTCACCGAGACGGGTCCCGCCGGTGAGTGGGAGGTGCCCGACGACGCGAACGGTGTGCCGGACGAGCCGACAGACCAGCAGAAGGCCGAGGGCTACACCAAGGCGTGGAACTGCGTCACGGCACACCAGGGGGTCGCCCTCGGAGCCACGATGTTCCACTACGGAACGGAGGACGACCTCGGCGGAGTGTGGTTCAACCTCCTCCCCGACGGGCTGAAGCGGCCTTCGTACTACGCCGTGAAGAAGGCGTACGGCGGCGACACCTCGCACGACAACACCCCGCCCGACATCACGGACATGACCGTCAGCGGCGCGACACAAGGCGTGGAGACCGGCGGCGAGGTGACCGTCAGTACGAGGACCACCGATCCCGACGGCGATCCCGTCGCCTACCAGGTTCTGTTCAGCAGCAACTACATCGACCAGAACAACGCGCTCGTCCCCGCCGACGCCACCGATCACGGCAACGGCACCCTCACGGTCGAGGCGCCCGACAAGGTGGGCGTCTACAAGGTCTACGTGAAGGCCACGGACGGCCACGGCAACGCCAGTTTCGCCGCGAAGTCCCTGAAGGTCGTCGCGCCGAAGCCGGCCGGTACGAACGTCGCGCTGGGCAAGCCGGCCACCGCGTCCTCGTTCCAGACCGACCCGACGGGCGGCTGCCCGTGCACCGCCGCCGACGCCGTCGACGGCAACGCGGCGACCCGCTGGTCGAGCGACTGGAGCGACCCGCAGTGGCTCCAGGTCGACCTCGGAGCGTCGACCTCGTTCCACCACGTCCAGCTCTCCTGGGAGGCCGCCTACGCGAAGGCCTACGAGATCCAGACGTCGCAGGACGGGCAGAACTGGACGACGGTGAAGTCCGTGACGGACGGCAACGGCAACATCGACGACATCGACGTCGACGGCACCGGCCGGTACGTACGGGTGAACGGCACCGCGCGCGGCACGGGATACGGCTACTCGCTCTACGAGTTCGGCGTCTACAGCTGACACCGGGGCGAACTCGGGCGGCGTCCGGGCCCGGCGGGCGCGGCCGCCGCCCCACGCACGGCCCCTCGGCCAGATTCGTTCCGCGTGCCGGGCGGTCCACACCGCTCGGCCGCGGGCCGGGTGGTCAGGCCGATTCCCGTACCACCAGCTCCGGTTGGAAGATCAGGGAGGTGACGGGGCGGTCCTGGTGCTCGATGTGCTCCTGGAGCAGCCGCGCCATCTCGGCCGCCATCTCCTCGACCGGCTGCCGGACGGTCGTGAGCGGGGGGTCGCAGGACGCGGCCACGGTGCTGTCGTCGAAACCCACCACCGCCACATCGGCCGGCACCCTCTTGCCGTGCTCGCGCAACGCCTGGCACGCACCCTGCGCCATCAGGTCGTTGGCGGCGAACACACCGTCCAGGTCGGGGTTCTCGGCGAGCAGCCGGGTCATCGCACGCACACCGCCGCGGAGGGTGAAGTCGGCCTCGGCCACCGGTGGGCGGGGGACGCCGTGCCGGGCCACGGCGTCCCGGAAGCCGGCCAGCCGGTCGTGGCCGGACGCGACGTCCTGCGGCCCCGCGATCGTCACGAGCCGCCGGCACCCCCGGGCGATCAGATGGTCCGCGGCGAGCCCCGCACCGTCGAGGTGGGCGAGGTCCACGTAGCTGATCGGCACGTCTCCCGCCGGGCGGGCGAACAGCACGGCGGGCAGCCCCGCGTCGGTGAGCAGGGCGGGCAGCGGGTCCTGCGCGTGCGTGGAGACGATCAGCGCCCCGTCCGCGCTGCCCTGCCGCAGGAAGTCCACCGCCTCCTCGCGGGCGCCGGGAGTCTCCGCGAACATCAGCACCGGATGCATGGACCGCGGCCTGAGGTAGGAGATGACACCGCTGACCACGCGTCCGAAGAACGGGTCGGCGAACAACCGGGAGGCGAAGGCGTTCTGCTCGGCCGCCGAGTCGTCGCCCGCTCCTGAGACGATGAGCGCGATGATCTCGGCGCGGCGCGTCACCAGGGAGCGGGCCGCGCGGTTCGGCGCGTAACCCGTGGCGGCGACAGCCTGCCGCACGGTCCGCTGGATCGCCGGGTCGACGTTGCGCACCCCGTTGATGACCCGCGAGACGGTCGCCCGTGAGACTCCCGCCGTGCGGGCCACGTCCTCCAGCGTGGGGCCGCCGGACGAGGCACTCGACTCTTTGCTCATGAGAGGCCACAGTACAGGGGAGAGCGCTCTCCGCGGATTCGTCCCCGACCGGTGAGGGCGCCGGTCCCGACGCGCCCGTCGAGGCGGTCCCGACTCCTGCCGCCGCCGTCGCGCGGACAATGACGCACTCGACAGGCGAAGATGCGGTCGTACGGACCGCGGTCGCAAGGACCGCACGCGTAAAGGCCGCCAGCTGTTAGAGGCCCAGCCGGACGGACCGCGGTCGTACGGACCGCAACCGTACGGACCGCAGTCGTACGGCTCATGAGACAAACGAAAGGTGCCGAGACCATGACGTTCCGCGAACTCCACCATCGAGAGGGCCTGCCGCTCCTGCTCCCCAACGCCTGGGACGTCCCCTCGGCCCTCGCCTTCGCGGAGGCCGGCTTCCCCGCGGTCGGCACGACCAGCTTCGGTGTCGCCGCCACGGCCGGGCGGCCCGACGGAGCACGGACCACGAAGGACCTCACGGTCGCGCTCGTCCGGCAGCTCACGCCGCTCGACGTCCATGTCTCCGCCGATGTCGAGGACGGTTACGACGACGATCCCGAACGGGTCGCCGCGTACGTCGCGTCGCTGGGCGCCGACGGCGTCAACATCGAGGACAGCTCGGCCGAGCGGCTCATCGATCCCCGTAAGCACGCGGCGAAGATCGCGGCGATCAAACAGCGCAGCCCCGGCGTCTTCGTCAACGCCCGTGTCGACACGTACTGGTTGGGGCAGGACGCAACGGTCTCGGCCTCCCTCCAGCGTGCCCTGGCCTATGTGGAGGCGGGCGCGGACGGCGTCTTCGTTCCCGGTGCGACGGAGCCGGCGGACCTGAGGGAGCTTGCGGCGGGCGTCCCGGTCCCGCTCAACGTCCTGGTGGTGCCCGCCCTGTCCCTCGCCGAACTCGGGCGGCTCGGTGTGCGGCGCGTCAGTACCGGGTCGCTGCCCTACCGCGCGGCCGTGGACGCCGCCGTGGAGGTGGCCGCGAGCGTACGCGACGGGCGTCCGGTGCCCGCCGCCACCCCGTATCCGGTGATGCAGGAGCGCCTCGTCCGGTACCACGAGTCGCTCGGACGCTGACTCCGGCTCACACCGTACGCGTGCCGCCGGGGCGGTCACGGGAGCCGGGCCCGGGGCGGACGCGTGCCCCGGGCCCCGGACGCGTGGTGTGCGATCGAGGCCGGCAGGGTCATTGACACGCGAAAACCGATCACCGTATGTTTTTCGCACCTCGCCGTCCGGCCAGATCGGAGTCACCGGTGGACACCACGTCGCCCAGGCCCTCTCCTCCCGAGTCCACCGGGTCCCCGCGGGAAGGCCCGGCCCTGTCGCGCTCGCGGCTGCGCGGCCTCGGTGCCGTGTGGCTGCCGGGCAACGCGGCGAGCCCGCTGCTGTGGAACGCCGTCACCGCGGTCCTGATGGCCGTGCAGGTGCAGCGCATCGATCCCGCGGGCAAGGTGCACAACCTGGCGCTGCTGACCGGGTGCGGCGCGGTGATGACGCTGCTGGTGCAGCCGCTGGCCGGCCGGCTCTCGGACCGCACCCGCAGCCGCTGGGGCCGGCGCTCCCCCTGGGTCCTCGGGGGCGCGGTCGGCGGCGCCGTGTCGCTGGTGCTGATGGGGGCGGCGCACTCGATCGGTGTGCTGCTGCCCACCTACCTGCTGCTCGTGCTGACGGTGAACTCCGCCCAACTGCCCATGAACGCGATGATGCCGGATCAGGTGCCGCGCGAACGCCGGGGCCTGTTCGCCTCCCTCGCGGCCGTGGGCCAGAGCCTCGGCGGGCTGGCCGGACAGCTCATCGCGTCGGCCTCCGTCGCGGACATCGCCCACGGCTACTGGGTCGTCGCCGCGATCCTGGTCGTGGTCCTGGTGGCCTTCGCGGTCACGGCGCGGGAGCCCTCCTCCCGGGACATGGCCGACGATCCGTTCAACTGGACCGACCTGCTGCGCAGTTACTGGGTGAACCCGCGACGGAACCCGGACTTCGCCTGGGTCTTCATCAGCCGCTTCCTGCTCGTCACCGGCTATCTGCTGACCGCCAGTTACAACCTGTACGTCCTTCAGGACTACATCGGCCTCGGCGACCGCGCCGTCCACTACGTACCGCTGCTGAGCGCCCTCACCTTCGCCTGCGTCCTCGCGCTCTCCGCCGTGGGCGGGCCCTGGTCCGACCGGGTGGGCAGACGCAAGCCGTTCATCCAGGCGTCCTCCGTCGTCTTCGGGGTGGGACTGCTCGTCCCGCTGCTGCTTCCCACGGTCACCGGCATGATCATCGCTGCCGTCGTCGGCGGTGTCGGATACGGCATGTTCGGCTCCGTGGACGCGGCCGTGATGAGCGAGGTGCTGCCCTCGAAAGCCGGGTACGGCAAGGACCTGGCCGTCATCAACCTGTCCTGGAGCATTCCGCAGGCGTTCAGCCCCTTCCTGGCCGGCGCCCTGGTGACGGCCACCGGTGGATACACCGCACTCTTCCCCATCGGAGCGGCGCTCGCCGTGATGGGCGGCCTGTCCGTCACCTTCGCGAAGGGAGTGCGTTAGCCGGACACGGCGCGGGCCCCGCCACGCGACGCCCACGCCGGCCCTGGAACGTACCCCGCGGGCGCGGAGCGCTTCTCGCCGGCCGGAACGTATTCCGGTCCGCAGCCCTGCGGCGGAGGATGGAACACGCCCTCCCCGCAACCCAGTTCGCCCCTTTCCTACAGGCAGCCCGTGCAGAGAGACCGGTGGCCCCATGACCCACACCCCCGCGCATGTCCCGCTCACACTCGCCGAGAAGGCGTCTTTGACGAGCGGCGCCGACAACTGGACCACCAGCGCGGTGGAACGTGCGGGCATCCTGCCCGTCCGGCTGTCCGACGGGCCCCACGGCCTGCGCTTCCAGGGCGGCGACCAGAGCGACGTACTCGGCCTCGACGGCGCCACCGCCGCCACCTGCTTTCCGCCTGCGGCCGCCCTGGGATGCAGCTGGGACCCCGGCCTGATGGAGCGCGTCGGAGCCGCCCTCGCGGCCGAGGCCGCCGCCCTCGGCGTGGACGTGGTGCTCGGGCCCGGTGTGAACATCAAGCGTTCGCCGCTGTGCGGGCGCAACTTCGAGTACTTCTCCGAAGACCCGCTGCTGGCAGGGGTGTTCGGGGCTGCGGTGGTGCGCGGCCTCCAGAACGCGGGGACCGGGGCCGCCGTCAAGCACTTCGCCGCCAACAACCAGGAGACCGACCGGCTGCGGGTCAGCGCCGACATCGACGAGCGCCCGCTCCGCGAGATCTACCTGCGGGCGTTCGAGCGCGTCGTCCGGGAGGCCCGGCCGTGGACGGTGATGGCCGCGTACAACGCAGTCAACTCCACCCCCGCCTGCGAGAACCACTGGCTTCTCACCCACGTCCTGCGAGACGAGTGGGGGTTCGACGGCCTGGTGATGTCCGACTGGGGCGCCGTGCAGGACTCCGTCGCCGCCGTACGAGCAGGGCTCGACCTGCGGATGCCGTCGACGTCGGGACGCAGCGCCGCCGAGGTGGAGGCGGCGGTCGGCGCGGGACAGCTGGACGAGGAGCACCTCGACCGGGTCGCCGCCCGCGCGGCAGGCCTGTCCCGCAGAGCGCGCAGGCACGGCACGCCGTCCGGCGGCCCGGCACCGTACGAGGCACACCACGCGCTCGCGCGCGAGGCGGCGGCCCGCAGTGTGGTGCTGCTGAAGAACGACGGCGGGCTGCTGCCGCTCGACGCGGGCGAGGACGGCGGTACGGTCGCCGTGATCGGTGAGTTCGCGCGTACGCCCCGGTTCCAGGGAGGCGGCAGCTCACAGACCACCCCGACCAGGGTGGACACACTGCTGGACTCCGTCCGGAACCTGGCCGGGGCCGACCGGGTGCACTTCGCCGCGGGCTACGCGCCCGCGCCGGCCGGCGGCCCCCGGGCGGCGGCGGGCGGTCACGGGGACGAGGCGGCACGGCTGCGGGAGGCGGCCGTGCGCGCCGCGCGCGACGCCAACACCACGGTGCTCTTCCTCGGGCTGCCCCCGGAGGAGGAGACGGAAGGCCTCGACCGTACCCACCTCGACCTGCCCGAGGAGCAGACGGCGCTGGCCGGCGCGCTGGCGGAGGCGACCGACCGGCTCGTCGTCGTCCTGGCCAACGGCGGTGTGGTCCGGGTGACGCCCTGGAGCGAGCCGATCCCCGCCCTGGTCGAGGGGTGGCTGCCGGGCCAGGCGGGCGGAGCGGCCCTGGCGGATGTGCTCTTCGGTGTGGTCAACCCCTCGGGCAAGCTCACCGAGACGATTCCGCACCGGCTGGCCGACACCCCCTCGTACCTCACCTTCCCCGGAGAGGAGGGGCATGTGCGCTACGGGGAAGGTGTGTTCGTCGGCTACCGCGGCTACGACGCGAGGGGCACGCGGGTCGCCTTCCCCTTCGGACACGGGCTGTCCTACACGGACTTCGCCTACGACGGGCTGACCGTCACGGTGGAGCCGTCCGGCACACCGGACGGCGGCTCCGTCCTCGCGCAGGTCGAGATCACCAACACCGGCCCGGTCGCCGGCCGGGAGATCGTCCAGCTCTACGTGGCCCCGCCGGGGACCTCGCAGGTGGCGCGGCCCGAGAGGGAACTGCGCGCGTTCACCGACGTCACGCTGGAGCCCGGCCGGAGCGCGTGGGCGCAACTCCGGTTGCCCGTAAGGGATCTCGCCTACTACAGCGTGCGTGAGGGCGGCTGGCGCGTGGAGCCGGGGGAGTACCGCTTCGAAGCCGGTTCCTCTTCCCGCGACATCCGCCTCGACACCGTCGTCGTGCTCGAAGGCGACACGCCACCCGTCCCGACCGCGGAGTCCACCCTGCGGGAGTGGCAGCGGCACCCGGTGGCGGGCCCGCTGCTGACCGCCGCGCTGAGCGCCGCGTACGAGGACGACCGGCGCGCCGCGCGACTGCTGGACGACCCGGTGATCCGCTCCATCGCGGAAGGCATGTCCCTGCGGGCCATCTCGGAATTCGCCGGCAGCCCCGTCACGGGGGAGCTTCTCGCGGAGCTGACCGCGGCCCTGTCCGGTGCCGAAGCGGGCGGCGCGGTCGAGGCCGACCGGGACGCGGGCACGGCGGGCCGGGGGAGCGGCGCGGCCCCGAGCCGGGGCTGACCGCTGCCAGCACTGCTCCGCCGCATGCTCCTCCACCGTCACGGCGCAGCCCGGCCGGGCCACGGCGCCAGGTGCCGCCGCGGCCCCGGCGGGGCGCGCTCAGCGCACCGCGAGGCGCCCGGCGCGGGCCTGCTCGCCGAGCCAGCGCCCGGACGGCCTCGGCGTCCGGACGAACGTCTCGCGGTCCACCGCGACGAGCCCGAACGTCGGCCCGTACGAGCCCCATTCGTAGGTGTCGAGCGCGCTCCAGTGCAGATACCCCCGTACGTCCACACCGCCGCTGCCAGCGGTGTTCTCGCCGGCCTCGCCGTCGCTGCCGCCGGGCCGCATCGCGTCGGCCAGCCCGGCGAGCGCCGCCGCCGTGTAGTCGATCCTGCGCGCGTCGTCCCGGGTGGCGATGCCGTTCTCGGTCACCAGCACGGGCACACCGGGGCCGACGACGTCCGCCGTGTGGCGCACCGCCTCACCCAAGGCCGCCGGGTAGAACTCCCAGCCCGTGAGGGTGCGTTCGGCGTCCTCGGGCACCGGCAGCGGACCGCCGCTGCCGATCCGTGTGCGGGTGTACGACTGGACGCCGACCCAGTCGTCGTCCCGCGCGGCCTCCAGGAACCTGTCCTCGCGCGGCCACGCGAAGGCCCGGCAGACGTCCTCCGCGCCCGGCTCCGGCTGGTAGACCTGGTTGGCCACCGTCCAGCCGACGCGCACGCCGGGCAGCAGCCCGTGCAGTGTCTCCCGCGCGGTGCGGTGTGCGGTGATGAGGGCCTCGCTGATGTAGTCGGCGGGTTCCAGCGTCCGGAAGTCCGCGAAGCCGGCGCCCTGCCGCAGCGCGGTGTGCGCCAGCGCCAGCATGTTGGGTTCGTTGAGGGTCGCGGCGTACCGCACCTGCCCGTCCAGGACCGGCGCCACCGTCCGCACGTACGCCGCGAACAGATCCACCGCCTCCGGCCCGGTCCAGCCGCCGGACTCGTGGAACCAGCGCGGTGAGGTGAAATGGTGCAACGTCACGACCGGTTCGAGGCCGCGCTCCCGCGCACCCTCCACCATCCTGCGGTAGTGCGCGAGAGCGGCGCGCGAGACCTGTCCGCGGACGGGTTCGATCCGGGCCCACTCGATGCTGAACCGGTAGGCGTTGAAGCCCAGGCCGGCCAGCAGGTCCATGTCCTCGCGCCAGCGGTGGTAGCTGTCCGCCGCGTCCCCGCTCGGCTCGGCCACGGGCCCGCCGGGAAGCTGCTCGAAGGCCCACCAGTCGCTCGCCGTGTTGCCGCCCTCGGTCTGGTGTGCGGAGGTGGACGCCCCCATCAGGAAGCCGTCGGGGAGGGCGAATCCGTCGTCGGTCATGGTCATTCCCTCGTCTCTGCGCGGCGCCGGAGCGCGCTTCCGGCGCGTGGCCCCGCGCGTATCCGGTACCTGTGCGTATCCGGTACCTGTGCGACGCGTCCGGCGCCTGTCATCAAAACCATACAGTGATCGGGTTTCATGGTAGCGTCCCGCTCGGTCTCGACCGCCCAGCCAAGGAGCCACCATTGAGCGCGCTGATCCCCGCTCCCGCTCGCCGCGAGCCGATGCCGGGCGCCTGCCCGGTGGCGCGCCGCTGGGAGATCCGCACCACCGAACCGGCCCTGGACGCCACCGCGGACGTCCTGCGGGACCTGCTGGCGCCGCACCTCGCCGCCGTCGGTGCCGCCGCGGGGAGTCCGGGCACCGCCCCCGGCGCCATCGAGCTGACCCTGGGAAAGGTGGCCGCGCTGCCCGCGCCGCTCGGTGTCTGCCCGCTCGACGGCGAACCCGTCGCCGCCGATCCGGCCGACGGGACCGCTCCGGCGGGCGGCCCCGCCGACGAGGCGTACCGGCTGACGGTCGCCCCCGACGCGCTGACCTGCCGCGCGCGCACCCCGCGCGGCGTCTTCCGCGCCGCCGTCTCCGCCCTGCACCTGCTCGCCACAGCGCCCCTGGACGGCGTGCTGGAGTGCGGACACATCGACGACGCCCCCCGGTACGCCTGGCGCGGGCTCATGCTCGACCCGGCACGTGCCTTCATCGCCCTCGACGACGTCCTGCGGCTGATCGACGTGGCGGCGCTGTACAAGCTCAACGTGGTGCACCTGCACCTCACCGACCATCAGGGGTGGCGGCTGGAGATCCCCGGGCTGCCCGCCCTGACGGCCGACCCCGGGCACCCGAGCTACACCGCGCGGGAGTACCGGCACCTCCAGGAGTACGCCGCGGCCCGGCACATCACCGTCGTCCCGGAGATCGGAGTGCCCGGCCACTGCGGCGCCGCCCTGCGCGCCTGCCCCGGCCTCGGAACACTGCCGCGGCCCGCCGCGCTCGGCGCCGGCTTCCCGTACGTCCCGCCGCTCGACGCGTACGACCCGGCGAGCCGCGCCTTCATCACCGATGTGCTGACGGAGACCGCCCGGCTCACCGACGGGCCCTTCGTGCACTTCGGCGGTGACGAGGCGCTGGGCGCGTCGGGCGACGACTTCGACGAGGCGATCCGTCTGGCCCGCTCCGTCCTGCGGGAGGCGGGCAAGCGGCCGCTCGGCTGGCAGGAGGCAGCCCGGGCGGGCATGGGGCCCGGGGACATCGGACAGTTCTGGGTGGACCCGGAGATGCAGGATCTGCCGCGAAACCAGGAGGAGTTGAACGAACGGCCCGAACTGCTCGCCGCCGGTTTCACCCCCGCGCTGGTGGCCGCGATGCGGCGCTTCTTCGCCCCCACCGCGGACGACCTGGGACGCATCGTCGCGGGCGGCGGGCGGGTCCTTCTCTCGCCGCAGTCCCACCTGTACCTGGACCGGCCCTACGCATCCGGTGTGATACCGGCGGAACAGGCAGGGCGGGCGGCGCGGCTCGGCTTCACCTACCGGCCGCGCGGCGTACGGTACGGGGCGGCCTGGGACCCGGCGGCGCTCGGCCTGGAGCCCGAGCACATCGCCGGCGTCGAGGCCACCCTGTTCGGGGAGTCGCTGCACGGCCTGGACGACCTGACCCTCATGCTGCTGCCCCGGCTGGCCGGTGTGGCCGAGGCGGCGTGGACCGGGGCCGCGCCGGAGTGGGACACCTACCGAGAGCGCCTCGCGAGACAGGCCGGGTGGTGGCGCGAACGCGGCCTGTCCGCACTGCTGTCCACCGAGATCGACTGGCGCTGACCTGGCGCGGCCGGCGGCCGGTGCGCAGCGTCTAAGGTGAGGCGCATGGCGAAACGTGGTCCCTATCGCAAGGGCGAGGTCAAGCGGGCCGAGATCCTGGAGGCGGCGCTCGACATCTTCGCGACCGAGGGGTATCGCGGCACCTCGCTGCGCAAGGTCGCCGCGCGCTGCGATCTGAGCCTGCCGGGGCTCATGCACTACTTCGACTCAAAGGAGGACCTCCTCACCGAGGTCCTGCGGGCCCGCGACGAGACCGAGCGCACCCGCCACCCCGACTACCGCGTGCCCGAGGACCCGGTCGACACGATGCGCACCGGAGCGCGTACCCCCGGCCTGGTCGAACTGTTCGTCTCCCTCGCCGCCTCGGCCGGTGATCCCGGGCACCCCGCGCACGAGTTCTTCCCCGAGCGCTACGAGGCGCTGCGCGCCGCTGTGACCCGCTACGTCCGCTCCGCCCTCGACGCGGGCCGGCTGGCCACGGACATCCCCGCGGAACGCCTCGCCGTCGTGCTCCTCGCGGTGGCGGACGGTGTGCAGTTGCAGTGGCTCGCGGACCGGAGCGTGGACATGCCGCAGGCGCTGACGGACGCGCTGCGGCTGCTGGACGCAGGCACGGCACCGAACAACTGAGAGACACCGTCCCGCCCGCGGGCCGGGGAGACCGGGCGGACGGGACGGGCGGGGCGAACGAGGGCGAATGAGGCCCCTCACCCTGAGGGACGCGTGACACGCCTGGCGGAGCAGCCCTGTTCTGTGGGTACGTGTGGCGGGTGTGCCGCTCCGCCCTACCGGCCGAGAGCGGACAGCGTTGCGCCCGCCATGCTCCGCTCACCCGCCGCGTTGGGGTGCAGCCCGGCCGCCTCGGCATCGTCGGTGGGTTCGATCCACCGCTCTCCGGCCGGCCGGCACACGTCGTGCCCCACGGCGGGGGTGTACGTGTCGACGTAGGTGGCGCCGTACGTGGTGGCCTGCTCCTTGAGCATGGTGTTGAGGTACTTCTCCTCGTCACGGACCCAGGGCGCGTCCCCGCTGGACAGGCCGACGATGTCGTGGCACGAGCCGCCGTCGTCCGGCAGGATCACCGGGTAGCCGACCAGGGCGATCCGGGCGTGCGGCGAGCGGGCGTGGATCGCCCGCAGCACCGCGTCGATCTTCGGCGCCGTGGCATCGATGCGGGCGGCGACCTGGTCCGTTCCGAGCAGCGTGTAACTGGTCTTGCACGCAGACCCGTTGGGCAGAAGCGCGTCCAACAGGAGGCAGCGGCCCAGCAGTCCCGTCAGGTCCAGGTCGTTCCCGCCGATACCGAGAGAGACGAGTGTGGTGTCCGGCCGCAGGGCGTCGAGCTGTGGCGGAGCGGAACCCTGCCGCCCGGCCATGTCGGTGGTGTCGGCGCCCGCGCACGTGACGTCCGTGACGGACGCGGCGCCGATGGCCCGGGCGACGAGGCCCGGATAATCGTGGTCGGAGCGCGCGCAGTTGGTGTCGACCTGAGTCGGCACTCCGGCGCCGGAGCTGTAGGAGTCACCGAGGGCCACGTAGTGGCCCCCGCCGGCTGTCGCAGGGGCGGTGGCGGGGGCAGGAGCCGCCGCGGCGGAACCGGCGAACGCGAGGGCGGACACGGCGGCGACGGCGGCGGCGAGCAGGAGACCGCGTCGGCGGCTTCCTAGGCCGCAGCTTGCGCCGATGGCGAGAGGTGCGGAGCTGGTACGGAGGTCAGGCACGGCTGTTCCTCGCTTCTTCCGGGGCGGCGGGGTGGGGCGGTGGCGGGGCCGCGCCGCTCGGCAAGGTCCGCTCGGCACTGTCCTGGTCCCGGTCGTGAGCCGCCCGAGCTTGAAAACCGTACGGTGATCGGTTTATGGCCGTCAATACGTCCGACGACGGTCCGCGACACCGTCACCTGGTTCGCCGCCGCCGCCCGCGACACCACGGAGCCGCCGACCCCGCCGAGGACGGCGACGTGGTCCCGCCCTACGAGGACCCCCGGCGCCCGCGGGTCGGCCTGGCGGGTTCGGGCACCTGGCCGCGAACGGCCCGCCCCCCCCGAGCGCACGCGGCGAGTGAGCCGCTCAGAAGCCCCCGCGGGGAGCTTCCGCCGCCGCTCACGAGGGCGCCCCGGAGACGGGCCGGCGGGGGGCGCACCTCCGTACGGCCGAGCGTGAGGCTCACCCGGAAGGTGCGACTAACGGCCCGAATCGGTACGGCCGGCGCGGAACAGGCGATGAAACCGGTGTCACTACCGCTAGCAGGAGGTACCGAATGCGCAAGAACATCGCCCGCGCCGCGGCCGTCGTCGCCCTTGGCATGGCCGCCCTCGTCCCGGTTACCGGCACGGCGTTCGCGGACGGTCAGGACTACGGCTACCACCACGAGCTCGGCCGGCACGGCGACCTGGGCCAGGACCACGGCTTCGGCTTCATCGGCGGCCACGGCAGCTTCACCAACATCGGCGGCCCCTACGGCATCACACACGCCGAGGGCGGCTTCCTCGCCGGTGGGGCCCAGTAGCCGCTCCCCGCAACCGTGTCCGGCCCGTCCGGACGCCACGACGGCCCCGTTCCCCGACCGGGGCGGGGCCGTCGCCCGTGCGGCTCAGCCCTCGCCGAGCACGGCCAGGGTGCGTGCCGCCATCTGCTGTTCGCCGAGGGCGTTGGGGTGGACCGGCACGAAGTTCGTCCCGAACAGGATGGGTTCGATCCAGCGCGTGCCCGCCGGCGCACAGGCGTCGTGGCCGTCCGAGGCCGACGCCATGTCGACGAACGTCGCGCCCGTGTCCTGCGCCGCGTGTTCCACCGCGGCGTTGAGATGGGTCTCCAGGTCCCTCAGGTACGGCACGTCGCCCGACGCGATCGGCATCTTCGCGAAGCACGACGGGTCGCTCTTCGCGGGAACGATCCACGGGTAGCCGAGAACGGCGACGCGAGCGTTCGGCGCCTTGTCCCGCACCTGCTGAAGTGCCGCTCTCACCGCGGGATACGTGGTGTTGTCGACCGTGTTGTCGAACGTGTCGCCGTACAGCGACGCGCAGGGGCTGCCCTGGCCCGCCGTGACGACTCCGGCCGACCCGCACGCGAGGATCGCGTCGATGAACGTGCCGCTGTCGTTGCCGCCGATGGTCAGGGTGACCAGGCGCGTGCTGTCGCTGAGCGCGTCGGTCTGCGGCGCCACGCCCGGGTACTGGGAGCCGGTGAAGTCCTTGGTCTCCGCGCCACCGCAGGTGACATCGGTCAGCCGCGCCCCGGTCCGGGCCGCGATGACATGGGGGTAGTCGGCCGTGGAGCGCGCGCAGAGCGGGGAAGCGGTGGGGTCGAGGGGCAGGAGGCCGGACCCGGCGCTGTAGCTGTCGCCGAGTGCGACGTACGGAAGGGGGGTGGCGGCCTGCGCGGTGGGGGCGGTGAGCCCGAGGGCCACCGCGCCCGCGGCGGCAGCGGCGGCGGTGAGGCCCCGGGCGAGAGCGCGCATCGACATCTGAGTTCTCCTCGGATTCGGCGTGAGGTGCCCGGCGTGGGGCCGGGCGTGAAGTGAGCGGCGCGCTCAGGAAGTTACTTGTGAGTTAAGTTCCGGTCAACGGTTCGCGCAGCACCACTCGCCTACGGCCGGAAAACACCGCTGCCGTACGCGGTCCGCGCCGGACGGCCGGAATGCGGGCCGCCGCCCCGCTCCTCCTCGAAGGACGGCCGGGACGAGGGCCGGGTCCCGCCCCGGCCGTGCGGCGGTCACGCCAGCAGGCCGCGCAGTGCCCTCACGATGTCCGCCGGGGCCTCCTCGGCCATGAAGTGCCCGCAGGCGACCGTCGTGTGGCGCAGGTCGGGCGCCCAGGCGCGCCACAGGGCCGCCGCGTCGTAGCCGAGCGCCGCACCCCAGTCCTGCTGGAGCACGGCGACGGGCATCCGGAGCCGGCGGCCGGGGGGGGGGGGGGGGGGGGGGGGGGGGGGGGGGGGGGGGGGCGGGGGGCCCCCGGGGGGGGCCGCCCCG
>NZ_JAIUKE010000322.1 GCF_020176795.1 Streptomyces sp. 8L
CGCCTGCACGGGCCCCGGCCGGTCCCCCACCCCCGCCGGGGCAGCGTCGCGCGGGCAACTCGGCGGGGCGCCCCCGCGTCCGTTGACGGGAATGCTGGGATGCTGGGGGGACCGGGACGTCCCGGTCGGGAGACGTCCGGGCGTGCGTGACGCATGGGGGGTTGCGAGACAGTGGCTGCGGCTGTGGAGGACAGAGTGCGGGTGGTCATCGCCGAGGATTCGGTGCTGCTCCGGGAGGGCCTGACCCGGCTCCTGACGGATCTGGGGCACGAGGTGGTCGCGGGCGTCGGCGACGCGGTGGCGCTGACCAAGACCATCGGCGAGCTGGCGGAAGCGGGCGCCCTGCCCGATGTCGTCGTCGCGGACGTACGGATGCCGCCGACGCACACCGACGAGGGGGTGCGGGCCGCCGTGTGGCTGCGCAAGGAGCACCCGGGCGTGGGCGTACTCGTCCTGTCGCAGTACGTCGAGGAGGAGTACGCGACTGAGCTGCTCGCCGGGTCGACGCGCGGGGTGGGCTATCTGCTGAAGGACCGGGTGGCCGAGGTCAGGGAGTTCGTGGACGCGGTCGTGCGGGTGGCGGGCGGGGGCACAGCGCTCGACCCCGAGGTCGTGGCCCAGCTGCTCGGCCGCAGCCGCAAGCAGGACGTGCTGGCCGGCCTGACGCCGCGTGAGCGCGAGGTCCTGGGCCTGATGGCCGAGGGCAGGACCAACTCGGCCATCGCGAAGCAGCTCGTGGTGTCGGACGGCGCGGTGGAGAAGCATGTCAGCAACATCTTCCTGAAGCTCGGCCTGTCCCCCAGTGACGGGGATCACCGTCGAGTGCTGGCCGTTCTGACGTATCTCAGGTCGTGAGGCCGGGGAGCCCGGCGGGTGACGCCCGCGCGACCGCGCGGAAGCTGGGCCTCCTGGGCCCGAGCCGCTCGCCCGGCTGCTGGGAGGGGTGGTCCTAGTCCCAAAGAACGAGCGCGCCCGCGCGTCGCACCCGTACCGCAAAACCTCGTAGAACAGGGCATTTACCCGTATCGGGCTGTCTCATGTCAGCGTCCATCATGCGGCCGGACAGAGGTAGGTGACCCTTACCGACGTAGGGTTGCTCCGGGACGGCCGGCGGCCGGCGGTCCCGAGCCGAAGCCTCACAGGGAGGTCCAGTCCAGTGACCAGCCAGGTCAGTAGCGCAGCCGACGAGGCCAACGACGCGGGTGACACCGTCGTCGCGGAGCAGCATGCCCCGTTGTCGGGCCGGTCGGAAGAGTCAGGGCCGGGGGGTTCCGGCGCCAAGGAGATCCGCCGTCTGGACCGTGTCATCATCCGCTTCGCGGGTGACTCGGGCGACGGTATGCAGCTGACAGGTGACCGGTTCACCTCCGAGACGGCGTCCTTCGGGAACGACCTGTCGACCCTTCCCAACTTCCCGGCCGAGATCCGTGCCCCCGCAGGCACGCTGCCGGGTGTGTCGTCGTTTCAGCTGCACTTCGCGGACCACGACATCCTGACCCCGGGCGACGCGCCGGACGTGCTGGTCGCGATGAACCCGGCGGCTCTGAAGGCCAATATCGGGGACGTGCCGCGCGGCGCGGAGATCATCGTCAACACCGACGAGTTCACCAAGCGCCCGATGGCGAAGGTCGGCTACGCCGTCTCCCCGCTGGAGGACGGCTCGCTCGACGCCTACCAGGTGCACCCGGTGCCCCTGACGACGCTGACGATCGAGGCGCTCAAGGAGTTCGGCCTGTCCCGCAAGGAGGCCGAGCGGAGCAAGAACATGTTCGCCCTCGGCCTGCTGTCGTGGATGTACACGCGCCCCACGGAGAACACCGAGGCGTTCCTGCGGTCGAAGTTCGCGAAGAAGCCGCAGATCGCCGAGGCGAACGTGGCCGCCTTCCGGGCCGGCTGGAACTTCGGCGAGACGACCGAGGACTTCGCCGTCTCGTACGAGGTCGCCCCGGCCGGCGAGGCCTTCCCGACCGGTACGTACCGCAACATCTCCGGCAACCTCGCCCTGTCGTACGGTCTGATCGCGGCGGCGCACCAGGCGGAGCTGCCGCTCTACCTCGGGTCGTACCCGATCACCCCGGCCTCCGACATCCTGCACGAGCTGTCGAAGCACAAGAACTTCGGCGTGCGCACCTTCCAGGCCGAGGACGAGATCGCCGGCATCGGCGCCGCCCTCGGCGCGGCCTTCGGCGGCTCTCTCGCCGTCACCACCACGTCGGGTCCCGGCGTCGCGCTCAAGAGCGAGACGATCGGCCTCGCGGTCTCCCTCGAGCTGCCGCTGCTGATCGTGGACATCCAGCGCGGCGGCCCCTCCACGGGCCTGCCGACGAAGACCGAGCAGGCCGACCTGCTCCAGGCGATGTACGGCCGCAACGGCGAGGCCCCCGTGCCGATCGTCGCGCCGTCCACCCCCGCGGACTGCTTCACCGCCGCCCTGGAGGCCGCCCGGATCGCGCTGACGTACCGCACGCCGGTCCTCCTGCTCTCCGACGGGTACCTCGCCAACGGCTCCGAGCCGTGGCGCGTCCCGGAGGCGGAGGAGCTGCCGGACCTGCGCGTCCCGTTCGCCACCGAGCCGAACCACGAGAACGCCGACGGCACCGAGGTGTTCTGGCCCTACAAGCGCGACCCGAAGACGCTGGCGCGCCCGTGGGCCGTGCCCGGCACGCCCGGCCTCGAACACCGCATCGGCGGCATCGAGAAGCAGGACGGCACCGGCAACATCTCGTACGACCCCGCGAACCACGACTTCATGGTGCGCACCCGGGCCGCGAAGGTCGACGGCGTCGAGGTCCCCGACATCACCGTCGACGACCCGGACGGCGCCCGCACGCTGGTGCTCGGCTGGGGCTCCACGTACGGCCCGATCACCGCCGCCGTACGCAGGCTGCGCAAGGCGGGGCAGCCGATCGCCCAGGCGCACCTGCGGCACATCAACCCCTTCCCCGCGAACCTCGGCGAGGTCCTCAAGCGCTACGACAAGGTCGTCGTGCCGGAGATGAACCTCGGCCAGCTCGCGACCCTGCTGCGGGCCAAGTACCTGGTGGACGCGCACTCCTACAACCAGGTCAACGGCATGCCCTTCAAGGCCGAACAGCTCGCTACGGCCATCGAGGAGGCCATCAATGTCTGAGGCAATGTCCGGGGCGCTGTCCGGGGCCGGTGCCGGTGCCGTGGCGAACGAGCTGCTGACGCTGGTCCCGAAGACCGAGGCCAAGCAGTCCATGAAGGACTTCAAGTCGGACCAGGAGGTCCGCTGGTGCCCCGGCTGCGGCGACTACGCCGTCCTCGCCGCGGTCCAGGGCTTCATGCCCGACCTCGGGCTGGCGAAGGAGAACATCGTCTTCGTCTCGGGCATCGGGTGCAGCTCCCGCTTCCCGTACTACATGAACACCTACGGGATGCACTCGATCCACGGCCGCGCACCGGCCATCGCCACGGGCCTCGCGACCTCCCGCCGCGACCTGTCGGTGTGGGTCGTGACGGGTGACGGCGACTCGCTGTCCATCGGCGGCAACCACCTCATCCACGCGCTGCGCCGCAACGTCAACCTGAAGATCCTGCTGTTCAACAACCGGATCTACGGCCTGACGAAGGGCCAGTACTCGCCCACCTCCGAGGTCGGCAAGATCACCAAGTCGACGCCGATGGGGTCGCTCGACGCCCCGTTCAACCCGGTGTCCCTGGCGATCGGCGCCGAGGCCTCGTTCGTGGCCCGTACGGTCGACTCGGACCGCAAGCACCTCACGAGCGTGCTGCGCGCCGCGGCCGACCACCCCGGTACGGCGCTGGTGGAGATCTACCAGAACTGCAACATCTTCAACGACGGCGCCTTCGAGGTCCTCAAGGACAAGGACCAGGCCCAGGAGGCCGTGATCCGCCTGGAGGACGGGCAGCCGATCCGCTTCGGCACCGACAGCGCCAAGGGCGTCGTGCGCGACGAGCGGACCGGTGATCTGGAGGTCGTGGAGGTCACGCCGGAGAACGAGTCGCGGGTCCTGGTCCACGACGCGTCGGCCGCGTCCCCGACGACGGCGTTCGCGCTCTCGCGCCTCGCCGACCCGGACACGCTGCACCACACGCCGATCGGCGTCTTCCGCAATGTGCGCAGGCCGGTCTACGACACCCTGATGAACGAGCAGCTGGACAGGGCCGTCGAGCAGCGGGGCAAGGGCGACCTGTCCGCGCTGCTGACGGGCAGCGACACCTGGACCGTCGCCGGCTGACGCGCCCTCATCACGCACCGCGCCCCCGGGGCCCCGGAAGGGCCGCCCGGGGGCCGCGGTCGTTACCGCTCACCGAGGGCGTCAGAAGGGCCGGTCCCCCGCGATGGCGACGCGCTCCGCGACCCGGCGCTCGTCGCCGTAGTCGTTCACGGCGTAGTGCTGGGTGGCGCGGTTGTCCCAGAAGGCGATGTCCCCGGCCGCCCAGCGCCACCTGACCTGGTACTCCGGCACATGGGCCTGCTGGAACAGCAGCCGCAGCAGCCGGTCGCTCTCCTCCTGCGGGAGCCCCGTGATGTGCGTGGTGAACGAGGTGTTCACGAACAGCATCCGCCGCCCGGTCTCCGGGTGGCGGCGTACGACCGGGTGCTCGACCGGCGGGAACATCTCCTGGAACGCGGCGAGCCGTCCGGGCTCGGTGAACCGCGCGAAACCCGGCAGGAAGTCGTGCACCGCCCGCGCCCCGTCGATCCGCTCGCGCACGTCCTGCGGCAGGTTGTCGTACGCGGCGGCCATGTCGGCCCACATGGTGTCGCCGCCCGCGGCCGGCACCTCGCGCAGTTGCAGCACGGCGCCCATCGCGGGCCGTTCGCGGAAGGTGACGTCGGTGTGCCAGACGTTCTCGAAGGTGCGCGCGGCGGAGCGGTCGAAGCGTGCGACGTCGGCGGGGCCCGCCGAGGCGAGCAGCGGATTGGTCTCCAGCTCACCCCAGTTGCGGGCGAAGGCGCGCTGCGCGTCGGGGGTGAGGTGCTGTCCCCGGAAGAAGAGGACCTTCCACTCGACGAGCGCGCGGTTCAGCTCCTCGCGCAGGGTGCGGCCGAGGGGCCGCGCGAGGTCGAGCCCCCGGATCTCGGCGCCGATGGTCGCGGCCTGCGGGACGACGTCGAACAGCTCGTACGGACGGCTCACCATGCCCTCCGGCAGCCGGCGCAGCACGCGCGGGCCCTCGTGGAGCCCGCCGGCGGGGATGCGGAAGGAGCGCAGCACGGGAGCGGACGGGGCGGACGGGGCGGAAGTGATGTCGGAGACGGGCGGGACGGTGGGGGCGGTGGGGACGTTGGCGGCATGCGTGGTCAAGGCGGTTCCTCCGGAGGCGGGCGCGCGTCGGCACGGCCGGGTTGCACGGTTCACACAGACGCGCGGAAACGAGCGGGAAGAGACACGGGAAGACACAACGGGGTGAAGGCGGGAGCGGAAGTGCGGGCGTGAGACGCCGGAGTGCGGGAGAGGCGCCGTCAGGCGCGGCAGAGAGCCGGACAGCTGTCGCAGCCGCGACAGGAGAGCGGGGCCGGGGGCGAACCCACCCGGCCGCGGCGGCGCAGGAAGCTGCGGCCGCGCGGTGCGCACTCGCCGTGGGGAGCGCGAGTGCCCGACTCCATCGCACAGTCGATCGAGCACATCCTCATGGCCGCAGCGTACCTCGCACCCCTGTGCGCCGTCCCGTGTGCGCCACCCCTGTCCGTACCCCTGAATGTGCCCTGCCCGTACGCCTGTACGCCGCTGTACGCCGCGCCTGTCATGACCGTATGGCGAAACGCACATGACAGGGGCCGGGTCCTGCCGCTACCGTCCCGTACGGATGCGGGACGTGACGTGGACACGAACGTCCCGCCGCGGACGGCGCACGGGAGGGGGCCGCGTGAAGACGGACGAGGAACAGCAGCGCTCCGGGCTGCTGTACGGGATCGGCGCGTACGGGATCTGGGGCCTGGTGCCGCTGTACTGGCCGCTGCTCGATCCCGCGGGCGCCCTCGAAGTGCTGGCACACCGCATGGTGTGGTCGCTCGGGGTGGTGGCGATCGCCCTGGCCTGTACGCGCCGCTGGGCGTGGATCGCCGAACTGGCGAGGCAGCCGCGCCGGGTGGGACTGCTGGTGCTCGCCGCGGCCACGATCACGGTCAACTGGGGCGTCTACATCTGGGCCGTGGACGCGGGCCACGTCGTGGAGGCCTCGCTCGGCTACTTCATCAATCCGCTCGTGACGATCCTGCTGGCGGTCGTGCTGCTCAAGGAACGGCTGCGGGCAGCGCAGTGGGCTGCGGTCGGCGTCGGCGCGACCGCCGTGGTGGTCATCTCGGTCGGGTACGGGCGGCTGCCGTGGATCTCGCTGGTGCTGGCGTTCTCGTTCGGCACGTACGGCCTGGTCAAGAAGAAGGTCGGCCTGGGCGGCCTGGAGTCGCTCGCGGCGGAGACGACGGTGCTGTTCCTGCCCGCTCTTGGCTTCCTGCTGTGGCTGGGCGCGACCGGCGGGTCGACGTTCACCGCGCACGGCACGGGCCACGCAGCCTGGCTCGCCTCGGCGGGGCTGGTCACGGCCGTGCCGCTGGTGCTGTTCGGCGCGTCCGCCATCCGCGTACCGCTGACGACGCTCGGGCTGCTCCAGTACCTCACGCCGGTGCTCCAGCTGGCCCTGGGCGTCGCGTACTTCCACGAGGCCATGTCGCCGGAGCGGTGGGCCGGGTTCGCGCTGGTGTGGATGGCGCTGGCCATCCTGACGTGGGACGCGCTGCGCACGGCCCGCCGCACACGCGTACGTATGGCAGAACTGCGCGCGGCGGCGCGACGTCCTTCGCCGGCCAGCGGGCCCGGCGCGGCGGCGTCCTTCGCCGGGCAGCGGGGCCTACGCGGCGATGTCCTTCGACGAGAAGCGGGCCCAGGCCGCCGAGCCGAAGACCAGCGCGTAGACGCCCTGGACCACGAGGTTCTTCACCACGCTGTCCCAGAGGACCGGCGCGCGCATCACGTCGGTGAACGAGAGCCAGTAGTGCGAGAACAGATACGGGTGGATCGCGTCGAGCTGGGGGATCGAGTCGAGGATCTGCACGGTGATCAGCAGCCCGACCGTCGAGGCCATCGCCGCGATCCCGCTGCCCGTCAGCGTCGAGATGAACAGGCCGACCGCCGCGAACCCGACCAGTGAGGCCGCCGCCAGCACCGCGACGAGCAGCGCGCGCAGCAGGCCCGCGCCGAACGTGATCGTCGTGCCTGAGAGGGTCGTGACCGAGCCCACGGGGAACAGCAGCGCGCCCGTGGCCAGCGCGAACGCCGCCACGACGAGCGCCGCGGCCAGGCAGAACGCCAGCGCGGTGGCGTACTTGGCGAGCAGCAGCCTGGTCCGGCCGGCCGGGACGACCAGCAGATAGCGCAGCGTCCCGCCGGCCGACTCGCCCGCGACCGAGTCGCCCACGATCACGCCGACGGTCATCGGCAGGAACACCGGAAGAGTCGCGGCGAGCGCGGCGAAGACCAGGAAGAGGCCGTTGTTGGTGACCTGCGTGAGGAACGCGGGACCGCCGCCGCCGTGGCCCGCGGCGCCCCCGTCGCTCGTCTCGATCTTCACCGCGACGCCGACGAGGACCGGGACGGCGGCGAGGACCGCGAGCAGCGCCAGTGAGCGCCACCTGCGGAACGTCGTCAGCAGCTCGGAACGGAAGAACCCGAGCGTCCACCGGAGGGCGGGCCGCCCCTCCCCCGCGGCGACGTCCGCCGGGTCGCCCGCATCCGCACCCACGCTCGCCTGCGGGGTCACGCCCGCCTGCGGGGTCAGGCCCGCATCCACACCCACGCCCGCACCCGCGGGCCCTGTCTCCGCGAAGCCGCCGCCCGCGAGCGCCTCGCCCGCCGACCGGCCGCCCGCCGGCTCGCCGCCCGACCGCTCACCGCCCGGCCGGGGCGCGTCCGCGCCGTCCGCCGTCTCAGCCCGCGACATCGAAACCCTCTCCCGTCAGCGCCACGAAGGCGTCCTCCAGCGTGCCGCGTTCCACACCGAACGCCCGCACCCGCACCCCCGCGCGCACCAGCGCCGCGTTGAGGTCGGCCGGGTCCGTCCTGGCCGCCTCGCCGTCACCGGCGGGCAGTTCGCCGGAGACCCGGCTCTCCCCCGTCTCGATGGCGGTGACGCCGTGCCCGGCCAGCACGCGGGCCGCTTCGGCCGGATCGGGCGTGGTGACCGCGAGCCTGCCCCGCGTGCCCGCCGACAGGTCGGCCACCGAGCCCTGTGCGATCAGCCTGCCCTGCGCCATGACGGCCGCGTGCGTGCAGACCTGCTCGATCTCGTCCAGCAGGTGCGAGGAGAGGAAGACGGTCGTGCCCTCCGCGGCGAGTTCCCGCACCAGCGTCCTGATCTCCCGCATGCCCTGCGGGTCGAGGCCGTTGGTCGGCTCGTCCAGGACGAGCAGCCTGCGGGGCCGCAGCAGGGCGGCGGCGATGCCGAGCCGCTGCTTCATGCCGAGGGAGTACGCCTTGGCCCTCTTGCCCGCCGCCGTGCCGAGCCCTACGCGGTCGAGGGCCGCGTCCACCCGCGCCCCGCGGGTGCGCGGGTCGGCCGTCGGGTCCGTGGCGTCGTAGCGTACGAGATTGTCCCGGCCGCTGAGGAAGCCGTACTGGGCAGGGCCCTCGATCAGAGCGCCCACCTGCGGCAGCACCGCCCGCGCCGCGCGCGGCATGGGCAGGCCGAGCAGGCTCGCGGAGCCCGCCGTGGGCTGCACGAGGCCGAGCAGCATCCGGATGGTCGTGGTCTTGCCCGAGCCGTTGGGCCCGAGGAACCCGAACACGCTGCCGTCCGGCACGGTCAGGTCCAGCCCGTCGACGGCGAGCTGCCCGCCCCGGAAGCGCTTCGTCAGGCCGCGCGCCTCGATGACGGGCGGCGCCGCCCGGCCGGGGCGTGACCGCCCACCGGCCTTTGCCACCACAGTGTTCACCACGTTCGCCAGTCCCTTCGGTCCCCGCCGTCCGCCGCCGTCCGCCACTCGCGCCGCCGTCCGGTCCGGCGCCCCCCCCCCCCCCCGCCCCGGGGGGGCCCCCCCCGCCCGCGCCCCCCCCCCCCCCCCCCCCCCCCCCCCCCCCCCCCCCGCCCCCCCCCGCGCGGGCCCGCCCCCCCCCGCGGCCGGGACATCCGGGCCAGCGGTGCGTCGCTACTTGGCGGCGGCGTTCGCGATGTCGACCAGCTTCTGCTGACTCACGGCGCCGGCGTAGACGGTGCCCTTGTCGGTCATCAGGGCGTTGACCAGGCGGGTGTGGAACACCGTGCCCGAGCCGAACTTCCCGTTGACCTTGTCACCCAGCGAGCCGAGGAAGCCCTGGACGTCCTGGGAGCCCTGGGGCGCCTTGGACGCGTCGCCCTTGGCGGACTGGCCCGCCGCGCCCGCGGGAGAGGGCAGTTCGACCACCGAGGTCCAGCCGGTGCCGATGACCTTGACCCTGCTCAGCGCGGCCTTCGCCCGGCCCTGGGCCTGCTTCGGCGAGTCCTGCCCCGACGGCCACTGCGACGACGGCTTCCGCGTCTGCTGCGACGGCGTCTGCTGGGACGGTACGTGCTGCTTGCCCTCGGTGACCTTCGTCCCCTTCGGCGGGGTGAAGGTGAACGTCGAGGCCGCGGGCTTGCCGAAGTCGACGGAGGTGTAGCCGACATCGACGACGGCCTTGCCGCCGCCGCTCGGCGCCAGCGTGAACTTCAGCGGGGTGCCGGTCTTCGAGTCGACCGCCACCCGGATCGAGCCGATCGTGGACCCGGCCTGCTTGGGCTTGATCAGCAGGTCGTACGCGTCCCGGCCGGCGACCCGCGAGGTGCCGTCGACGCTGATCGACGTCGTGGACCCGGCGGCCTTGAGGGCGTCGTCCGCGAACTGCCGCGGCGTCGTCGGCAGGTCGCCGCCCTTGGGCAGGACGGGCAGGTTCCTCGCGGTGCCGGAGGACGGGGCGGTCCCCTTCGGGGCCGTCGTGTGGAACGCCTCGTTGCTCGCGCTGTCGTAGGCCCACACCTGGCCGCCGTTGTGGATGAGGCTGTACTCCGCCGCGTTCTCCAGGATGGAGACCTTCTGCTTCTGCGGCCCGTCCACGGCCACCCGCAGCGTGTGCGTGCCCGAGGCCAGCTCCATCAGCTTGGACTCGGGATTCGCCGCAGAGCCCGAGGCGGAGGCGGACGGCGCCCCCGAGGAACCGCCCGAGCCGCCCGAGCCGCCGAGCGCGGACGAGCCGCCCACCGAACCGCCGAGGCCGCCCAGCGAGGGCAGCCCGAGGTCCGTGGTGATCTTCACGGAGCCGGAGAGCTGCTCCGTGTCGGAGGCGGCGATCTTCTGGACCAGGTCGTGCGCGCTGATCTTGGGAAGGTCCGGGTCGCCGGACGCCGCGAGCGCCGGCACCAGGCCGATCGTCGCCGCGGCGACCCCCGCGACGGCCACCGGAACGGCGTACCTGGCCACCGTCCTGCGGCCCGTGGCACGGTCCCTGTCCCCGACCGTCGCCTCCGTGCTCCCTGCCGTGTCGTTGCCTGCCATGTGTGCCCTACCTCCGTGATCGGCGGCCGGTCATTACGGTCGTCAGTGCCGCGTGCGCTCGTCCACTTGCCCGAGGTTCCCCCGAAGTTCATTCTCACTCGACAGGGCAACGAGCGCGTATGTCAATCTGACCAAACGGCCCAATCACTGGCGTCAACCCCGCGGAGCAACTTTCCGTCCCCCTACGGGATGACACCGCTCGGGCGACCCCTAGAGGCGCGGTGCCGGAGGGAGAGGCGTCAGCTGGAGGCACGTCCCGGAGGAGGAGGCGTCAGCCCGCCCGGTGGACCACCGCGTCGCACAGCTCCGTCAGCGCGGACTTCGCGAAGCACTCGGGCAGCGGCGCGAGCGTCTCGCGGGCCGCCGTCGCGTACCGCACCGCCTCGTCCATGGCCTGCTGGAGCGCCGGGTGGGCGCGCAGCCGGCGCAGCGCCTCGGCGTGCCTGGCGTCGTCGGAGAGGTCCGAGGCGAGCAGTTCCACGAGCTGCACGTCGTCCGGGTCCGCCAGCTTCTCGGCCCGGGCGCGCAGCAGCAGTACGGGCAGGGTGGGGATGCCCTCGCGCAGGTCGGTGCCGGGGGTCTTGCCGGACTCGTGGGACTCGCTGGCGATGTCCAGCACGTCGTCCGCGAGCTGGAAGGCGACGCCCAGGCGCTCGCCGAACTGGGTGAGGATGTCCACGATCCGCTCGTCGGCGCCCGACATCAGCGCGCCGAACCGCCCGGACACGGCGACGAGCGAGCCCGCCTTGCCGGACAGCACGTCGAGGTAGTGGGCGACCGGGTCGCGGCCGTCGCGCGGCCCCGCGGTCTCCAGGATCTGCCCCGTCACGAGCCGCTCGAACGCCTCGGCCTGGATGCGTACGGCCTCGGGCCCCAGCTCCGCGAGGATCTGCGAGGCGCGGGAGAAGAGGAAGTCGCCGGTGAGGACCGCGACCGAGTTGTCCCAGCGGGCGTTGGCGCTGTCGACGCCGCGGCGGACCTCGGCCTCGTCCATCACGTCGTCGTGGTACAGCGTCGCCAGGTGGGTGAGCTCGACGACGACGGCCGAGGGGACGACACCCGGCGCGTACGGGTCGCCGAACTGCGCCGCGAGCAGGACGAGCAGCGGCCGGAATCGTTTGCCGCCCGCGCGCACCAGGTGCTGGGACGCCTCATTGATGAAGGCGACGTCGCTCTTGGTGGCATCGAGCAGTCCCGCCTCGACTGCCGCCAATCCGGTCTGGACATCGGCTTCGAGGGCCTGGTCCCGCATGCTCAGCCCGAACGGCCCGACGACGGTCACGAGGGGTACTCCTGTCTGCTGACGATCACACGGATTGTCGATGTGTCGCTGCCATCACTCAAGTCAGCGTATCCGGTCGCGTTTCGATCACCGTGGGCGCCTTCCCGACACCGACGGTATGTTCGTGATCAGTCGTACGAGCGGAAGAGAGTACTTTGTCCGACACGGTGACCGACACGGGCGGGAACGGAGAGCAACCTCCTCCGGAGGACGACCGGGCGGTTTTCGGCCAGCCCAGAGGGCTTGTCACGCTGTCGGGTCTGGAAATCTGGGAGCGCTTCTCGTTCCTGGGGATGCAGGCCATCCTCGTCCTCTACTTCGTCGACAGCGTCGCACACGGCGGCCTCGGCATGGCCGACGGCACGGCCGCCTCCGTCTCCGCGGCGTACGGCACGCTCGTCTACCTGGTCTCGGTCGGCGGCGGCTGGCTCGCGGACCGCATCCTCGGCTCGTACCGCTCCGTGCTGTGGGGCGGTGTCCTCATCGCCATCGGCCACTACCTGATGGCGATCCCCGCCGTCTGGGCGACCTGGGCCGGGCTCGGCCTCATCAGCGCCGGCACGGGCCTGCTGAAGCCGAACGTCTCGTACCTGGTCGGCAAGCTCTACGCGACGAAGGACGAGCGGCGCGACGCGGGCTTCGCCCTGTACTACATGGCCATCAACATCGGCTCCTTCCTCGGGCCGCTGGTGACGGGGTGGCTCGGCGACCACGCGAGCTGGCACTGGGCGTTCTCCGCGGCGGCCTTCGGCATGACGCTCGGCCTCATCCAGTACGTCGCGGGCCGCCGGCACCTCGCCGGGCGCGGCAGCGCCCCTGAGTACCGGCTCGCGCCCGCGCCGATGCGGCGCGCGGTGCGGTGGATGGTGATCGGCGCCGTGGTGGCCGCGGTGCTCGCGACGGCGCTCTCGCTCGCCGGGTGGCTGACGCTCGGCCGGTTCGTCGACGTGCTGACGGCGGTCTCGATCGCCGCGCCGGTCGTGTACTTCGCGGTGATGTTCACGAGCCCGCGGGTCTCCCGCGAGGAGCGGGGGCGGCTGCGCCCCTACATCGTGCTGTTCGCCGCGTCCGTGGTCTTCAACTACATCCTCTTCCAGGCGTATTCGACGATGATCCTGCTCGCCGCCTCGAACGCCGAGTCGAGCATCCTCGGCTTCGACTTCCCGGCGAGCTGGTACACGTCGGCGCTCGGCGCGTTCGAGGTGGGGCTCGCCCCGCTCGTCGCCGCCACCTGGGTGCGGATGGGCAGCCGCCAGCCGCACGCCTCCAACAAGATCGCCCTCGGTGTGGTCCTGGGCGGCCTGTCGTTCCTGCTGATCGTCCTGCCGACGTCCGGCCACACCAGCGACCACTACACGATGGCGGTCTGGTGGATCGTCGGCTCGTACATCCTGCTCGGACTCGGCGACATCCTGCTGGAGACGTCCGGCCTGTCCGCGTCCACCAAGCTCGCGCCGCGGGCGTTCGCCAGCCAGACGATGGCGCTGTGGTTCCTCTCCCTCGCCATGGCCAACGGCATCCAGGCGCAGACCGTGAAGCTCTACGACAACATCTCGCACCCCGCGTACTTCGGCGTGAACGGCGCCGTCGCGGTGGCCGCGGGCCTCGCGCTCCGCGGCCCCCCCCCCCCCCCCGCCCGGGGCCGCCCCCCCCCCCCCCCCCCCCGGGGGCGGGTGTGGCGCGGGCCGCGCCAAGGGTGCGCGCCGGTCAGGCCGCGGAGGCGGCCGTGGTCTTGCGGGTGGAGACGATCTGGTCGACCAGACCGTAGGCGAGCGCGTCCTCGGCCGTGAGGATCTTGTCGCGCTCGATGTCGTCCCTGACCTTCTCGATCGGGGTCGTCGAGTGCTTCGCGAGCATCTCCTCCAGCTGCGTGCGCATGCGGAGGATCTCGTTGGCCGCGATCTCCAGGTCGGAGAGCTGCTCGCGGCCCGTCTGGCTCGACGGCTGGTGGATCAGCACGCGCGCGTTGGGCAGCGCGAGCCGCTTGCCGGGCGAGCCGCAGGCGAGCAGCACGGCCGCGGCGGAGGCCGCCTGGCCCATGCACACGGTCTGGATGTCCGGCTTCACGAACTGCATCGTGTCGTAGATGGCCGTGAGGGCCGTCATCGAGCCGCCGGGGCTGTTGATGTAGATGGAGATGTCGCGGTCCGGGTCCATCGACTCCAGGCACAGCAGCTGCGCCATGACGTCGTTGGCGGAGGCGTCGTCGATCTGCACGCCGAGGAAGATCACGCGCTCCTCGAACAGCTTCGCGTACGGGTCGTACTCGCGGACGCCCTGCGAGGTGCGCTCGACGAAGCGCGGGACGACGTAGCGGTTGTCCACCTGCGGGCCCGTGTACAGGCCGCTCGCGGAAGTGTTGTTCATGTGGGTGTTCACCATTCCTATGACCTTGGGAGACCTTCGGGGGACGTACCGGGGCGGGGTAGCTCAGGCCCCGGTGCCGCCGCCGCCCGGAACTCCCGAGGCAGCGGAGATGATCTCGTCGATGATGCCGTAGTCCCGGGCCTCCTCGGCGGAGAACCAGCGGTCGCGGTCGCCGTCGCGGATGATCGTCTCTTCGGTCTGGCCGGTGTGACGAGCGGTGATCTCGGCCATGCGCTTCTTGGTACGCAGCAGCTGCTCGGCCTGGATCTTGATGTCGGACGCGGTGCCGCCGAGGCCCGCGGAGCCCTGGTGCATGAGGATGTCGGTGTTGGGCAGCGCGAAGCGCTTGCCGGCCGACCCGCCGGTCAGCAGGAACTGGCCCATGGACGCGGCGAGACCCATTCCGATGGTCACCACGTCGTTGGGGATGTACTGCATGGTGTCGTAGACGGCCATGCCGGCCGTCACGGAGCCACCGGGGCTGTTGATGTAGAGGTAGATGTCCTTCTCGGGCTCGGCCGCGAGAAGAAGGAGCTGCGCGGTGATCCTGTTGGCGATGTCATCGTCCACCTGCTGGCCGAGGAAGATGATCCGCTCGCCGAGCAGCCGACTGTAGACCTGGTCGCCGAGGCCCCCACCGATGGACGGGTCTCCGGCGGCGAGGGGCATCAGATTCGTCACGTGTCCACCTGCTCGTCTCTGACGGCATCGGCCGTCTCAGCGTCTTCGTCCCGAGTTTCGGAGGCCGGGCCGCACTGCACCCGGACGACTTCTCCGGCTCTCGTACTCATGGACCCTAACCCCCAGGTCGGCGGGCGCCATCCCGGTTCTGTAGCTGTTCGCTCGGAGCGCAAGGTAGTTGGGCTCCGGTGCGGGGTGCCGCCGACCGTATCGCGGGCTCCCCCGGCGGTGCCGGGCGGGGGCGGCGGACCCGGCGGGGGGGGCGGGGGGCGCCCCGGCGCCCCCGGGGGGGGGCGGGGGGCGCCCCCCCGCCCGGGGCCCCCCCCCCCCCCCGGGGCCGCGACCCACATCCAGGAC